>NZ_JBPVJQ010000004.1:137500-440000 GCF_051942715.1 Acidovorax sp. BL-A-41-H1 | reverse complement strand
CTCGACGAACCGACCAACGATCTCGATATCGACACCCTTGATCTGCTGGAGGAGTTGCTGGAATCCTATGAAGGAACCGTGTTTTTGGTGAGTCACGACCGTACCTTCCTCGACAACGTAGTGACAAGCACCCTTGCGTTTGAGGGCGATGGCCTGTGGAGAGAATACGAAGGGGGCGTACAGGACTGGATTGTGCAGTCCAAGCGGAGTCGAGCACTGCGGGTAGCAGAAAGCCACCGCCAGCCTGGAAAGGCCATAGAGACCTCCGCCATGGTCAAAACCAATTCGGAACCGGCTCAAATGACAACTACGGCAGCGCCAGCTTCCTCCGCCAAGAAGAAGCTGACCTACAAGGAGCAAAGAGAGCTCGAAGAGCTGCCTTTGCACATCGCAAGACTGGAGTCAGAGCAGAAAGGCCTAAATGAGCAGCTTGCCGATGGCTTGCTTTACACCCGCGACCCGGCAGCAGCTTCATCGATGACAGTTCGTGCAACGGAGATCGAAGACGAGCTCATGGCCGCCCTGGAGCGATGGAGCACTCTCTCCAGCTGACTTGCATGCACCTCGACATCACGGCACATCCACGCGGATTTGAATGCCGGTACGTATGAGATAGCAGCCCCTATGCGAGCGGCTTTCGCTCACCCGAACTAGATACGGTGGTGAAGACGGTCCGTAGCTCCGCGAAGCCGGGAGATCAGCGCTGGGGCGATCTGCCCGAGCGGTAGCACTTCGTCAGCTGCACCATGCGCTATTGCCTCGCGCGGCATGCCGAAGACAATACAGGTAGCCTCATCCTGAACGTAGTTGTAGCTGCCCGCTTGCTTCATTTCATGCATGGCGGCAGCGCCATCATTACCCATTCCCGTCAGCATGATCCCAAACGCATTCCGCCCCACGACGGCGGCAGCTGATTTGAACAGCACTTCGACGGATGGCTTGTGACGGTTTACTGGCGGCCCATCATCGACAACGGCAACATAATTCGCCCCGCTGCGAGCCACATGGAACTGTGTCCCGCCCGGGGCAATATAAGCATGGCCAGGAATGATGCGCTCACCGTTGCTCGCCTCTTTCACCGTAATCTGGCACAGGCCATTCAACCGCGCAGCAAAGCTTGTGGTGAATCCCGGTGGCATGTGCTGGGTAATCACTATGGCTGGCGAATCCGCCGGCATCTGCACCAGTACTTCCTTGATGGCCTCTGTTCCACCTGTAGAGGCACCGATACAGATCAGCTTTTCGGTAGAGAGTCTTCCCAGTAGTGCATGCGATGCGGTTGTGGTGGAAGCACTCCCTCCACCCCCAGCTTCCACGGGCTGCACCTCGCGAGAAGGCGCGCGGCGTACCTGGGCCACAGCTGCCACACGTATTTTCTCGACGATCTGTGACGCCAAGTCATTCAGACCGCTGGCAAGGCCGACACGAGGCTTGGCCACGAAATCAACAGCGCCGAGCTCTAGCGCGCGCATCGTGACCTCTGCACCTCTCTCCGTGAGAGTCGAAATCATGACCACCGGCATCGGCCTCAAACGCATGAGGCGCCCAAGAAAGTCGATACCATCCATTCGCGGCATTTCAACGTCCAGCGTGATGACATCCGGATCAAGTTCACGAATCATCTCGCGCGCGACCAAGGGGTCATTCGCCGTGCCAACGCATTGCATGTCACGCTGGCGGTTGATGATCTCGGATAACAGACTGCGTACCAGCGCCGAGTCGTCCACCACGACCACGCGGATTTTCCTGCTCATCAACTAAACCTTTTAAAACAGATCGACAGAACCACCGGACGTCGATTTTGCGACGGAGGCTGCATTGCCGCGCACTTCTTGGGCCACCAGCGCTTCGGGGTGAGCATGCGCTAACCGCTTCACCATGGCTTTGCCTGTGATCGGAAAGAAAACGACCTTTCGCGGATAAATGTCCAGCACGTCGTCAGAGACAATCGGAATTCTTTCTGTCTGAAGGTAGTTCAGTACAAAATTGGTGTTCCGCTCCCCGACATTCATTGTCGTGAAATTGGCCATGACCTGGGCGCCACCAAAAATCTTCGCCTGCATCGTTTCTCGACGTGCGCCTAGTTTCAGCATCTCATTGATCAATAACTCCATCGCGTAGGATCCGTAGCGACCTGAGGCGTCTGCCAGATCACCGTCAGGCAGCATAAAGTGGTTCATCCCCCCCACCCGGGCACGGCTATCCCACAAACATGCGGCAATGCATGACCCCAGCACAGTCATGATCACCATGTTCTCGTCCGAAACGAAATACTCTCCAGGCAACACCTTGACAGCATTGTGCTGGAAGTGGTGATCCAAATAGAAAAAAGAAGCCTCACCGGGTTTTCGAGCGCGCGCCTTGAGCTCCTGCAACGAGGATTCTCGCGTAGGCCCACTGCCAGTTGAGTAGACGTCCGCGCTAAGTGGGGCAATGCGTGGAGCCCTGCGCCGCTCGCTGGAGCCTGCGCTGGCGGCGCTGGACGCAGAGGATATGCCGGTTGGAGTAGTGGTCATGAGAGTTACAAGCAAAGCGTCAGAGACAGTGCTCAACGGCGTTCATACACCGTCTTGCCTCGCAAAGTAAACAAGTCCTTGGACTCGCTGAAGTTCTCGGCATGGCCAACAAAAAGCATTCCCCCAGGCTTCAGCACGCGATGAATGCGCTCGAGAACCCGGCGCTGCGTAGGCGCATCGAAGTAAATCATCACATTGCGGCAAAATACGACATCGAATGGCTCCTTGAATGGCCAGTCGTCCCGTATGAGATTGACGCTCATGAACTCGATTGCACGACGCAACTCAGGTTTGGCACGTGCCATACCTGCATTCGACCCTTTTCCCTTCAGGAAGAATTTCTGCATGCGATCAGGCGTTAAGCCCTTCAGACTATCAAGACGGTAAACGCCGTTCGCAGCAGTCGCTAGTACACGCGAGTCGATATCGCTGGCCGTGAGCTTGAATGAAGCGTTTTGCCCCAACGCCTCAAACGCGGTCATGACAATCGAATAAGGTTCCTCTCCTGTAGAGGCTGCGTTACACCAGACACGCCAACTGTGCGAAGGCTTCGTACGCAGGTGCGAGGCAAAGATCTCGAAATGATGTTGTTCGCGAAAAAACGCCGTCAGGTTAGTGGTAAGAGCGTTGACAAACTCTTGCCACTCTGGACCATCATGATTTTCCAGCCACGCAAGATAATCGTGAAAACTGGAATAACCCGTCTCCCGCAATCGACGTGAAAGACGGCTATAAACCATCGCATGCTTACCATCGTGCAGGCTGATTCCCGCTCTCTGGTAAATCAGGGCCTGGACCCGTGCGAAGTCTGCATTGGTCCAGACAAACTCGCGGCCTTGAGCCAAGGGGCCGGAAGTTGCTTGTGCAACGGATGACGCTTCAGCTTTGGCCGGCGCAGGTCGTCCTGCAGATGTGACACTGGTGGTCGAGGCCATATTGATCATCCAGAAAGGGGGCCGTTACTTCGAAGGTATGGCCGCTGAAATGCCCATTGATGAATGCCCTGAGCCGCCGGACTCCGGCAGCTCCCCTAGCTACTCGCTGGTCGATGCCAACCCCATGTCCAGCCCAGACATCAATTTTTCGATGTCTAAAAGAATAAGCATGCGCTCTCCCACCGACCCGAGCCCGAGGATGCAACTGTTGTCGATGGCGCTTTCAATGTCGGGCGCAGAACGAATGCTGTCTGGAGTAAGTTCCATTACATCGCTAACCGAATCCACGACCACTCCCACCACCCGGCTGCGGAGATTGAGGATGATCACAACCGTAAAACTGTTGTAGTCCGCTTGCGCACAATTGAACTTCAGCCGCATGTCCACAATAGGGACAATCGTGCCGCGAAGGTTCACCACCCCCTTGATGAAACTGGGAGCATTTGCTATCCGCGTCGGGGGTTCATAGCCCCGAATTTCCTGGACCTTCAATATGTCGATCCCGTACTCTTCCTGGTCGAGCCGGAAGGTCAGATATTCACGGGCTCCTGCAGTCGCTGAATCTGTAGTCTTCGCTACCACACTCATGGTGATTCCTTTCGTAACGGCGCCATTTCACAGTCGCCGCTTTGTTCTTCAGTGCCGGGCGCGACGAACAAGTCCGCCCGTGTCGAGGATGAGCGCTACAGTGCCGTCACCAAGAATGGTGGCACCAGAAACATTGGGCACCTTGCGGTAATTGGTTTCCAGATTTTTGACAACCACCTGGTGCTGCCCCAGCAACTCGTCCACCAGCAATGCCACCCGGCTTCCGTCTGCCTCGACCACGACCATGATGTTGCTCGACTTGTCCAAATCGAAGCGCGGCACCTGGAAAATCTTTTCAAGGGCGATCACCGGCATGTACTCATCGCGTACCTTGACCAGTTGAGAGCCTTGAGCCACGGTGCTCACGTCACTTGAGTTGACCTGGAAGGACTCCACTACCGACGAGAGCGGCAGGATGTAGACCTCTTCCCCCACGCCAACAGACATGCCGTCCATGATGGCCAACGTGAGAGGCAGTCGCACAGACACCCTCATCCCATAGCCCTCGGCCGAGTCGATTTCCACGGAACCATTCAACGCAGCAATGTTGCGCTTGACCACATCCATGCCAACTCCCCGGCCAGACACATCCGTCACTTCATCTGCCGTAGAGAAACCTGGTGCGAAGATGAGCTGCCAAACCTCTGCATCGCTCATCTGATCCGAAACATCTAGACCTCGCTCCAACGCCTTGCTCAAGATCTTTTCGCGCGACAGACCCTTTCCGTCGTCACGCACCTCGATAACGATCGATCCGCCTTGATGAGAAGCTGACAGTGTGATCGTGCCGTGTTCCGATTTACCTTTAGCGAGCCGCTCGGCAGGCATTTCGATACCATGATCGCAGCTGTTGCGGACCAAATGCGTGAGCGGATCGGTGATTTTCTCGACAAGGCCTTTGTCCAGTTCTGTTGCCTCCCCCAGCGTGACCAGTTCTACCTTTTTGCCCAGTTTGTTTGCCAGATCTCGCAGCATGCGGGGAAACCGGCTGAACACAATCGACATGGGAATCATCCGGATCGACATCACCGATTCCTGAAGATCCCGGGTATTACGGTCAAGGTCTGCCAGCCCTGCAAGCAATTGCTGATAGGCGCCTGCGTCGAGCCCGCGGCTGTTTTGCGCGAGCATTGCCTGAGTGATTACCAGCTCACCAACCAAATTGATCAACTGATCGACCTTCTTGACGTCCACACGGATCGTCGTTGACTCCATCTGCGCCTGACCACCCGCTTTCGATTCCGCAGCCGGTCTTACCGCGACAGCGGTTTTCGGTGCCCCGGCGGACTGACTGACCGAGACCGGTACAGGCATGTCCTGATGCGGCGCGCCGGGTGCACCGTCGAAGAAGCCGTAGGGGGTTCCGTCTCCAGCCGTTTCGCCCCCAGACTCCGATGCGGACTGCTCTGCCGCGCTGGCTGCAGCTGCACCAGCGTCACGGATGCGAACCCTGTCCTTGGACACATGAAACGCGAACAAGTCCAGCAAATCATCGTTGGTCGAGGTGGTTTCGACAGAAAACAGGCGCGTGTCTGCCGAAGTCGTGGGCACGTCCCGGACCGCCCCCAGCCCGGGGATGTCGCGAAACAGCTCTTTTATGGCGTCTGCCTGCTCAGGCCGCTCCAGGGGGCCGATCTCAATTTCAAGTTGCCTTGACCCGCCCGGTGTTGCCAGCGCTGGCGCGGGCACCGGAGCTGTTTGCGCCGAAGGGGCGGGCGGAGGCGGGGGCGCTACAGGTGCAGCGGCCGTTGGCACGTGACCAGCCGCCAGCTCGCTGATTCGCCGCACAAGGGCGGAAGTTGAAACTGCCTCACCCTGTCCACCGGCCTGATGGCGCGCCAGAAGGCTTCGCGAGGCGTCAGCAGATTCGAGCAAGACGTCCACCATTTCGGGAATTGGCTGGAGTTCATGCCGGCGCAAACGGTCCAGCAGGGACTCCATCTGGTGCGTGAGTTCCGCAACGTCTGCGAAGCCAAAAGTTGCCGCACCACCTTTGATGGAGTGAGCGCACCGGAAGATGCCATTGAGCTCTTCATCGTTTGCACTGCTCAGATCCAGATCAAGGAGCATCTGCTCCATCTGGTCGAGATTCTCACCCGCCTCTTCAAAAAAGATCTGGTAGAACTGACTCAGGTCAAAGTCAGCGCCCCCGCCCGATGGTTCTTGGTAGGTGTCCGCCATGGTGGCTCCTGTTGATGGTGATCGTTGTTGGGACTAACGGATCACTTTCTGGATCACTTCGATCAGTCGGTTCGGATCAAACGGCTTTACCAACCAGCCTGTCGCCCCCGCGGTACGTCCCGCCTGCTTCATCTGGTCACTGGACTCAGTGGTGAGTATCAGGATGGGAATCGTCTTGAACTTTGGATGCTCACGCAGTTTGCGGGTCAGGCCGATGCCGTCAAGTCGCGGCATGTTCTGGTCTGCCAGAACGAGATCGATATTGTGGGTTTCAGCCTTCTCCAGCGCGTCCTGCCCATCCACCGCCTCCACCACGTGATACCCAGCCCCGGTCAGGGTAAATGCCACCATTTTTCGCATGGACGGTGAATCATCAACGGCAAGGATCGATTGCATATGTGGCTCCAACTGACTTGAATATATAGGTTAACCGGTAGTCTGCACGTCAAAACAGGTCTACAGATCCCGCGTCCATCTCGCTTTGCGTCACGGGGTTTGGCCTGTCGGGCGCCATCTCTGCAAATGGCGCTGCGTCTTCCCCCTCCTCGTGCCCCATGGCCTCGGAAGCGAGTCGGAACGCACAACCCTGCAGGACTTTCGTGGTGTGCCAGATCAACTGTGATGCCATATCCTGAAACTGGAGTTCAGTCACCGCACTGCGGAGCGCAGCCCGGGCCGCAACCAGCTTTGGCGTGTCTTCAACGACCGCATCCGTCAGTGCTGCATTGGCCTCGCCGAAGCGCTCCAGGAGATTGTCCGTAGCATGGCTCAGCAAGCCCTCAAGCCGGTGCAGGTCATGCATCACGACCAGCAGCGAATCCTGTAGCTCTGCCGCCACCATAACGGGCACCTGCACTGCAGGCTCCCCGGATGTTGTTAGCGTTGATTGCATCGTTTCTCCATCGCAGCATCATCAGCAAATCACGCGAAAATACAGCGCTGTGGCGTCATGCACGCCCCACGCCCGCCGACTGCCCATTGAGCCACTGTCGCTAACATTTGACGCCCTCAGTACGGCTACCCCAACCGGAAAAACACGGCTTGTTTGTTCCAATTTGTATCCTATGATAGCGCCCTCATGGTCCAGAAATCATCCGACCGACTTCTAGAGATCTTGCACCTTGAGGACTCGGAAGCCGATCACGGACTGACGACGCTTGCGCTCAAGCGCGGAGGCCTTACGTTCAGCGCGCTTCGCGTCGACACACTGGAGGAATTCCAGCAGCAAATCGACAGACGCTGTTTCGACATTGTTCTGGCAGATTACCGCCTGCCGGGCTTTACTGCCCTGGATGCTTGGTCTTATGTGGCACAAAAGCCGCAATCCCCCCCATTTATTCTTGTCTCTGGGGCGATCGGAGAAACCGCAGCTGTGGATGCCATCCGCATGGGAATGGCCGACTACCTCCTGAAGGATGACCTGCAGCGACTCCCCCATGTAGTGGAGCGGGCCATTGAAGTCCACGAAGCGCGATATGCCAGGGAACAGGCGGTCCGTGAACTTGCCGTTTCTGAACGGCGACTTGCGGAGCTTGCCGAGCACCTGCAGTTGTCGATCGAGCGCGAGCGAACATCGATTGCGCGCGAGATCCATGACGACATTGGCGGAGCCCTTACCGCCGTGCGTTTCGACGTGGCCTGGATCGCGCGCCACAGCGATGACGAAGCCATGCGCAAGCACGCGGATTCGGCAGCAGAAATGCTTCATCACGCTATCGGGGCAAGCCAACGGATCATGATGAACCTTCGCCCACCCGTGCTGGAACAGGGTCTAGTTGCCGCTGTGCAGTGGCTTGCGACGGGGTTTGAGCAACGAACCGGCACGCCTGTTCAGCTGACAAAAAGCAGGGACACCATTCCTGCGTCCAGCGACATCCAGCTGGTCGCCTACCGGACCGCACAAGAAGCGCTCACCAACATTTCCAAGCATGCAGCCCCCAGCAAGGTCACGATTGACCTCTCCGATCAGGAGGGGGTGCTGACAATTGAAGTCTCGGATGACGGAGTCGGTATCGAGCCCGAAATGCTCAGCAAGCCGCGGACTTTCGGCCTGAGAGGCCTGCAGGAAAGGGCGCGCACCGTAGGTGGCTGGATCGACATCAGCAGCAGGCCGGGCAAGGGCACATCCGTGATACTTTCAGTCCCACTAACGGCTGCAGGCAGTTCAGTCGCTCAAGGAGAACATCAGTGATCCGCGTGGTGCTTTGCGATGACCATGCCGTGCTGCGTCGCGGCATTCGAGACACCCTCTGTGAGGCACCCGATATCACTGTGACGGCGGAGGCCGGAGGATATGCAGAGCTTAGGGAGGTGCTTCGCACAGACTTGTGCGACATCCTTCTGCTCGATCTGAACATGCCGGGGCGCAGCGGGCTAGAGGTGCTAGCCAGCGTACGCGAGACCCACCCGGACATCAAGGTACTGATCGTTTCGATGTACCCCGAGGACCAGTACGCTCTTCGCTGCCTGAAAGCCGGGGCACACGGGTACGCCAACAAGGCTGGCGATCCGGTGCAATTGATCGAGGCGGTGCGGACCGTGATCCAAGGGCGAAAATACCTGACGCCCGAGGTCGCGCAGATGCTGGCAGACAGCCTGGCCCAGCCCACGCCAGAACTACCACATGCAACGCTTTCCGAGCGTGAGTTGCAGACACTGGTGAAGATCGCATCAGGCCGGCGTCTTTCCGATATTGCAGAAGAACTGATGCTGAGCCCGAAGACCGTCAGCGTCTACCGGTCAAGAGTGCTTGAAAAGCTCAAGCTTACAAACAACGCTGAACTGACTGTTTACGCGATTCGCAACCAGCTCGTCTGAGTTCAACGCTGCCCTCTTGGCACTGTCGTCAACGCTGCGCCGCAAAGAAGTCGATAGCCTGCCGCATGAGTGCAAGCACAGGCTGCTCCAGCATGGGTAGCGTGGCAGCAATCCCCAGCATGCCCACCGTCAGCGTGACGGGAAACCCGACCGCATAGATATTCATCTGCGGCGCTACGCGCGAGATGATGCCCAGCGTGAGGTTCACAAACATGAGCAACGCAATCATGGGCAAAGCGATCCAGAGAGCGCTTGAAAACAGCGAAGCCCCGATCTCGTGAAGCCGCATCTGGGCAAGCGATTGCAGGAAGTTTCCGTTGACGGGAAATCGGTCAAAGCTCTTGACGACGGCCATCAGTATCAGCAGATGTCCATTGATCACCACAAACAAAAGCACTGCCATGTGACCAAAAAACCTTGCTACCGCGCTCACCTGGGCATTGGACGTCGGGTCGAAGAATGACGCAAAGTTCAGCCCCATCTGCAAACCAATGATTTCGCCCGCAAGCTCCACTGCGGCAAAAACCAGCCTCACCGTGAATCCGATGGCCAGACCAATCGCCACCTGCTGGGCGACCGCCGCCAGGGCATCAGGGCTGTTGACGCTGATGACGGGCTGATCCACCAGTACGGCCTGGGCGCAAAGCGCCACCAGAAAGGCCAGTCCGATCTTCACGCGCATCGGCACGGCACGCATCGAAAACACGGGCGCCACAGAGAAGACCGCCAGCACGCGTAGAAACGGCCAGAGTATGGGAGAGAGCCAGCCCATGATCTGCGCCTCGCTGAACGTGATCACCGCAGGTCCCCCACGCCAAAACGAGGAGATGAAGACGCAGGAACCGCGATCACTCCGGATGCCCCCTTGTGGCACAGACCAGGCGGCAGGACACCACGCGTCTATCCGATCACCGAAGGGATCGACTCGATGGTGCGGCGGATGTAGTCAACCAGCGAGCTGAGCATCCAGGGCCCGGCAATGGCAAAGACCACCATGGCCGCGATCAGCTTGGGCACGAAAGCAAGTGTCGCTTCGTGAATTTGCGTCACAGCCTGAAAAATGCTGACGACCAAACCCACGGCCATGACAACGCCAAGCACCGGCATCGAAATCATCAGCAACAGCGTCAAGGCGTCATGCCCGATCGTGAGCACCATTTGGGGGGTCATCCACGCACTCCTTCAGGGAACGAAGCTCGCCGCCAGCGAGCCGATCAGAAGATTCCAGCCGTCGGCCAGCACGAAAAGCATCAACTTGAACGGCAGTGCGACGAGCACCGGCGACAGCATCATCATCCCCAGCGACATCAAAATGCTCGACACCACCATGTCGATGACCAGAAACGGGATAAAGATCATGAACCCGATCTGGAAAGCGGACTTCAGCTCACTGGTGACGAATGCAGGCACGAGAACACGCAGCGGCGCGGTCTCCGCCGTCACCTGGGGATCTAGCCGCGCCAGCCTGGAAAACAACGCGAAATCCGACTGCCGGGTCTGCTTGAGCATGAACGTCCGCATGGGTGCCTCCGCACGTTCTAGCGCCTGCTCGAATGTGATCGCGTTCTTGGTGTACGGCACATAGGCGTCTTCGTAGACGCGGTCCAGCGTCGGGCCCATGACAAAAAAGGTCAGGAACAGCGACAGCCCGATGATGACCTGGTTGGGCGGAGCGGACTGCGTGCCGAGCGCCTGGCGCAACAGCGACAGCACAATCACGATGCGGGTGAATCCCGTCATCATGAGCAGCACCGCCGGAAGGAACGACAGGGCCGTGAAGAACAGCAGCGTCTGGATCGGAACAGAGTAGCTGTTACCTGCTGGCCCGGTGCCAACCACCAAGGGTAACGACCCTGCCGCAGGTTGCGCCAGGGCAGGCGCGTGCAGCGCCAGTGCCGACACGGCAACCAGGGCCCACAGCGGTGCCGATTGCCGGATCAATCCACAACGGCGGTCAAGCATGACCACCCTTTTCCCCGGAATGCCCAGCCAACGCCATCTCCCTCTCGAAGGAAGGCGTCGCGACCGTCGTCGCCGATGGAGGCGCTGCCCCGCCGCTGACTGGCAGCACATGAAGACAGCTGATCTGCTGGGGCGTAACGCCCAACACAAGGCAGGTGCGGGCATGCTCCGGCCCAACCTCTACCGTCACCACTTTCTGCTGAGGACCCACCGCTACCGCCGAAATCACTTTTGATGGGGCACCCACCGAAAGCCCGCTGGAAGCGTGCCGCTGCTGCAAGCGACGCACGAGCCACGGCAGCGTGGCCATGGCGCCCACAAAGAGCACCACGACGAGCAGCGTCTGCGTCATGCTGCCGGTGCTACCCACGGCTTACCCGACGCAGGCGTTCCGATGGAGTGACCACATCGGTGAGGCGGATACCGAACTTGTCATTCACCACGACCACCTCGCCCTGGGCAATGAGGTAGCCGTTGACCAGCACATCCATGGGCTCGCCCGCGAGCGCATCAAGTTCGACGACAGAACCCTGTGCCAGCTGCAGGATGTACTTGATGGGAACCTTGGTCCGGCCCAGCTCCACAGATAGCTGCACCGGGATATCAAGCACCATGTTGATATCGTTGACCGAACCATCTGCCGTTCCCGAAAACGGCCGTACCGGATCGCCCGACAACGGGCCGCCCTGCTCCCCGTCAGCAGGCTTGTCGTCGGTTCGCTTTTGCTCTTCCAGCGCCTCGGCCCAGCCAGCGAACGGATCGTCCGCTGCCGCGTCCTTGTTGTCTTCTTCAGTTGACATTCTTTTCTCCCAGCCAGCTCATATCGGAATTGCGCAGGCATTCTTCGATACGGATGGCGTACTTCGAATTGTGTGTGCCGTACTGGCATTCAAAAATCGGAACCCCGCCGATGGATGCGCGGATGCGCGGCTCGCGGTCGAGCTCGATGAAATCGCCCGGCTTCATGGCCAGCAGCTGCTCCACCGTGGCGTCCGCCTTCGCCAGTTCGGCAACCAGAGTCACCTCGGCAGCCTGTATCTCCCGGGTCAGAACCCGAACCCATCGCCGGTCAACCTCGATCGAGTCACCCTGTGTGGAGGAATACAGCACGTCGCGGATGGGCTCCAGCGTCGCGTAAGGCATGCAGATATGAATCGCGCCCGACAGGTCGCCAATCTCCAGCTGAAACGCCGTCGACACCACGATTTCGCTCGGGGTCGCAATGTTGGCAAATTGCGGCTGCATTTCGGACCGCTGGTATTCCAGCTCCAATGGATAGATGCCCTGCCAAGCCTTCTTGTATTCGGCGCAAATGACGTCCACCAGCCGGTTGATCACACGTTGCTCGGTAGGCGAAAAGTCGCGACCCTCGATGCGTGTCTGGAACTTGCCCACACCACCGTACAAGGTATCGATGATCCCGAAGACGAGTGAAGGCTCGCACACGATGAGCCCGCTGCCCCGCAAGGGCCGGATGGCCAGGATGTTGAAGTTCGTGGGGACGGCAAGTTCCCGCAGGAACGCGCTGTAGCGCTGTACAGAAACTGTTCCCACCGAAATTTCGGGGCTGCGGCGAATGAAGTTGAAAAGACCGATGCGGAAGTTGCGGGCAAAGCGTTCGTTGACGATTTCCATCGTCGGCATGCGGCCGCGGACAATGCGCTCCTGGCTGGAAATGTCGTACGTGCGTACGGACCCCGCCTCGGCCACCTCCTCGACCGATTTCTGGCTCTCTCCGGTCACCCCCTCAAGGAGGGCATCCACTTCTTCTTGGGAAAGGAAGGAATCACTCATGACTGGTCCTTGCCCGTGTCACTGGATGATGAAGTTGGAGAACAGCACGCGCTGCACGGGGTTGCGCTGCTCGGTGCGTTTGCGGGCGGCCGGACGCTCTTCAGCGTCTTCGTCCTGTTCCGCTGCAGCAGCTGCCGCACGCGCCCGCTCCTTTTCAGTGGGAACCTTGAATCCCAACGGGCGCGAGACCTCGCGCAGGATGTCGGTCGCAAGTTTTTCCTTGCCCTCGCGTTGCAAAAGCTCCGCGGACGTCCGCTGCGAAACCAGCAGCAGAATGCCGCTGCGGATGCTAGGCAAGTACTGCTTGACCTGCTCGGCCGTCTTCGCGTCCTCCAGTTCGAGCGTGATGCCGACCTGCGCAAAGCGGTCTCCCCCCGGGTCGGCGAGGTTCACCACCATATTTTCAAGGGGAAGAAACGTCGGTGCCAACTTCGGCGCTTCCTTGGCCGGTTTCGCGCTGGCGCCACCCTCTTCCTCGTCACCGTGGGACCGGGTCATGAACCAGGCGGCTGCGCCGCCGCCAGCCAGCACTACAAGTAGTACAACGCCGATGATGATCACTAGCATTTTTTTGCTTTTGACCGGGGCCGCTGCGGGTGGGGGGGCTGACACGATGCGGTTTCCTTGCTAGAAGAGCTTTCAGGCCAGTGCATTTATGGATGCCAGTGCTGCCTGAGATGCCCCATTATGGGATGACGATGCAACCCATAATAGCCAGAATAAATGCCTAAAACCACGGCATTCAACAACCTATGGAGGGTTGCTGAACGTGTCGCACATCAGGTTTTGTGCGGACACCCTGGCCCCGCCCCTGCCACACCAGCCTTGCCGCCTCGGTGTCGCTCACACAAACACATCGACCGAACGGTCTGACACGCGGCCTGAACCTGCAAGTCCGGCTCCTGCCAAGGGGATGGGGCTCACCTGCGCCTGGCGTGCATCATCACGACGGCGCTTCTGATCTGATCCCCCGCTACCGCCATCAGGGTTCCTCGCGGACGAAGTTCCGACGGACATGCCGGAAAGCACAAGCCCCTCGCCGCGCAGCAGATCACTCAACTGCAGCATGCTGCGGTCCAGAATCTCGCGCGTATGCTCCTGATCACTTCTGAAAGTGACGTGGGCCTCATTGCCCGACAACGTGACCGATACCTCCACCGGCTGCCCGTCGCGGGTGACAGTCAACTCAGCGTTCTGTGTCTCCTGATTGACCCAGTAAGCCACCTGCTCAGCCAGCTGGTCCTCCACGCTCGCCTGCGCCGCGTCCCCCGGTGCGCCTGCAGAGTCCACCGTTTCGACGGCAGGGCCACCACCCGGCTCCGTGAGGGCTCCTCCGCCGTAACCCTGGTCGCGCAGGCCCGCATCGCCACCCGACGCCCGGGCACTGGCGTCCTGTCCGACCCCAGCACCTCCCGCTACCAGTTCGCCCAGAGCTCCAGCCAGTTCGGCTGCCAGCGGCGCACTGCCCGCAAAACGCTCCACCGATGCACCGGCGCGACTCAAACCCATCGCGAGTGCTTCCATGGGGACTAGTGCAACCACAGGGCCGAATGGCTGGCCCTGCATGCGGTCCAATGTCGAGGAAGCGCGCGACGCGGTCACATCCGAGGCCGGGTCAGGCCGCTGCGCGACGGTGCCGTTGGCTCGCGCGGATGCACGTGCATGTGCAGTACCTGAAACAGGTGCAGGACCTCCACGCATATCGGCAGACGCATCCAGCAAAACGGTTTCGGCCACCAGACCCTGGGCGCGACCGCCCGTCTTCGAAAACAGTACATCCTGAATAGCGGCCCCGCTGATTTCGCCGCCAGCATCGGCGCGCCCCCGCAACAGGCCCAAGGCCGGCGAAGACCGGTCTTCAGGAACAAGCAGCCCCTGCCATGCCGCCAGGGCTGCAGCATCTGCGGTCTGCGGGTCCGCATCCCCCAGAAGCGCATCGGGCGCCAATAAGTCGCCCGACGCTTGCGCTGCAGCGCCCGCGTCCGGCGTGTCCGTCAAGCCAGCCAGCAGGGCCAGAAAATCGCCGGGGTTTGCGCTCAGTGCGTTCGCCGTACCCGGTGCACCGCCCTTGACCTTCTGCGCGTGCGCAGCGGCCTGGGTAGATGGCTGGGATGCCGGGCCGGGCTGTGAGGCTTGGGCGCGTGTCGCTTCCATGGTCAATGCTCCTAGTGGGACGAGCGGTACTGCAATGCAGCGCGTTCGTCCGTCTGTTTCTGATCGCGGCGAATTTCCTTGAGTTCGAGGTCTGCGCGGCGTTTTTCGACCACCTTGCAAAGGCTGGCAAGGCGTAGCTCTGCCTCCAGCAGCGCACGCCTGGCGCCTGCCACGCGGCTCTCGTGGTCTCCCACCACCGTGGTCTGCAGGCCCGCTGCATGGCCAAGCCGGTCCATGAAGTGATAGTGGTGGTACATCACCTCGGGCTTCATCTCGGCATCTGCCCGCATGCCCCAGCGAGCCTCGGTTTCCCGGGCATAGTCCCGCAGTTGCTCCAGCTGCGCATGCGCTGCGTGCTGTGCGGCCAGCGTGGCCTGCAAAGCGCGCCGGGCATCGTCACGTTTGCGCGTGGCCACATCGACTGCAACCTGGAGCGAAGTGAGGCTGGACATCTTGAATCAACTGGTCATGAAGATGGCAGGCGCGGTCAGTGGCCCACCACAGCGGCCATGCCTGCGACGCTTTGCCCCAGCGAAGCGGCTTCAAACATGTCCTGCTGCAAGAACGCGGCCATCTGGGGCTGCAGCCTGATGGCTTCGTCCAGCGCAGGATCCGACCCGCTCATGTAAGCGCCCACCTGGACCAGATCGCGGCTCTTCTGGTAGCGCGAATACGTCGCACGGAAGCGCCGGGCCAGATCAAAGTGTTCCCGATCGACCACGTTATGCATCACGCGGGACGCAGATTGTTCGATATCAATGGCCGGGAAGTGGCCCGTTTCGGCCAGCGCACGCGACAGTACGATGTGCCCATCGAGGATGGCCCGCGCCGCATCGGCGATCGGATCCTGCTGGTCATCTCCCTCGGACAGGACGGTGTAGAAGGCCGTGATCGAGCCCACTCCATGCAGCCCGTTGCCGCTGCGTTCGACCAGTTGGGGGAGCTTGGCAAAGCATGAGGGCGGGTAGCCCTTGGTGGCAGGCGGCTCCCCGATGGCCAGCGCAATTTCGCGCTGGGCCATGGCATAACGGGTGAGTGAATCCATGAGCAAAAGCACATGGCGCCCCTTGTCCCGAAAGTGCTCGGCCACCGCGGTAGCATAGGCCGCACCCTGCATGCGCAGCAGCGGAGGCGCATCCGCCGGCGCAGCCACCACGACCGAACGTGCACGGCCTTCGGGCCCCAGAATGTCTTCGATGAACTCCTTGACCTCGCGGCCCCGCTCGCCGATGAGGCCAACCACGATGACGTCGGCCTGCGTATACCGGGCCATCATGCCCAGCAGCACGCTCTTTCCCACGCCCGAGCCGGCAAACAGGCCCAGGCGCTGGCCTCGACCCACGGTCAGCAGCGCATTGATGGCACGCACTCCCGTATCGAGCGTTTCGCGCACGGGTGAACGGTCCATTGCATTGATCTGGCGCCGGCCCATGGGCTCGGCCACCACGTTAGTGACAGGCCCCTGGTGGTCCAGAGGGACGCCCTGCGCATCCACCACCCGGCCCAGCAAGCCGTCGCCCATGGGCAGCCGCAGCACGCCGGCGCGCTGCACTGCCGCCGCAGGTTCGCCCAGGCGTGGCGTGGGGATGTACGGTGCCGCCGGAACCACGCTGGCTCCGCTGGAGAGCCCGTGGATGTCGCCTGCGGGCATGAGAAAGGCACGGTCACCCGAAAAACCCACCACCTCTGCCAGCACTGGAGCGTGCCCGGGCATCTGGACCATGCATTGCGAACCCACAGGCACACGGATGCCTGCGGCTTCCAGGACGAGCCCCGTCAGGCGCGTCAGCGTTCCCCGCGTTTCCAGGTCCACGGTGTCTGAGGCGCGTGCACGCGCCTCCGCAATGAACTGCATCCAGGAAGAGGTGCTTTCAACGGCCATCAGGACTCCCCTTCCTGCCAGGGCGATTCGAGACCCAGTGCGGAGACGGCGCGCTCCCACCGCTTGCCCAGCGTGGCGTCGATCACGGTGCCCGAGGATTCCACCAGGCATCCGCCCGGCGCCACGGTCGCATCGGCAACCCAGCGCAGGCCGGGCGCGCCCGCATCTGCGCTCAGGGCATCGCCCACAGATTCCATATCGACGGGGTTGAGCCTGACCGCTGACGGCCGTCCCTCGGTGACCAGCATGCCGAGCGCCTCACGCACCACCGGGTGCAGCACATTCGGGTTGACCGAGATCTCCTGACGAACCACTTGGCGCGCGATGTCGCAGGCCAGGGCCAATACCTGCTGTGCCATCTCTTGCTGCATTTCGCCCAGGTTTGCGTCCAGCGCTTGCATCACACCCTGCAGTCGCTTCGCCACCTCCTGGCCCTGGTTGTCGATGTATTCATCCATGCGGCGTTGCCACTCCAGCGCCGTCTGTGCCTGCCCCTGGGCAAAGCCTTCGGCAAAGGCGTCGTCGCAAGCCTGCTGCACAAGGGCCTGTTGCGCGGCCTCGTCAGGTTCGGCGGGCAACTCCACCGCAAGCGTTTCATCGGCCTCTGGCTCCGGAATGCTGGAGCCATCCACAGCCCCAAACCTCCATTGCGTGACGAGGCCGACCTCTTCGCTGGGGATGAAGCGCGAATAAGCGCGATGGCTAGACGAAGGCATCGTCACCACCTGCAGCGATCACGATCTGGCCTTCGTCGGACAGGCGGCGGACCGTCTTGAGGATTTCCTTTTGCTGCGCTTCGACTTCGGACAGCCGCATGGGTCCACGCGATTCCAGGTCCTCGCGCAGGGCCTCGGCAGCGCGCGAAGACATGTTGGACAGAAACTTTTCGCGCAGCTCGGGCACCGCGCCCTTGAGCGCCACGATGAGCGTCTCGGACGCCACTTCCTTGAGCACCGTCTGGATGGACTTGTCGTCGAGCTTGAGGATGTCCTCGAACACGAACATCTTGTCCATGATCTTCTGGGCCAGGTCGGGGTCGTAACCGCGGATGGACTCCAGCACCACGGCGTCCATGTTCCCGCCCAAGAGGTTGATGATCTCGGCCGCGGCCTTGACCCCGCCCAGCGAGCTCTTGCGGATCTTGTCGCCGCCTGCAAGCACCTTGAAAAGCACCTCGTTGAGGTCCTTGAGCGCCGTTGGCTGGATGCCCTCCAGCGTGGCCACGCGCAACAGGATTTCACTGCGCTGGCGGTCCGTCAGGTGCATCAGGATGCCCGACGCCTGATCGCTGTCGAGGTGGACCAAAATGGCAGCCACGATCTGCGGGTGCTCGTTGCGCAGCAGCTCGGCTACCGAGAGCGGGTCCATCCACTTGAGGCTTTCAATGCCCGATACGTCGCCGCCCTGCAGGATCCGGTCAATCAGCAGGCCGGCCTTGTCGTCGCCCAAGGCGCGCTTGAGCACGGCGCGCACGTAGTTGCCGGTGTCCGATACCAGCAGGCTCTGGGCCGAAGCCGCGTTGGAAAACTTGTTGATGACCTCGTCCACCTTTTCACGGGAGACAGAGCGCATGCGGGCAATGGTTTCGCCCAGCTTTTGCACTTCCTTGGGCGAGAAGTGCTTGAATACTTCGGCCGCCTCTTCCTCGCCGAGAGACATCAGCATGATGGCGGCGTCGTGGAGTCCTTGGTCGTCCATGGTTGTCGTCCGGGCAGGCCGTCAGGCGGGTTCGCCGTTGAGCCAGGTCTTCAGGATATTGGCCACTGCCATCGGGTTCTCCTTGGCGAGCACCCGCGCATCTTCCAGTCGCAGCTGCTCCGGCGTGGCCACGGGTTCTTCCTTGCGGCCCGGCGATGGCAGCGCGGGGCGTTCGGGCGTGTCGGCCTCCAGGGCATCGAGCTGGGCGCCAGGCACTGGCACGGCATCGACCTTTTCAACCTTGGTACCGCCCTTGAGCGCCGGCCGGACCAGGCCCAGGAGCACCATGGCACCGAACAGCACGGCACCCACGGGCCAGGCCAGGCTGCGGGCCAGCTCGATCGTTTCGGGCTGCTTCCATACCGGCACTTCGTTGGCGGGCGTCACGGAAACCTGGAACGGGGTGTTCATCAGGTTCACGGAGTCACCGCGCTCGCGGTTGAAGCCGATGGTCTCGCGCACCAGCGCCGTCATCTGCTCCACCTGTTCGGGCGACAGCGCCTTGGTCACCGCCTTGCCCTTTTCTTCAGTGGACTGGTAGTTGACGACCACCGCAGCGCTCAGCCGCTTCACGGCCCCCGTGCTGCCGCGGGTCACGCGGACTGTCTTGTCCACTTCGTAGTTGGTAGTGGACTCGCGCTTGCTGGTCTGCTCTTCGGCGCCCTGCTGGCCCGCTGCGTTGGGAGCCGGGTTTGCGCCGTTGATGGGTGCTGCTGCCGGTGCAGGCGGCTGGTTTGCCACCGCACCGGGCACGCCAGTGGCCGTCTTGTTGGAACTGCCACGGCTTTCCAGCACCTGCTGGCTGCGAATGGCGCTTGCATCGGGCGTCTGGTTGGGGCGGAACTGCTCGGAGGTGGACTCCGTCTGGGTGAAGTCAACCTCCGCAGTGACCTGCGCCTTTACGTTGTTGCGGCCCACCACGGGCTCCAGGATGTCCATGATGCGGCGGGTGTACTGCTGCTCCAGCTGCTGCACGTACAACAGCTGCTGCGCATTCACCTCGGCACCAGCGCCGCCTTCCGGTGTCTGCGACAGAAGCTTGCCGGTATCGTCCAGCACGCTCACAGCCGAGGGGGCCAGCTCTGGCACGCTCGAAGCCACCAAGTGGACGATGCCCGCGAGCTGTGCGCGGTCGAGCACGCGGCCCGGGTGCAGGCTGACCAACACCGAAGCCGACGGTTTTTGCTGCTCGCGGAAGAAACCATTTTGATTGGGAAGCGCCAGGTGCACGCGCGCACCCTGCACGGACGACAGGGCCTGGATGGAGCGGGTGAGCTCACCCTCCAGGCCGCGCTGGAAGTTGAGGCGCTCCTGAAACTGCGTCATGCCGAACTTGCTGGCCTCCATCAACTCGAAGCCAGCTACCGAGCCCTTGGGCAGCCCCTGGGTGGCCAGACGCAGCCGCACGTCGTGCACACGGTCTGCCGGAATCAGGATGGCGCCGCCGCCATCGGCGTGCTTGTAGGGCACATTCATCTGGGACAGCTGCGCCACGATGGCGCCCCCGTCCTTGTCGTTCAGGTTGGCAAACAGCACGCGGTAGTCGGGCTGGCGGCCAAACACGATGGCGGCCACGGCAATGGCCACCAGCAGCGCAATGCCCACACCCAGACGCATGCGCTGGGCCCGATCCAGCGCAGACATCCGCTGCAGCCATGAGGGGCCGGCAGACGGGGTGGCGAGAGGAATTTCAGCAACAGCAGACATCTTGCGTTCCATGAGGACTGGCCCGGCAACGGAGCTGGGCGTGGGACCGATTATTCGGCCACAGGCCCTGAATGTTCGCTCGATAAGGCGCTGGTTTGTCCATCATTTCGCCACGATGGCAGCGCCAGCGATGGCTAGGATACCCAGCATACCGCCATTCCCCACGGACACGCCATGGACCTACGCATCTCAAGCTCTACCGCTCCCCTCACGGGTGCAGGCCTGACGCGCCGTGCTGCAGCGCCGCAAAACGAGGGCTCCGACGTCGGATTCTCGGGCGCCCTGAAAGGGGCCCTGCAGTCGGTGAGCGCCGCACAGAACCGCTCGGCCGACCTGCAAAAAGAAGTTCAGATGGAAAACCCGTCTGTCAGCCTGGAAGAAACCATGGTCGCCATCCAGAAGGCACAGATCGGATTTCAGGCCACGCTGCATGTACGCAACCGCATGGTGCAGGCGTACACCGACATCATGAACATGCAGGTGTAAAAGAGATTTGCTACTATTTATATAGCAATAGGACCAATCAAAACAAGCGCCATCGGCCATTTTGACCTGAAATTCCCTCTGCGGGGCCGGATCAGCACCCCACCCGGCACCGACGCACCCACCCGCCAACAAAAACGCCCTGCATTGCAGGGCGTTTCGCTTTCTGGATGGGAGTGAGGTAGCCCCGTTGGCGGTTTGCCGACCCGGCGGCCGGCAAGGCGCACCTGGTAGCGCCTCAATGCATCATCAACGGCTGGCCTTCAAACAGGTGCTCGAACTGGGCCAGCCAGGGTTCCGCCAGGGTGCGAATCTGCGCGTCGTTGCGCAGGATGCGCTGCATGATGCGCATCTTCTCGCGGCGGTGCTCGGGCAGCAGGTCGTGCTCCTGGGCCTTGAAGCGCAGCTGCTCGATCAACACGGCACAGGCGCCCTCGTAGCGCACCACGCCGTCCCAGTCCTTGAGCCGTGCGGCCTCCAGCATCTTGGCGCTGCTGTCCTCAATGGCCTTGTAGTAGTCAATCAGCATATGTGACATGTTTCAGGCCTCCACCAGCGCAGGCTGGCCAGAGGCGGACGGTGGCGCATCGGCGGCCAGCACGCCGTTCTTCTTGATCTCGTTCCAGCCTTGCGCGACGGGCTCGATCAGCTTCATGACTTCCTGCATCATCGCGTCGTCGTTGCGGGCGTTGGCCAGGATGAGCCGCTGCGTGCAGTAATCGTACAGGGCGCCGAGGTTGCTGGCCAGCTCGCCGCCGTCCACGCGATCCAGGGCGGTGCTCAGGCCTTCTTCAATGATGCGCAGGGCTTTGGAGATGGCGTTAACCTTGCCCACCACGTCGCCCCGCGCCATGGCACCACGCGCCGTGGCGATGGAGTTGAGCACACCTTCATACAGCAGGCTGACCAGCTGGTGCTGGTCAATCGTGTGCATGCTGGTTTCAATGTTGATACGCTGATAGGCGTTGGCTGCACGGGGGCTGTAGGCGCTGAACATGCTGTCAATCCTTCGAGGTTACTTACTAGGGTTATCGGCGGGCTCCAGGGAAACTGAAGGCCTCCGACATCACCCGTTGGACTTGTTCCAGGCCGTGACCTGCTGCGCCACATAAGCATTGAGGCCGTTCAGACTGCTCAGCTGCTTGTCGAGCGCGTTATAGCGCTGCGTGATGCGCTTTTCAAACGCATCCACTTTGTCATTCACCCGCGACTGGTCCTGGCTGATGCGCTTGAGACTCAGCTGCAGGTTGTCGTCCTTGGATTTGAAAAAGCCGCTGTTGGAAAGCAGGTTGGTGGCGAGCGCCTTGACCTGCACAGCGATGCCGTCGGCAGCGCCTCCACCCGTGTTGCGAAACAGCCCCTTCACGGCATCAGGGCTGTCCGCCAGGGCCTTGCCCAGCTTGGCGCTGTCCACCACCAGGTTACCGCCCAGTGCCTGGCTGATACCGATATCCGCCAGGCGCTGGAAGGCCCCGCCGCCTGTCGTGACGGACTGGACGGCCGAGCGCAGCGAATTCTGGAGGGTGATGGCCGTGGAATCGCCTTGCAGAAGCCCCGCAGATTTGGTCTTGGGGTCGTACTTGGTGGCCTCCTGCAGCAGGTCGTTGATGGCGTTGTACGCCTTCACGAACGCGTCAATGTTGGAACGGACGGCCGAGTCGTCCTTGGCCACCGTGATCGAAATGGGCTTGCCCACCTCGGTGACCTGCTCGGCCTTGAAGGTCACACCCGAGATGGTGGTGGCAAACGAATTGGTGGCAGAGGTCACGGAGATGCCGTTGACCTTGGCGCGTGCATCCGCCGCCATCGTCGTCGCAGCCACATCCATCTGGGCGGTTGCCAGACGGGACAAGCCCACCCCATCCGAGTTTTCGGCAAAGGACTGCACGCCTGTATCAAAGCCTGCGCCCTCGTTCACCGAGACGCGATAGCCGGCCATTTCACCCGTGCCCTTGCCGGTGAGCAGCAAGCGCTCGCCAGATGCATCGGTCAGGATCGAAGCCGTGACCCCGGCATTGGCGCCGTTGATCTTGCTGGCTATGTCTGAAAGCTTGTCGCCCGCGCTGATGGTGATGTCTACCGGCTGGCCGCTCTGCGGCGTGAACGATGCGGGGGCCACACTCCACTTGCCCAGTTCAAGGCGAAGCGTACCCGCGCCGAGGGCGCCGCCCACAGGCAGCAGCGCGGCAGAAGCCGTAGCCTGGGCCTTGGCCATGCTCTGGATTTCCACGCTGAAGGAAGTAGGCAAGGTGCCGCCCACTGCACTCGCTGAAACGTACTTTGAATCCGATGAGGTCGTCGTGACACCGTTCCAGCCCGTCACGCTGGTGAGCTTGCTGGCTGCATCCTGCAGCGTGGACACCAGCGACTTGATCTGCCCGAAGGCCGATATCTTGGTATTGACCGTGGCTGCCTGGAGCTTGAGAGTGTCCAGAGGTCTTTTTTCGAGCGCAACCAGCTGGGAGATGATGCTTTTGACATCAAGCCCGTTGGTTCCCACGCCGGGCGATGAAATGGTGGCCATACAAACCTCCTGAACTGGTCCAACGGAAATTATGGCGCCGAATGGCGACAAGGAACGTCCGTAAACACGCCAGGAAACCCGTCTTATCGGGCGGTCCTGGCACCCGCCCTGCAAAAAGCCAAATGGCGGCGACAGAAAATCTGCCGCCGCCTGGTGCCTGACAGGCCAGAGCGCTGCAACGCCCTGCCTGCCTTACAAGCCGTTGCTGCTTACCGCAGCAGGGCCAGCACGCCCTGGGGCAGCTGGTTGGCCTGAGCCACCATCGCGGTACCTGCCTGCTGCAGGATCTGCGAACGCGACAGGTTGGCAGTTTCTGCGGCGAAGTCGGCATCCAGAATGCGCGAGCGCGATGCGGAAAGGTTTTCCGACGTCACTTGCAGGTTGCTGATCGACGATTCGAAGCGCGACTGCAGGGCACCGAGCTTGGCGCGTTCACCGTTGATGAACGAGAGCGCCGAGTCCACCGTCTTCAGGGCATTGGTGGACTTGTTGAACGTGGTCACGTCCAGGTCAGACACCTTTTGCAGCGCGGAACCGCCAGTGGTCAGCGCGTTGCTGGCCGAAGTGATCGCGAAGGACTTGTCGGAATCCAGCGTGATGTACCCGCTCACGGTCGTGAAGTCGGCGGTCGTGTCCGCAGCCAAGGTCACGCTGCCGCCAACCGCCGTACCGTCAGCCTGCAGCTTGGTCACCGTGGTGGTACCAGCATTTTGGACGGCGGTGTCCGATACCTGAATGTCGTTGCCGGTGGCGTTGGTCAGGATGACCTTGTCGCCGGTGCTGTTCAGCGAAGCGGTGACACCGGTCTTGGCCGACTGGTCGTTGATGGCGGACACAGCAGCCGACAGGCGATCTGCACCGGAGGTGGATGTCAGCGTGAACGAAACGTTTTGCGCCGTCGTGTTGTCACCCTTGATCGCCAGCGTATACGAGCCTGCGGTGGCTGCGATGTCCAGTTCAACCTGCGTGCGGGCCGTTGCAGTGACACCCGAATCGGCCTTCACGGCATTGATCTGGTCTGCAATGGTCTTGGCCGACGAACTGCTGGCCACGTTCAGGGTGGCCGTGCCCAGCGAGCCGCTGATGGAGACCGCACCAGAGGTCACGCCATTGGCTGGAGCCGAAGTGGCAGAAGCTGCAGCGGAAACGCCAGCACCTGCAGACGACACGTTCTGGTTGTTGCCGTAAACACTGGTACGCAGGTTGGCAGTCGAGGCCGTGATGGTCTGGTTGGCATTGGCGCCCACCTGGAACTGCTGCGTGCCGAAAGTACCGTCCAGCAGCTTCTGGCCGTTGAACTCCGTGGTTTGAGAAATGCGGTCCAACTCGGACACGAGCTGCGAGACTTCCTGTTGCAGGGCTTGGCGGTCGCCGGCGCTGTTGGACGCGTTGGCCGACTGCACAGCCAATTCACGCACACGCTGCAGGATGTCGCCGGAAGCCTTCAAGGCGCCTTCAGCGGTCTGGGCCAGAGAGATACCGTCGTTGGCGTTGCGCACCGCCTGGTTCAGGCCCTTGATCTGCGAGGTGAAGCGCTCGGAGATGGCCAGACCGGCCGCATCGTCCTTGGCGCTGTTGATGCGCAAGCCCGACGAAAGGCGCTGGATGGAGGTGTTCAGCGAACTCTGGCTTGCTCCCAGATTGCGCTGTGCGGTCAACGATGCGACGTTGGTATTGATGGTGGCTGCCATGGCGTTACTCCTGAAAAGAACTGACTGAATGTGGCGTTTCCGCCAACTGAATGCCAGGTCTACCTGGCCACAGTGCTCACCTTTTGCTCCAGCGGCTGGGGTGAACGGCGGGCATCACTCTCACTTCATGCGTCCCGTTGGTTAGGTTTTCGGGTCGCGCCGGGAAAACTTTAGGGTCAAACGCACAGATTGAACGGTTTTTCTGCGTCTTATCACCCCAACGCAAAAAACCCGGCTGCCCACAATTCATCCATCGTTCCCGAGAAGTCCGCCGGAGGGGCAACGCTTAAACCGGCAGAAATGTTTGTCTTCAGCTCTGCAGGAGTAACGCCATGGCAGCCACTATCAATACCAACGTCGCATCGTTGACCGCACAGCGCAACCTCGGCATGAGCCAGAGTTCGCTGAATACCTCCATCCAGCGTCTTTCATCGGGCCTGCGCATCAACAGCGCCAAGGACGATGCGGCCGGTCTGGCCATCTCCGAGCGCTTCACCTCGCAGATCAAGGGCCTGAACCAGGCGGCCCGCAACGCCAACGACGGAATTTCGCTCGCGCAGGTCACCGAAGGCGCGATGAAGGCAGCTGGCGACATCCTGCAGCGTGTGCGTGAACTGGCCGTGCAGTCGGCCAACGCCTCCAACAGCGCCGGCGACCGCCAGGCCCTGCAGCAGGAAGTCGGCCAGCTGGTGGCCGAGCTCGACCGCATCTCGCAAACCACCGAGTTCAACGGCCAGAAGCTGCTGGACGGCACCTTCGGCACGCAGCAGTTCCAGGTGGGCGCCAACGCCAACCAGACCATTGTGGCGGCCACCGCCAACCTGCGTACCAGTGTTTACGGCAATAACCAGAACGTGTCTTCCGCCGGTGCAGGCGTGTCTGCAGCAGCGGCTGCCACGTCCATCCCGCCCAACGGCGTGACCTCGGGCGCAGTTTCCATCAGTGGTTCCCTGGGTACCGCGACGCTGAACGTGGCGAGCAGCTCCTCGGCCAAGACCATCGCCGACCAGATCAATGCGGTCAAGGCCAACTCGGGCGTTACCGCCACAGCCCGCACCGAGGTCGAACTGGACATCGCAGCCGTTGCAGGCTCTTTTACCCTGGCCATCCAAGCGGACAACACCACGCCGATCACCGCGTCGTTCACCCTGACAGCCACTTCAGGCGCAGACCGGCTGTCGGCCGCCGTGGCCGCCATCAATGACCAGTCGGCCAAAACCGGCGTGACAGCATCGCTCAATGCGACAGGCGATCGCGTGCTGCTGGCGAACGCCACCGGCAATGACATCGTGGTAGCGGACACCGCCGTGCAAAACGCCGGCACCACCATCGTGACCAAGCTGCAGGCAGACGGCACCGCAGCCGGCGGCAGCGTGACGCTGGCGGCAGACACCAACGCCAACTTCACCACGGTCAGCGGCTACATCACACTGGACTCGGACAAATCGTTTGCCCTGACTTCGACGTCCAACGCCCTCACGACGGGTGGCTCGACCCTCAAGCGGGTGGCAGACCTTGACGTGACGACGTTCTCGAAAGCCACTGAATCTCTCAAGACCGTGGATTCAGCGCTTGCCTTCATCAGCGGCGAACGTGCCAAGCTGGGTGCGCTCCAGGCACGTTTCGAGTCGAGCATTGCCAGCCTGAACATCACCTCCGAGAACCTGTCTGCCTCGCGCTCGCGTATTCTGGACGCGGACTTCGCGGCCGAAACCGCCAACCTGTCGCGCGCCCAGATCCTGCAGCAGGCAGGCACTGCGATGGTGGCCCAGGCAAACCAGATTCCACAGGGTGTGCTGTCGCTGCTCAAGTAACCGATCCCGGGTGACCCTGGGCGGCAGGTTGGTGGACCTGCAGGCAAACTCCCCCGTACCCCGGTCGCCTCCCCAGGCACCGGGGTTTTTTGTTGCCGCGCCCGCGTGAACCGGGGCATCCCACGTCAACGAAAGAAAAGCGATATATCCAGTGCCGGAACAGCTGGCCCATCGACCACCGAGGATCAGGAGACTCGACCGATGCGCCCTCTGTTGCCAGACGCAACCTTCGTTGAGCGCCACCCTGGCAACGCTACCGCTACAGATGAGTCAGTACCGGCTGGCAGTTCTTGCCCAATGATGGCGACAGGCACAAAGCCGCCTGAATCTCCATGGCAAGAGCGATCAAAGCCCCACGGGCGCACGCACCAGATCCCGCCCCCGCCCCAGGGAGGCAGCTTTGGGTCAGCCCCCTCCTGCGCACGCGCCGGGCGCAATGCCGGGGTGCGAACAACGCGCCGGCCAGTTCAGCGCGCCGCGTGGCCCGGGTCCGGGAGTCGGCGAAGAAAGCCGTGGGGGGCCACGGTCACCTGGAGACGCTGCTCCATCGCTGTATCCACCTCAAACTCGCCGTGCGCGGCGAGCCACTGGCGCACGGCCGTCTTCGGGTTGTTGCCGACGTCCCAGGGGCGGTCCGCAAAGAATCGGGGAGGCATGTCCTCCACAAAGGTGTCGAACACCACACAGTAGCTGCCCGGTGTGACCAGAGGGGCGTAGGCATCCAGTTCGCCCAGTACATGTGCATGGGTGTGCATCGAATCCAGGCAGACGAGAACACGCTGATAGCCCTTGGCAAACTCGCGCACCTGTTGCACCACGTCAGGGGCTACAGCCGAACCCTGGATCATGGCGATGCGACTGGCCATGGGGTGGGCCTCAATGGCTGCACGGTTGTGCGCACGGATATCGATGTCCACACCCAGCACCTTGCGGTGTGAAACGCGCGGGTCTAGCGTGGTACCTGCCTCGATGGCGTCGCTCATGTCCAGCAAGGCCAGCAGCGAGGCGCTGAGCACCAGGGAACCACCATGGGCGATTCCGGTTTCGATGATCAGGTCAGGACGAACGCGCCAGACCAGTTCCTGCATCGCAACCATGTCCTGCGGGTACTGGATGATGGGGCGTCCCATCCAGTCAAAGTTGTACACGTACTGGCGTTGCATGGAGGCCTGCAACCAGTCGCGGGACAGCTCCCGGAAAGCAGTGTCTTCCGCATAGCTCTCAAGGCGGGCACTGCGTTCCTGGGCGAATTGGTCAACGGGGTTCATGGCGGGGTTACTCCAACGGGGTCGTCATTCAATAGCAGCAGATCGTCGCTGAACAGTGGACGGGGCGACACCTGCCATTCATCTTGCAGCCGCGTCACGTCAACGGGCGGGAACGGCTGAAGCGGTGCCCCGGGCAGAACGTCCACCATACAGCCCGTGCGCTCCTGCAGCCATTTCAGCCACTGGCCGTGCGTGGTCTGGCGGCCGCTGGCAACGTTGTATACCGGATATCGGCCCTGTACGGCGATGCGTGGAATCCAGTCAAGCACATCGGTCACATGCACATAGTCTTTGGCGGACTGTGGGTCCGAGCGAAGCACCACGCGGCCCTCGCGGGCCTGGCAAAGCAGATCGGCGACCAGATTACCGCTGGCAGCATCCATGCCCGGCCCGACCACGTTGGACAGCCGCGCCACGCGCACTGCGGCGCGGCCGCTGGCGTGGCACAGGGACTCGCCAGTGAGCTTGCTGAGGTTGTACAGGTACGAAGGATCGCCCGGCAGCACAGTCAGCGGGGCATCCTCGTGTGTAGAGGAAGCTCCCATGTAGACACGGGTGGACGACAGGTACAGCAGCGAATCGAACTTGGCGCGCCGCAGCAACTCGGCAAGCAGGCCCACGTGGGCATCCACCGTATCAAAGGGGCGCGTACGGAAGTCGGCGGTGAGCCCCACGCAATAGATGACGTGGCCCAGCGACCGGGCGAAGATCTCGGCATCACCGCGCAGCGGCGCCTGCACGTCGCAACCCTGAGCGCGCAGGTGCTCCACCAGCCTGCTGCCGATGTAGCCAGACGCCCCCAGCACGGTGAAGTACGCGGGCTCCGTCACCGTCGCTCTCCTACCGCCACCAGCGGCTGCCCCGCATACACCGTGTAGGGCAGCAGTTCGCCCCTCACGATGGAGCCTGCGCCCACCACGCAGCCACGCCGCAGCACAGCGCCATCGAGCAGGACGCAGTTGGCGCCGATCCACACATCATCCTCGACCACGATGCCGCCCTTGCTGGGCAGAAAGCCCTGCTCGCGGATAAACCTGCCCCGCTCGGCATAGGCGTGGTTCACCGGCGCAAAGGTGCAGTTGGCCGCGATGGCCACGTAGTTACCAATCTGGATGCCGTTGCCGGTGTACAGCACGCAACCCGAATTGATGACCACATCCTCGCCCACCACCAGGTCGCCGCTCCCGCCCGCCGGCTTGACCTTGACGAAGCTGTCGATCACCGAACGCGCACCCACCACGATGCGGGTGCCGCGCACAGAATCTTCGATGTCCGCCAAGGGCGAAACGCGGGCGGCGGGGTGCAGATCGATCATCTAGAACACCTCCAGCCGCGGCACGGCCACGGCAAACTTTCCACCCCAGCTGCGGACATAGTCCAGCTGTGCGGCCACCTCATCGCGCAGGTTCCAGGGCAGGATCAGCACGCGGTCGGGCCGATGGGCGCGAAGGTGAGCCTCATCCACTATGGGGATGCGGCTGCCCGGCAGGTACTGGCCCTGCTTGGCGGGGTTCTTGTCGACCACGTAGGGCAACAGGTCGGGCCGCACGCCTGCAAAGTTGAGCAAGGTGTTGCCCTTGGCGGCGGCACCGTAGGCACCTACTGTCAGCCCTTCGGCCTGGCACCTCAGCAAAAATGATAGCAACTCATGCTTGATTCGCCTGGACTGCGACTGGAAATCACTATAAAAGTCCTCGCCCAGCATGCCTGCGGCGGCTTCGGTGGCCAGCAGTTGCGCCACGCGGGCGGAGCCATCGGATGTGGCTTGCGGGTGGGCTGTGGCATCGGCACGGGCGGCCATCACGCGCAGGCTGCCGCCATGGGTGGGCAGCTCTTGCACATCCACCACCACCAGGCCGTTGGCCGCAAAGATGCGCTGCACCGCCGTGAGCGAGAGGTACGAGTAATGCTCGTGGTATGCCGTGTCGAACTGGCAGCCCAGCACCATGCGCAGCAGGTGCGGAAACTCGAAGGTGGCCACGCCCTGCGGCTTGAGCAGGCGTGCAAACCCGGCCACAAAATCGTTGATGTCGGGTACATGGGCCAGCACGTTGTTGGCGGCGATCAGGTCGGCCTGGCGGCCCGCGCTGGCCAGCTCGTCGGCCAGGGCCACGCCGAAGAAGCGCTCGACCACCGTGAGCCCCAGCGCCCGCGCCGCCTGTGCGGTGCTGGCCGTGGGCTCGATGCCGTAGCAGGGCATGCCAGCCTGCTGCACGTACTGCAGCAGGTAGCCGTCGTTCGATGCCACTTCCACAACACAGCTGTCGGCGCCCAGGCCCAGCCGCTGCTGCATGGCCTGCACATATGTCTTAGCGTGGGCAAGCCAGGAGGTGGAGAAAGAACTGAAGTAGGCGTAGTCGTTCGTGAACAGCGCCTCGCGCCCGGCGTGGTCTTCGGTCTGCACCAGCCAGCAGTGCTTGCACACCAGCACGCGCAGGGGGAACCAGGTTTCCGGGCCGCGCAGCGCGGCTTCGCTCAGGTAGGCGTTCGATGGTGGCGCGCTGCCCAAGTCCAGAAACGGCAGGTGCAGCGGCTGGCCGCAGTGTCGGCACTTCACAAGCGTACTCCTTCAAACGATTCGGTCAGCAGCGCGTGGCTACGGTCGCGGTCCGACATGTCGGCCATGGGCAAGGGCCAGGGCAGCGCCAGACGCGGGTCCAGCGGGTTCAGCCCCGCCTCGGCCGCCGGCGCGTAGGCGGCAGAGTGCAGGTACAGCAACTCGGCATCGTCAGACAGCGCCTGGAAACCGTGTGCGAAACCGGGAGGGATGAGCAGCGCGCAGGCGTTGTCAGCGGACAACCGCTCGGCATGCCACTGCAAAAAGGTGGGCGAGCCAGCGCGCAGGTCCACCGCCACATCCCACACCTCGCCACGCAGGCAGCTCACCAGTTTCATCTCGGCATGGGGCGAGCGCTGGTAGTGCAGGCCACGCACGCTGCCGCGCTGGCGCGTAACGCTGTGGTTGATCTGCACAATGGGCTGGGTCCAGCCTGCGGCAGCCAGCTCGTCAGCGCAGAACATGCGTTCGAACAGCCCGCGCGCATCGTGCAACGGGTGGCGCTGCACGCGCACCAGGCCGTTCAGGGGCAGAGGGGTACAGACGAAACGCGTACTCACGCGGCGGCCTCCCAGGCGTCCAGGTCTGCCAGGCACAGCGCGCGCGCGTCTGCACCGCCGTGCTGTGCGCGGTACCAGGCCATGGTGCGTTCTACCGCCATGGCCAGGCCCCAGCGGGGCGCTACACCCAGCGCCTGTCGAGCGTGGGCGGTTTCCAGGGCCAACCAGCCGGCCTCGTGCGGGCCTTCACTATTATTTTCATAGCTGACGGTGCAATCAGAATAAGCACTTGCAGCCATTTTGATCACATTTCCCACCATGGCGGCCTCGTGGGGCAAGGGGCCAAAGTTGTAGGCGCCTGCGCGGGCGGGCTCCACCCACAGGCGCTCGGCCAGGCACAGGTAGGCGGCCAGCGGCTCGATCACGTGCTGCCAAGGCCGTGTGGCCTCGGGCCGGCGGATATGAACGGGTTGCCCGGCGCTCCAGGCCCGCACGGCGTCGGGCAGCAGGCGGTCGGCCGCCCAGTCGCCGCCGCCAATCACGTTGCCTGCGCGGGCAGTGGCCACGGCCACGCCCTGCGCGGCCAGGAACGCATCGCGGTAGCTGGCAGTAATGATTTCGGTCGCAGCCTTGCTGGCGCTGTACGGGTCGTGGCCCCCCAGCGCGTCGTCCTCGCGGTAGGGGTAGGCCCATTCGCAGTTGCGATAGACCTTGTCGGTGGTCACCACCACGGCCACGCGCGCGTCGGACTGGCCCCGCAGCGCATCGAGCACATGGGCCGTGCCCATGATGTTGGTGGCATGGGTGCCCAGCGGGTCCGCATAGCCCGCGCGCACCAGCGCCTGCGCGGCCAGATGTAGCACGATCTGCGGGCGGGCAGCCTGCACATGCGCAGCAACAGCCTGGGCATCACGTACATCGCACTCGTGGCTGGCATGCATGCCATCTGCCACACGGGCCAGGGTGAACAGGTTGGGCTCGGTGGCGGGTGGCAGGGCCAGGCCCGACACCTGGGCCCCCATGCGCGCGAGCCACAAGGCCAGCCAGCTGCCTTTGAAGCCGGTGTGCCCGGTCAGCAGCACGCGCTTGCCGCGCCAGAAGCCCGGGGTAGGCTGCACGCGGCTTTGCATCACCACGTCTTCCATGGCGCCTTGCCGGTTTGCCACAGCTCTTCCAGCAGGTTCTTCTCGCGCAGGGTGTCCATGGGCTGCCAGAAGCCGGTGTGTTCAAACGCACGCAGCTGGCCGCTTTGCGCCAGCTGGGCCATGGGCTCCAGCTCCCAGCTGGTGGTGTCGTCCGCAATGCGCGCGATCACCTCAGGCTGCAGCACAAAAAACCCGCCGTTGATCCAGCCGCCATCGCCGCGGGGCTTTTCTTCGAATCCGTGCACTGCATCGCCATGCCGCACCAGTGCGCCATAACGGCCAGGGGGCTGGACGGCGGTCACGGTGGCCTGACAGCCATGGGCGCGGTGAAAGGCAAACTGCGCCGTCATGTCCAGGTCGGCCACGCCATCGCCGTAGGTAAAGCAGAACGGCTGGCCGGGCTCCAGGTATTCCTGCACGCGGCGCAGGCGCCCACCGGTCATGGTGTTCTCGCCAGTATCCACCAGCGTCACGCGCCAGGGCTCCGCGTGGCGGTGGTGCACTTCCATGCGGTTGTTGGCCATGTCAAAGGTCACATCCGACATGTGCAGGAAGTAGTTGGCAAAGTACTCTTTGATCACATAGCCCTTGTAGCCCAGGCAGATGATGAAGTCGTTGACGCCATGCGCGGCGTACATCTTCATGATGTGCCACAGGATGGGACGCCCCCCGATCTCGATCATGGGCTTGGGTTTAAGGTGCGACTCCTCGGAAATTCGGGTTCCGAGTCCACCGGCAAGCAGTACAGCTTTCATCGCGTCAAGGATAGTGAAGCTAGGTATGGCAGCAAAGCCGGTGAGAAGGGGAAAACGCAGCGCTTCTCGGACCTTCAGGCCTGTTGGGCGCACCAGCGGGCAAACATTTGCTGATAGGCGTCTTCCACATCCCGGGCGAACCCCGGTTCGTCCATCAGGGGGGAAGCCAGCATCTGCGGGCGCAGGTCGTGGCGAATCTGGGCCAGCCGCGGCAGGTCGCTGGCAAGGGCCACCAGCTTGTCCCCATACTCTTGTTCGCTGTGTGCAATCCATTCGGTACGCCCCACGGCCGACAGCACCGACGCGCCCAGAGTGCCCATGCTGGGCACACCGGCCAGCGATACGAAGGGCAGGCCCATGTAGAGCGACTCGATCAGCGTGGTGCCGGAGTTCTGGGGGAAGCAGTCGAGCGCGATGTCCATGCGGCGAAGCACGTTCCAGGGAGGGCTTTCAAAACCCATGATGATGCGGTCCCGCGGAATGCCCAGCGCCTCGAATCTTGGCCACCATTGTTCGCGCACCTCGGCCTGGCTGAAGTTGCCGCTGTTGAGCTCCAGCCTTGCACCGGGCACCCGGCGCAGCAGATCGGCCCAGGCCCGCAGCACGCGTTCGTTGAGCCGCACGGCCCGAGTCAGCGTTCCAAAGGTGATGTGGCCATTAGCCAGCGCGGGCAGCTCGCTCACCTCGCCAGCACGCGGGTTTGCGCGGTAGACAAAGGGGGTGCGCGGCAGCCGCCACGGCGCTTCAGAGAACAGGTACTCAGCCCCCTGCGGTACGGTCACCGCGTCTGTCAGGTAGTAGTCGATGGCCGTCAGGCCTGTGGTGTAGCCGGAGTCCAGCCAGTGCAGCGACACGGGAGCTGGCTTGCGCGCAAAGGTCCCCAGCCGGTGGCCCTTGGTCTGCCCCGCGATGTCCACCAGAACGTCAATGCCATCCGCCCGGATGCGGGCAGCCAGTTCGTCATCGGTCATCTGGCCGGTGTCGGTCCAGTGTTCAAACAGTGTCCGGTAGTGGTCGGTCACATCGTCTTCCAGCTCCACAAGGCCCGAATACGCGAAAAGCTCGACGCGGGTGTGGTCGTGGTTTTCCAGCAATGGCTCCAGAAACGGCCGGCAGGCATGGGTGCGAAACACCGGAGCCACATAGCCCACCCGAAGGCGCCGGTCGGGTGTGCGGTCGTTGGCGTGGGGGCGCCAAGCGCGGCGATGAGGCTCGCCAAAATGTTTGTTGAATCGCTGATACGCTGCAAAGCGCTCGAGCGGGTCAAGCTCGGGCATGCAATTGGCCACAAAGAGATAGCAGCTGTGAGCGGCCTCGTCCGTGGGACTCAGGTCGATGGCGCCGCGCAACACTTGCAGCGACTCGGTCAGCTTGCCCTGGTCCTTGAGCAGCATGCCCAGACTCACATGGGCATGGACCAGCTTCGGATCGCAAGCCATGGCCTTGCGGGTGCACTGCTCGGCTTCGGCAAACCGGTGCATCTCGCCCAGCAGAATGCCAAGGTTGATGAGCACGTTCGGATCATCTCCGCCCACATCCAGTGCGCGGCGATACGCCTGCTCGGCGGCTTCCAGCCGCGCCTGACCGCGCATCACGATCGCCAGGTTGTACCAACCCTGCTTGAATGCCGGGGCATGCGCCACCGCCTGCCTCAGCAGGACTTCGGCCTGCACCAGATCGCCCTTGAGCGATCGTGCCAAGCCGTAATTGCTGAGCATGTCCACATCAACTGGATTGAGCTGCAGGGCCTGCTGCATGGGCGCCATGGCCTTGTCCAGCTGGCCGGCGCGCATGAGTGCGGCACTGAGCGACTTGTACCCCATGGGGCACTGCGGGTATTGGCGCGTCATCTTGCGCCCCAGCCGGATCACTTCGTCAAACCGCTCTTCCTCAAACAGCTGGTTGAGCGCTGCAGTTTGCTCGGCAGGTGCCATGCGCCCCGCTTTGGGTATTGCATTGCGGGTTCGATGCACAGCAGCCGACACCAAGCGCTCAACCAGCTCACCCGCAGCATCGCCAGCCAGCCCCGCACGGCGGGCGTCTTCGAGAATGTCCTCGGCCAGCACCCACTCCTGGGCCTGGATCAAGGCATCGACAAGGCTTACCCAGTACTGCCGGTTCTTCGGATCAACCTGCAGCGCCGCCTGAAAAAACGGAACCGCTGCGAGAAACTGACCGCATTCAACAGCAATCGCCCCGAGGTTGTGGTTGGCGTCCGGATGCCCCCGGTCAAGAGACAGCACTGCCCGGTAGAGCTCTTCGGCCTGTTCCAGGTTACGGGCACGATGACATTCCAGCGCCAGGTCCATCGTCTGGCGCAAAAGCGCCAGCACGGCCGCATCGGGCAACATTTGCGGTTTGCCATCCCCCTCTCCTGCCATGAGCCCCAGTGCGGGGCTTTCGTCGACCACGGTTGCTTGCATCGCGCTCACCTCTGTCTGCTTGATCTGCCATTGCCCTGAGGGCGGTGGTTGCCGGTATTTAGCAGGATAAACAGCTTGGACAGACCTTAAGCGAAGAAAAGCGGCCAATACCGTGCTCACCCTCTGCACGAGGTACAGCGCACACCGTATCGGCAAATCCCTGAACGGCAACACCCCCGCCATGTGCAAGCGGCCAAGAAAGGGGTGCTTTGCCGCTTGCTCCGGGTTTCGATTCGCGCACAATCAGATACAGTGAAGTCGAAGCAGGGTTTCATGTGTGCCCTGCCATACTCCCTGAAGGGCGGCTAACGCCATCGCAACTACCGGATCCGCATGTTCGTCATCATCGGTTACATCGTCTCCCTCGGGTGCATCTTCGGCGTGTACATCGTGCACGGCGGCAACATTCAGGTCATCCTGAAGGCGCTGCCTTTCGAGACCATCACGATTCTGGGCGGAGCCCTGGGCGCGTTCGTGGTGAACAATCAGCCCAAGGTGATCAAGGCGACACTGAAAGCCATTCCCATGGCTCTGAAGGGGTCGAAGTACACCAAGGCGCGCTACCTGGAGCTCATGTCGATGCTGTACGACATCCTTCAAAAGGCGCGCAAGGAAGGCCTGATGGCCATTGAAAAGGACGTCGAAGCGCCGGGCGAGTCGGAAATCTTCAAGAAATACCCCACCGTGGGAAGTGATCACCATGTGATCGAATTCACTACCGACTACCTGCGCATGATGGTGTCGGGCAACCTGAACTCCCACGAAATCGAAGCGCTGATGGACAGCGAGATTGACACGCACCACCAGGAGGCGCACGCGCCCATTGCTGCACTGGCGCGCCTGGCAGGGGCACTGCCAGCGTTCGGTATCGTCGCCGCCGTGCTGGGGGTGGTCAACACCATGGGTTCGGTGGGGCAACCACCGTCAGTACTGGGCGGCATGATCGGCTCGGCGCTCGTGGGCACGTTCCTGGGTATTTTGCTGGCCTACGGTGTGGTCGAGCCTCTGGGCGGTCTGGTCGAGCAAAAGACCGAAGACGCCTCCAAGGAACTGCTGTGCATCAAGGCCACCCTGCTGGCAAGCATGCAGGGCTATAACCCCGCCACCGCCATCGAGTTTGGCCGCAAGGTGCTCTTCTCTGGCGACCGCCCCAGCTTCTCAGAGCTGGAAAGCCACGTGAAGGGCAAGAAGTAGTTGTTGCGCACGCACTGATCGCTGGCACCCATGGCAGAGAAAAAGCTCCAACCCATCATCATCAAGCGCATCAAGAAGGGCGGCCACGCAGTGCATGGCGGCGCCTGGAAGATTGCGTATGCGGACTTTGTGACCGCAATGATGGCGTTCTTCCTGCTGATGTGGCTGCTGGGCTCCACCGCCAAGGGCGAACTGCAAGGTATTGCCTCGTACTTCCAGTCGCCGCTCAAGGTGGCCATGACGGGCGGGGACGGCTCGGGCAACAGCTCCAGCGTGATTCCGGGCGGGGGCAATGACCTTGCGAAAGTGCACGGGCAGGTTCGCAGATCCGAAGCGGAAGACGCCAAAAACCGCCGCATGAGCATCGACGCAGCCAAGGCCGAGCGGGCCAAGCAGGACCTGGACCGTATCAAGGCACTGGAGGCAAAAATCGATGCTCTCATCACTGAAAACCCACGCCTGAACGAATACAAGTCGCAGATCCGGCTGGACATCACCCCCGACGGATTACAGATCCAGATCATCGATGACCAGAACCGGCCGATGTTCGACAGCGGCAGTGCGTTGGTTAAACCCTACATGCGGGAAATCCTGAGGGAGATCGGCGCTGCGCTGGGCAGCGTCGAGAACCGCGTGAGCCTGGCAGGCCACACCGATGCGGTGCCCTACGGCAACAGCGACCGGGGCTACAGCAACTGGGAGCTGTCTGCCGATCGTGCCAACGCGTCGCGCCGAGAACTGGTCACGGCAGGCATGCCAGACGCTAAACTGAGCCGCGTGGTCGGGCTGGCCGCCAGTGATTTGCTGGAGCCCTCCAACCCGCGATCACCCGCCAACCGGCGCATCACCATCACGGTGCTGACCCGCGAAGCGGAAGAAAGACTCATGGGTAAAGGGATCCCGGAAATTACCTCCGCAGAACTGATGAATGAAAAGCGGGAAAATCCCCCCCAGCCGAGGCAGTAGTTACGACTTGTCACCATTGCTGCCTCACACGACAATACTTACAGCCATTTCCGACCGAAAGGGTCCCACGTGACCACAGCCCTTCGCTTTTTGATCGTTGACGATTTCTCCACCATGCGCCGGATCGTGCGCAACCTGCTCAAGGAGAGCGGTTTTTCCGATGCAGACGAGGCAGAAGATGGGGTGGCCGCGTTGAACAAGCTGCGCAACAGCAAGTTCGACTTTGTAGTCACCGACATCAACATGCCCAACATGAACGGTTTCCAGCTCCTTGCGGAAATCAAGAAGGACGACAAGCTCAAGCATCTGCCCGTTTTGATGGTGACTGCAGAGGCCCGCAAGGAAGACATCGTCGCAGCGGCCCAAGGGGGTGCAGCCGGTTACATCGTGAAGCCTTTTACCAAGGCAACACTGGAAGAAAAAGTGACCTTGATCCTGAAAAAGATGGGGCTATGACACCATGGAAGACACACCGGACAACAGCCAGCCTGCCGATGTTCACCAAAAAATCGGACTGCTGACCAGGCAGCTGCACGACTCGCTGAACGAACTGGGCTACGCAGAAAAGCTTCGGGGCTCCATGGGTGAACTACCCGACGCCCAAAGCCGTCTTTCATACATTGCGCGGCTGACCGGGGAAGCGGCCGAAAAGGTGCTCAACCGCGTCGAGCAGGCCAAGGCACAGCACGACTACATCGCTGCCGAGACGCGCCGTGTGGTGGGCTCCCTCGTGAAGGACCCCGTGGCAGCCGTGGCCAAGGGCGAGATCATGAACTTCCTGAACGACGTGGAACGCGTCACCAAGGAGGCTGATACGCACCTCACCGAGATCATGATGGCGCAGGACTTCCACGACCTCACCGGTCAGGTGATTGCCCGTGTGGTCAACCTCGCAGCCAACATTGAAGAACAGCTGGTGCAACTGCTGATCCAGACGGCTCCTCCCAATGCACAAGTGGCCACACCAGAACCCCCGAAGCACCTCCAGGGCCCCGTGGTGGACCCCGAGGGCAACCCGGATGTCGTGACCGACCAGTCCCAGGTCGACGATCTGCTGGCCAGCCTGGGCTTTTGAGCGCCCAAACCGGAAGTGCGCCGCGCCCCCAGGGGCACGCGGCGCACCCCTGAAAAGGGGGCCCTCGGGCCCCCTTTTCCACCTTTAGATTTCGGGGTCGCTCACGACAATGGCATGACACCAGCCGTCATGCCATCATGGAATCCAGCCAAGAGAAAAGCCTACCCGCGTCGGAACGCAAGCTGCAAAAGTCGCGTGAAGACGGCCAGGGCGCCCGCTCGCGCGATCTCTCGCATCTGGCGATCCTGGGCGTTGGCGCGGTTTGCCTTCTGGCGCTGGCCCCACAGCTGATGGCACGCCTGCAGCTGGCCATGAGCCAGCAGCTCGCTTTTGATGCCAGCACCGTGATGGCCCCGGGCCACATGCTCAGCCGGTTACAGGACATGGTGGTGGTCGGCCTGATTGCCAGCACCGTCTTCGCAGCGCTTACCGGCGGCGCCGCGCTGCTCAGCGCAGTGGGTGCAGGTGGCTGGATCTTCAGCGCCAAGCCCATCACGCCGCAGTTCAGCCGGCTCAACCCCATTTCGGGCATATCCAACCTGTTTTCCAAACAGCAAATGGCCAATGTGGCCAAGATGGTGCTGATGACCGCCATCCTGAGTTACGTGGCCTGGAAATTCATGGGCAACAGCGTCGAACAGGTGGCCATGCTGGTGCTTCAGCCGTCACCCCTCGCTTTGCGCCACGTGGCCGACTGGATGACGTCGGGCATGAGCCTGCTGTTGCTGGTTGTGTTCCTCGCCGCGGTGGTCGACGTTCCGCTGCAGGCTTACTTCTTCAAGGACCAGCTCAAGATGTCCCACGAAGAGGTCAAGCAGGAGCACAAGGAATCCGACGGCGACCCACATACCAAGGGCCGCATCCGCCAGCGCCAGCGCGAAGTCGCCGACCGTGCCAGTGTGGCCGCGGTGCCCAAGGCCGATTTCGTGGTGATGAACCCGACCCACTATGCCGTCGCCCTGAAGTACGACGAGAAAACCATGAGCGCCCCCCAGGTCATCTCGCGCGGCACCGACCTCATTGCGATGAGCATCCGTGACATCGCCAGGAAGCACAACGTGCCCGTGCTTCAGTCGCCCATGCTGGCACGGGCGCTGTATGCCCATGCCGAACTCGACCAGGCCATCCCCGCCAAGCTCTACACCGCCGTGGCGCAGGTGCTTGCCTATGTGTACCGCCTGAAGGCCGCGATGCGCGGCGAAGGCCGCATGCCCGACAGCGTGCCCGATCCATATGTGCCGCCCGAACTTGATCCGCTGAACCGCACACCTGTGCAAGGTGCCTCCGTATGAACACCTCCGTGAAGTCCCTGCAGAACTGGGCGGGCAGCAACGCCAGTGCCCTGCAAGGCCTGTCGGCCCCCCTGCTGGTGGTGGCCATCCTTGCGCTCATGGTGTTGCCCATCCCCGCGTGGATGCTGGATGCGTTCTTCACACTCAACATCGCTGTCGCGTTGATGGTGATGATGGTGGCGGCTTACATGCTGCGGCCGCTGGACTTTGCCGCGTTTCCCACCGTGCTGCTGCTCACCACGCTGATGCGCCTGTCGCTGAACGTGGCGTCCACCCGGGTGGTGCTGCTGGAAGGCCATACAGGCCCGGGCGCTGCGGGCGCCGTGATCGAGGCTTTCGGTCACTTCCTGATCGGGGGCAATTTTGCGGTGGGCCTGATCGTTTTCGCCATCCTGGTGGTCATCAACTTCGTGGTGATCACCAAAGGCGCAGAGCGCATTGCGGAGGTATCGGCACGCTTCACGCTGGACGCCATGCCCGGCAAGCAGATGGCAGTGGACGCCGACCTGAATGCCGGCCTCATCGACGAGAAGGAAGCCAAGCGCAGGCGTGCCGAAGTGGCAGAAGAGGCCAACTTTTTCGGTTCGATGGACGGCGCATCGAAGTTCGTGCGCGGCGATGCCATTGCCGGCATCCTGATTCTTTTCATCAACATCGTGGGCGGCTTTGCCATCGGCATGCTGCAGCACAACCTGTCGGCCGGCAAAGCCGCCGACACATACATCGTGCTGGCCATCGGCGACGCGCTGGTCGCGCAGATCCCTGGGCTGCTGATCTCGGTGGCGGCGGCGATGGTGATCTCGCGCGTGGGCAAGGACCACGACATGGGGCGCCAGATCGTGGACCAGCTGTTCATGTCGCCGAAGGTCCTGGGCGTCACGGCCGCCATCCTGATCCTGCTTGGGGTGATTCCCGGCATGCCCCACATGGTGTTTCTGACCATGGGCGGCCTGCTGGGCTACGGTGCGTGGGTGATGCATGGCCGCCAGCAGGTGCAGCCCGAGGCAGAAGCGCCGCCCGCCCCGGTGGGTGACGGCGAAGCCACCTGGGACGACCTGCAGCCTGTGGACCTCCTGGGTCTGGAGCTGGGTTACCGCCTGATCAGCCTGGTGGACAAGAGCCGCCAGGGCGACCTGCTCACCCGCATCAAAGGCGTGCGCCGCAAGTTCGCGCAAGAGGTCGGCTTCCTGCCCCCTGCCGTGCATGTGCGTGACAACCTGGAACTCAAGCCCAGCGGCTACCGCATCACGCTGCGTGGCGTGGTGGTGGGTGAAGGTGAGGCTTTCCCCGGCATGTTCCTGGCGATCAACCCCGGCGGGATCACCACGCCCCTGATCGGCACGCCCACCACCGACCCCGCTTTCGGTCTGCCCGCCCACTGGATCGACGAACGCCAGAAGGAAGCCGCACAAATGGCAGGTTTTACGGTCGTTGATTCCGAAACCGTGATGGCCACCCATTTGTCACACTTGATGCAAGTGCAGGCAGCCAAGCTCCTCAGTCGCACCGAGACCCAGCAACTGGTGGAGCACGTGGCCAAGCTGGCTCCCAAGCTCATCGAAGAAGTCGTACCCAAAATGGTTTCCATCGCAACGTTCCAGAAGGTCCTCCAGCTGCTGCTGGAAGAGTCTGTGCACATCCGCGATATCCGCACCATCATCGAAACGCTGGCCGAGCACGCTGGCGGCATCTCCGACCCGGTCGAGCTGGCCCGCCGCGTGCGCATAGCCCTGTCGCCCGCCATCGTGCAGCAGATCTACGGGCCGACCCGCGAACTCAACGTCATCGCCATCGAGCCTGGCCTGGAGCGCCTCTTGGTACAGGCCCTGGGCAACGCAGCTGGCCCGGCGCTCGACCCCGGCGTGGCCGACATCCTCACCCAGAAAGCGGCCGAGGTGGCCCTCAAGCAGGAAGAGATGGGCCTGCCCGCCTGCCTGCTGGTGCCCGACCAGATCCGCAACGCCATTTCCCGACTCGTGCGCCGCGTGGCGCCCCGGCTCCAGGTGCTCGCCCACAGCGAGATCCCCGAGACCCACACCATCCGCATTGGGCCGATCCTTAAAGGTGCATCAGCATGAACATCAAACGCTTTACCGCCCCGACCTCCCGCGAGGCATTGGCCAAGGCGCGCATGGCCTTTGGCGAAGGCACGCTCATTCTGTCCAACCGCCCCACGGCCAACGGCGTCGAGGTCGTGGCCACCGCGGAAGACACCCTGTCGGCGCTGGACAACGCAGCTGGCTCGGCATCCGCCACGCCGCCGCTGCTGGCGCCTTCGGCACCCCGCAGTGCCGCGCCGCGCGCCAGCCAGAGCGCTGCCGCATCACATGCGAACCGCAGCCCGGTGGAAGAAGACACCGAACAGCTGGCGATGAGCACCCTGTCCTTCCAGGACTATGTGCGTGAACGCATGCTGCGCCGCCGGCATGAAGCCCTGAACGGCCCGGCAGACACATCGCCGCTGTCCGAGCGCAGCCGCGACCAGGAACCCGAGCGCGAGCAGCGCATGCCGGCACCGGCCGTAGTGCGGCACAACCCGCTGCGTACCATCCCCATGGACCTGCCACCCGAGCAGCCCGCACGGCGCCGCGCCGAGCCCGCAGCCAGTTCGCTGCAGTCGGTCGCCAACCAGCAAAGCCTGATGAGCGAACTGCACGCCATGAAGGAAATGATCGAGGACCGGTTCAACACGATGGCGTGGCTCGGTCAGGCACGCCAGAACCCGATCCAGTCGAACCTCATGCTCAAAATGATTCGCGCCGGGTATTCGCCGTCGCTGGCACGCGCCGTGCTCGAGCGCATGCCCGAGGAATTGTCGGCGGCCGAATCGGTGCGATGGCTGATGGAAGTGCTGGAGCGCAACCTCAAGACCGACCAGGCCGACCCGCCCCTGTACGAACAGGGTGGCATCTTTGCCCTGGTGGGATCGACCGGCGTGGGCAAGACCACCACCACCGCCAAGCTGGCCGCCATGTGCGCGCGCATCCACGGCCCCGGCAGCGTTGGCCTCATCACGCTCGACACCTACCGCGTAGGCGCCCATGAACAGCTGCGCAGCTACGGCCGCATGCTCGGCGTGGTTGCCCACCTGGCGCACGACCGTGCCGCACTGCAGGACCTGCTGGGCCTGCTCAGCGGCAAGAAGATGGTCCTCATCGACACCACCGGCATCGCCCCGCGCGATCCGCGCAAGCGTGACATGCTGGATGTGCTGGACCTGCCTGAGGTCAATCGCCTGCTGGTGCTGAACGCCAGCTGCCACGGCGACACCCTGGACGACGTGCTGGGCGCCTTCAAGACCGACGGCTCGCAACAGGCCATCCTGTCCAAGGTGGACGAAGCCGTGAAGCTCGGCCCAGCCATCGACGCCCTCATCCGCCACCAGATGGTGCTGCGCGGCGTGACCAACGGCCAGCGCGTGCCCGAAGACTGGGAGCGCGCAGATGCCGCCAAGCTTGTCTCCACGTCGATGAAGGCACCGGTCAAGTCCGCCTTTGACCCGAAGGCCACTGACCTCAACTTCTTTTTCTCGCACTCGCCGGACAACCTGAACGAGCGGGGACTGGTCGATGCTTGACATAGGCCTTCACCAGGCGGCTGGCCTGCAGAGCTTCATGCCCCAGGCCGAGCTGCGGCTGGTGGCGGTGGCGAGCGACGGCAACCCCGCCAATGGCCTGGAAGCGCTGTGGCAAGTCTGCGCGAGCCTGCAGCGCCTGGGCTACCCCGTGGTCGTGCTGGACGGTACCGCGCAAGAGACCGACGACAGCCCGGGCCTCATCCATCTTCTGCGTGACGGACCCTTGCGCGAATCCGCTGCCATGGGCGGCGGCGTGGCCGCGTCGTCTCTGGCGGTGGTCCCGGCTACCCAGGGTCTTACAGTGCTGGCCCGACAGTCGATTGGCGCAGGACTCGCCCCGCTGTCTGACCTGCTGCCCATTTTCAGGCGATACGGCCTGCTGGTGGTGCACGCCCCGGCCGGCACGCTGGCATCGCTGCTCACGCACACCGCAACGGTGCCGCTGGTCATCATGGGCGAGGGGTCGGCGGGCGTGCTGGGCAGCTACAAATGCCTCAAGCAGATCGCGGTCCACACCGGTCTTTCCTGCATGGTTGCCGCACTGTTGCGCAGCAATACGGCTGCAGAGCGCCGGGCGGCCAAAGGTGCGCTCACCACATTGCAGGACTGCGCACGGCGCCACCTTGGCGGCCCGGTGCGCACCACTACCATCGCGACGCAAAACCCGCAGGATCTCCAGCGGCTGGCCTTGCAACTGCTGGAGAATGCGGGCACCATCCAAGACGAGCCGTTTGTTGCGCTGCGTCCTTCCAACCAGGCAGGAATGTCTGCGCACCTCGCCCGGAGCCACTGATCCGATGTACACCGCCAAAGGCCAGCTAGACCGTGATGCGATGATTCGCCAGCACGTCCCGCTGGTACGAAGGATCGCGCACCACATGATTGCCAAGCTGCCCCCGAACGTGGAGCTGGACGATCTCATTCAGGTAGGGATGATGGGTCTGGCCGAGGCACTTTCACGCTACGAGGTCGCCCAGGGCGTCCAGTTCGAGACCTTTGCCACACAGCGCATCCGCGGCGCCATGCTCGACGAGCTGCGCGAGGGCGACTGGATGTCGCGCAGCTCGCGCAAGAGCCAGAAAGACATTGAGCACGCGGTCAACCGGCTTGAGCAGAAGATGGGGCGCAGCCCGCTGGAGTCCGAGATCGCCGCCGAGATGGGCATGACGCTGGCCGAGTACCAGAGCCTGCTGAGCAAAGTGCGCGGCACGCAGCTCGTGTACCTGGAAGACATGACGCACGGCCATGAAGACGATGACGGCTTTCTGGACCGCCACGTTGCCGATGCCGCCGCCGACCCGGTGGAAATGCTGCGGGACCAGCGCCTGAAAACCTCGCTGGCCAACGCCATCAAGAGCCTGCCCGAGCGAGAGCAGCACATCATGGGCATGTACTACGAGCATGACATGAACCTCAAGGAAATCGCCGCGGTGCTTGGGGTGACAGAGTCACGCGTCTGCCAGCTGCACAGCCAGTCCATTGCACGCCTGCGGGCCAAGATGCGCGCTCACTAACTTTCCCGATAACAGTCAGGCCAATGGCGGGCCTGTCGTAGCTTTCGGTGAAGACTGGTGGAGGCCGCGGCGCAGAAGGTTGCCCCCGAGCTTCTGGTGAGGCGTCTTGCACGCACTCCGTGTGCATTCAATGCAGCCCTCCGGTTGGCGCCCACCGCTACAAATGGACAACGCTGCCTTCGCAACAGGCGCGTCGGTCGACCCCAGCAAAAACGATATCGAAACGAGGGAGCCGCCGCGCTGGTCAGCCCGCTGACCGGTAGATACGGGCCACGCCCGGTTGCGCTGTACGCGACCCCAGCCCGTTTCCGTAAGTGGTCGATGCCGGGTCAGCCTGCGGAACCAGGCCTGCGACCTGACGGTCGGTCACAACCGCCAGGCGCGCAATGGCTTCGCGCTGCACTGCCAGTTGCCTGGCAATGGCATCGATCCGGTTTTTCAGGGGTAGGGGTAGGGGTGGCTGCCCCCTGCCGGAGGCTTGCTCGACCGATTGGGCGAGGGCTCCGGCGGCATCGCGCAAAGCGGTGCTGTGGACCTGTACGGCCTGCGGGTCTGCCGCGAGCAAAGCCGCAGAAACCTTATCAAGAAGCTGTTCTACAGCGGAGATGGACTCTTCCAGGGACATGGCGCATTGTGCGTTGGATGCGCCGTAAAGCCAAGTTCAGGGAAAGAAGCGCTTCAACCGCGCGAGCGGGAGATGATTTCCTGTGCGTTGGACAGCAGTTTGTCGGCAATGGCATCGGCGTCCACCGAGAAGGTACCGTTGTCGATTGCCTCGCGTACCGCCTTGACCTTGCCCGAATCGAACACCCCGGCAGAGCGCTGGGCCGGGTCCAGGGCCCGTACCGCGGTCGACACCGTGACAGGCACACCGGCGGCAGGCGCAGCTGCAGCGTCCTTGACGGCGCCCTCGGCAGCAGTCGCTGGTGCCTTCGCTTGCCGCGCAAGCCCTGACTGCGCTCCTGCGCCCGGAAGTTCCGGTGTTTGACCTATTTTCATCGCTCTCTCCAGGAGTCCGTACAACGCGCGGTCTCAGTAGCAATGTTTTCGACCCGTTTGCCGAGGACTTTAGCGATTTATGCCCCCTACGTCATCAAAGGGATACCTCGATTGTTCCCGATTCCGACACCAATCCTGAAACAATACGACCATTGTCCATTCTGACGCGCACAGTCTCGCCCGCACCTGCCGCCGTCAGCGCCTGACCGGCGGCGGACACAGCATAGCCAGGCCCACGGGCGACCACCTTGACCTGGGCCCCTGCCCGAAAGAGATGCGGCGCGCGGAGCATGGACTGCCGAAGCGCCTGCCCCGCGACCAGCTGTCGCGAAGCCACCTGCCCGACCCACTGGTCGGGGCTGGCCACCACGGGTGCTGTCTCGGCGGCCCAGTCCACTTCGGACTCCATTGCGTCACTGGCCGCCAGGGGCGCGCCCGGGGCCACATTGCCCACCAGCACCCACGCAGGCCCGAAAGCCTTGACGGTCACCGGGAGGAACACATTCCAGTTGGTGGCACCCTGCACACAGCGCAGCCCCAGTCGGGTTCGACCCCACAACTTGGAGCCCGGCGGCAAATAGGGCTCCACCCGCGCGCACGGCGCAAGGCGCAGGCGCGGGTCCAGTTCGCCCACCACCACTTCCATGCGCAGCGGGGTGCCGGATGCGGGGGCGCGGGTCAGTGCATCGCTGAGCCAGCGCTGCGTGATGGGCGCCAGCTCACTCGCCGGATCGGCCACGGACTGAGCGAACGCACTGCCGGCGACACAGCAGGCAGCCACAGCTGCCACGGCCCGGGCCCAGCGCAGGGAGCGCCACGTTTTCCGAACGGCACTGAAGGGGCTGGTGGTCAACATCGTGGATGGCATGCGGCTCTCCTGGCGGGTAGGTCGGCCGCACGCCGGAAACCCTCCACGCGCGACCTTTTCACACCCAGCACTCTAGGCAGAAACCGCCGATCCGAACCGGCGAACTGCGCGCCGATTTCCGTGCACTTCGGGCTTTAGAAAAACGGGCCGGTTTTCATAATCGACGCACGCCCAGACTCCGCCCGGAGCCAGGGCAACGCAACCCAGGTGTGAGGCACAAATGCTTGACAAGATGACAAACCGGCTGGACTTCCACGGCAACGCACTGATACTGCGTGCCGAGCGCCAGCGCATCATCGCCAGCAACATTGCCAATGCCGACACCCCCGGCTATGTGGCCCGGGACTTCAAGTTCAGCGAAGCCCTGAGCGAAGCGACCTCGTCCACGTCAGCCCCTGGCGTCACGCGGCTGGCCACGGCCGGCTCGGCCTCCACGCAGGGCGCCACCGATCCGCGCCACATACCCGTCTCCACCGTCTCCGTAGCCGGTGATGCAAGGGCCAGACTGGCCTATGCCGTGCAGTCGCAACCAGCGCTCGACAACAACACCGTCGACCTGGACCGCGAGCGTGCCAATTTCGTGGACAACTCGGTCCGCTATGAAGCCACGCTGCGCTTCATCAACGGCAACGCCAAGACCATGCTCAGCGCCATCCAGGGCCAGTGACCTGACCACCAGACGCACGGCCCAGAAAGCGAGATTCCACCATGTCCATGTTCTCCATCTTCAACGTCTCCGGCAGCGCGATCAGCGCGCAGTCGCAGCGCCTCAACGTGGTGGCCAGCAACCTGGCCAACGTGGATGCCGTGGCGGGGCCGGACGGCAAGGCCTACAAGGCACGCCAGCTGGTCTTCCAGGCCGAGCCCATGGGCGCCGAGAGTGCCACGGGCGTGCGCGTGACGAACATCAGCGAGAGCAATGCGCCCGGCCGCCGGGTGCACGACCCCAGCCATCCCTCGGCCGATGCAGAGGGGTATGTCAACCACTCCAACGTGAATGCGGTCGAGGAGATGGTCAACATGATCTCGGCATCGCGCTCCTACCAGAACAACGTCGAGGTCATGAACACGGCCAAGACGCTTTTGCTCAAGACCCTGCAGATGGGCCAGTAACCCCGGAAGGCTTCACATGATCAACAGCGTGACCAACACGGCGGCCACCGCCACCGCACAGACCACCAAGGCCGATTCGGCCAACAACGCCGATGCCGCGCAGGACCGGTTTCTGAAACTGCTCGTGGCACAGCTGAACAACCAGGACCCGATGAATCCGCTCGACAACGCGCAGATGACATCGCAAATGGCGCAGATCAACACCGTCACGGGCATCCAGCAGCTGAACTTCACCATGCTGGGCATTGCCGAGCAGTTCGGCGCACTGCAGGTGATGCAGGGTGCCTCGATGATCGGCCGCTCGGTGATCACCGAGGGCGACCGGCTTCCGGTCACCGATGGCGTGGGCCACGGCATGTTTGACCTGGCCGGCGCTGCCGGCGACGTGAAGGTCGAGATCCTGACGCCCGGCGGGCAGCTGGTGGGCACGGTCAACCTGGATGCCAAGGCTGCAGGCCGCCACCAGTTTGACTGGGACGCCAGCAAATACAAGGGCAGCACGTCCGACCTGCGTTTCAAGGTCACCGCGACCAATGGAAACGTGGCCGTGGCGTCCACACCGCTCACGCAATCCAAGGTGGTGGCCACCGGTGCGGCCAACGGTCAGCTCACGCTGGACCTGGCCACCGGCGGAACCATCACCTACGACAAGGTCAAGGCCATCGTCTGACCGGCACCCCGCACCACCTTACGCAGCCAACGCCCGCACCTCCGAGGAGAACAACATGAGCTTCCAGCAAGGCCTCTCCGGCCTGAACGCATCCAGCAAGAACCTGGACGTGATCGGCCACAACATCGCCAACTCCAACACCGTGGGCTTCAAGGCCTCGCGTGCGGAATTCGCCGAGATGGTCGCCTCGGCCATCGGCTCGGCCGGTGGCAAGAATGGTGGCATTGGCGTGGAGGTCGCCAACGTGGCACAGCAGTTCACGCAGGGCAACCTGTCCATCACGGGCAACAGCCTGGACGTGGCCATCAACGGCAACGGCTTCTTCACGCTGACCCTGCCCGACGGAACACCCGCCTACACCCGCGCCGGCAACTTCAAGCTGGACAAGGTGGGCAACATGGTCACCAACGACAACGCCAAGGTCATGGGCTACCCGGTAGACCCGACCACCGGCCTGCGCACGGGCACGGACCCCATCCCCATGGTGTTCCCCACCTCGGAGCCCATCCCGGCCAAGCAGACCACCAGCATCACCGCCGCCTTCAACCTGGATGCGCGGGCCACCGATGCAGCCGGCGACCCGGCTGCCACACCCCCCATACCGGCCACGCCGCGCGCCACCTATGGCACATCCATCAACGTGTATGACAGCCAAGGGGTTGCCAAGCCCGTCAGCCTGTACTTCCAGAAGACCGCGACCGACAACACCTGGGACGTGTACGACGCCCTGGACGACCCCACAGCCACACCGCCCGTGGTGGCCACGGCCATCGGGCAGATCGTGTTTGACAACAACGGCGCCATCACCGGCCCTGTGGCGACGCCGCCCGCCACCGGCTTTGCGCTGACGCTCAACGTCAACCCCACGCCACCGAACCCCAACAACCTGCCGGCGTTCGATGTCTCGGTGAACCTCGACAAGGTCACGCAGTTCGGCACCAAGTTTGCCGTGTCCAACCTCAGCCAGGACGGCTACACCGCGGGCGACCTGACGGGTATCAACATCGAGAACAACGGGATGATCATGACCCGTTACTCCAACGGCGTGACGCGGGCCGAAGGCCAGCTGGCGCTGTCGAGCTTTCGCAACACGCAGGGCCTGGCCGACGTGGGCGGCAACAACTGGGTGGCCACGTTCGAGTCGGGCCAACCTGTTGCCGGCACCGCCACCGACGGCAACTTCGGTTCGCTGCGCTCCGGTGCCCTGGAAGACTCCAACGTCGACCTCACGGCCGAACTGGTGAACATGATGACGGCCCAGCGCGCCTACCAGGCCAACGCACAAACCATCAAGACACAGGACCAGGTGATGTCCACCCTGGTGAACTTGAGATGAAACACCCCCTGAGTCGCTTCGCGCCTTCCCCCTCTCTCTGCGCGCTACGCGCTACGGGAGGGAGACGCAGCCAGCGCGGCGGGGCGGCCCTTGCGCGGCTGCCCGCGCCTGGTGTGCGCCAGTTGCGGGCGCTGCGCTCGACAAGCGACTTAGCAGGTTACTGAAAGGAAACAGCACGATGGACCGCATCATCTACACCTCGATGACGGGCGCCAACGCGGCTGCACACCGCCAGGCCGTGCTGTCGAACAACCTGGCCAACGTGTCCACCAACGGCTTCCGGGCCGAGATGTCCACGTTCCGCTCGGTGCCGTTGCAGGGCGATGGCTCCAAAACCCGCGTTTTTGCGCTCGAAGCCACCTCGGGCCACGTCAACACGTCCGGTCCGGTACAGCGCACGGGCCGCAACCTCGACGCCATGGCGATGGGAAGTGCATGGTTTGCCGTGCAGGGCCTGGACGGCACCGAGGCCTACACCCGCGCTGGCATCTTCGAGGTGTCTGCGCAAGGTCAGCTGCTCACACCCGGCGGCCTGCCGGTGCTGTCTGACGGCGGCGCGCCGATTGACGTGCCGCCCGGTGCAGAGATCACCCTGGGCAGTGACGGCACCGTGACCGCCAAGGCCGCCGGTCAGCCCGCGCAGGCCATCGGCCGCCTCAAACTGGCCACACCCACGGCGGAAGACCGGCTCAAGCGCGGCGACGACGGCCTGTTTCGCACCGTCTCAGGCGACCCGATTCCCAACGACGCCAATGCACGACTGCTGGCAGGCGCTGTCGAGGGTTCCAACGTGAACCCGGTGGAGTGCATGGTCGGAATGATTGCCGCCTCACGTCAGTTCGAGCAGCAGATGAAGCTGCTGCAGACCGCCGAGACCAATGACAAGAACGCCAGCCAGCTGCTGAGCATCAACGGCTAGCCCCAGGCCTGCTTGAAGGAGCCACCACCATGATCAATTCCCTCTGGATCGCCAAGACCGGCATGTCTGCCCAGCAGACCAACCTGGACGTCATCTCGCACAACCTGGCCAACGTGTCGACCACGGGCTTCAAGCGCAACAACGCCGTGTTTGAAGACCTGATCTACCAGAACCAGCGTCAGGTGGGCGCCAACAACGACGAGCAGAACCAGCTGCCCACCGGCCTGCACCTGGGCCTGGGCGTGCGCACGGTGGCCACCAGCCGCAACTTCATGCAGGGCAGCCTGCAGGAGTCCAAGAACAGCCTGGACGTGGCCATCAATGGCAACGGTTTCTTCCAGCTGACCATGCCCGATGGCACCGTGGGCTACACCCGCGACGGCTCGTTCCAGGTGGACTCGCAGGGGCGGCTGGTCAACTCCAGCGGCCTGCCCGTAGCCAACGGCATCACCGTGCCGCCCAACGCCACCAGCATCAGCATCAGCACCGAAGGCGCGGTCTCGGCGATCGTGCCGGGCAACACGCAGCCGCAGCCGCTGGGCAACATTGCCATGTCCAGCTTCATCAACCCGGCCGGGCTGGAGCCCGTGGGCCAGAACCTGTTCAAGGAATCGGCCGCGTCGGGCCAGCCCCAGCAGGGCACGCCGGGTACCAACGGCCTGGGCTTCATCCGCCAGGGCTTCCTGGAAGCCTCCAACGTGAACGTGGTGGAAGAGCTGGTGACCATGATCCAGGCCCAGCGCGCCTACGAGATGAATTCCAAGGCCATCCAGACCTCGGACCAGATGCTGGCCAAGCTGGCCCAGCTGTAACGCCGCCGCCCAGGCCTTCAGCCCGCGCATCGCAGCCCCATTTCACCCAGGACGTCCGCCATGACCCATCCCCTTCGCCTCGTGCGCGCAGCGGCCAGTGCTGCTGGCGTGGTCGCGCTCTGCGCAGGCTGCGCCAGCCTGTCGCCACCACCGCCGGTAGACATCCTGCCCACGCTGCCACCGCCGCTGTCGACCGCGCCCCGCATGGCGCCGCCGGTCACAGGCGGGCTGTTCCACACCGCCAGCTACCGGCCCGCGTTTGAAGACCGCCGGGCTCGCCTGGTGGGCGATACGGTCACGATCCAGATCGTGGAGAACGTCACGGCCAGCCAGAAGTCATCGTCCACGGTGGACCGCTCATCCAATGTCTCCGGCAAGGTCACTGCCCTGCCCTTTGCCAAGGCCAGCCTGACCGGCAAGCTCGGGCTGGGCGCCGAATCTGAGAATACCTTCGCGGGCAAGGGCGGCACCGAAAGCGCCAACACCTTCCAGGGGTCCATCACCACGCTGGTGGTCGATGTGCTGCCCAACGGCCACCTGGTCGTGGCAGGTGAAAAACAGATCGGCGTGAACCAGAACGTGGACGTGCTGCGCTTTTCGGGCATCGTGGACCCGCGCTCGCTGCAACCCAACAGCATCATCAACTCCACCCAGGTCGCCAACGTGCGGGTGGAGTCCCGCGGCCGCGGCGCGCAGAACGAGGCGCAGGCCATGGGCTGGCTGGGCCGCTTCTTCAACACGGTCACGCCGTTCTAGGGCCTGTTCGGGCGCTGCCCACGGCGAGCCCTGGCCTGGGCTTCCCCCAACGCCCAATAGCTATCAAATTGATAGCTATAGAGGAAAATAATACTTGGACTAGCAGCCACTTTGGCTCAAAAACAGCGCTGCAACGCCCCCGGGAGCCCTGCCCGGCGACGCACGCGCGTACCTCCGGTTTTCCGCCCGCCGCAGACGCATCCAATAAGCCGGTGAACCCGCTTCTTTTCGGGTTTTAGTTCCCGGCATGGCCGCCCACAATGGATGCCATGAAAGCCTCGTCCCACTCCCTCCTGCCGCGCGGTGCCCGCGCGCTGTGGCTGCTTCTGGCCCTGGTTGCGGCCGGTATCGCGATGCCGTCCCATGCGGTGCGAATCAAGGAAGTGGCGGCAGTACAGGGCGTGCGCAGCAACCAGCTGTCGGGCTATGGCCTGGTGGTGGGGCTGGATGGCACGGGCGACCAGACCACGCAGATGCCTTACACCTCGCAGGCCATGGCCAACTACCTGCAGCAGATGGGCATCAGCCTGCCGCCCGGCGCCGCCGGGCAGTTTCAGCTCAAGAACGTGGCGGCCGTCATCGTGACCGCGCAACTGCCCGCATTTGCCCAGCCGGGCCAGATGATCGACGTGAACGTGTCGTCCATGGGCAATGCCAAGTCGCTCAAGGGCGGTACGCTGATTGCCACGCCACTGCGCGGCGCAGATGGCGAGATCTACGCGCTGGCACAGGGCAACATGGTGGTGGGCGGTGCAGGCGCATCGGCGGGCGGCAGCAAGGTCCAGATCAACCATCTGAGCGCCGGCCGCATCCCGCAGGGCGCCCAGGTCGAGCGTGCCGTACCCACGCCGCTCAATGATGGCGACTCGATCACGCTGGGACTGAACGCCTCCGATTTCCAGACTGCCCGCCGCGTGGCGCAGGCCATCAATGCCAAGCTGGGCAATGGCCTGGCTACCGCGCTTGACGGCCGTACCGTGCAGGTACGCGCCCCGATGGAGCCCGGCGCACGCGTGGGCTTCATTGCCGACCTGGAAGAGATCCCGCTCGAATCCTCGGCGCCAGCCGCCAAGGTGGTCATCAACGCACGCACCGGCTCGGTGGTGCTCAACCAGGCCGTCACGCTGGGCCCCTGCGCCATTGCACACGGCAACCTGTCGATCACCATCAGCTCCCGGCCGGTCATCAGCCAGCCCAACCCGCTGTCGCAGGGCCAGACCGTCGTCACCCAGCAAAGCGACATCACCATCAACCAGGAGCCGGGCAACATCATCCAGATGCCGCCCTCGCCCCAGTTGGCAGACGTGGTGCGTGCGCTGAACTCGCTGGGTGCCACGCCGGGCGACCTGCTGGCCATCCTGCAGGCCATCAAGGCCGCGGGCGCCCTCAATGCCGAACTGGAGGTGATCTGATGTCGCTCACCCTGCCGTCTTCGTCCAGCACCCTGACCAGCACGGCCAGCGCCTCCAATGCGCTGGCGGTGGACATCCGCTCGCTCAACGCCCTGAAGTTCGACGCGGGCACGGCCAACAGCGCGCAGGTGACACGCGAAGCCGCCAAACAGTTCGAGTCGCTGTTCATGCGAGAGCTGATCAAGAGCATGCGCGAGGCCACCATGAAATCGGGCCTGATGGACGGAGCCCAGGGCGATCTCGGCCAGGACATGCTCGACCAGCAGCTGTCTGTCACGATGTCGGGCAAGCCGGGCGGATTGTCGGAGGCCATCGCGCGCCAGCTGTCGCGCCAGATGGGCGGTACCGACGCCAATTTCTCGGTGCCCTCCACGCTGAGCCTGCAGTCGCAATCGTTTCGGGCCCAGTCGGCACCGGCCACGGCAGCGGCAGCCGAATCCACACAGCCCGTGCCCAAGGGCCGCGACGGCTTTGTGCAGCACCTGAGCGGCACCGCAGAGCGCGTGGCTGCCGAAAGCGGCATCCCCGCCGCCTTCATGCTCGGCCAGGCCGGGCACGAGACCGGCTGGGGCAAGAGCGAGATCCGCAACAAGGACGGCTCAACCTCGTTCAACCTGTTTGGCATCAAGGCCACCAAGGGCTGGACCGGTAAGGTGGCTGAGGTGACGACCACCGAATACATCAACGGCAAGGCGCAGAAAGTGGTCGCCAGGTTCCGCGCGTACGACTCTTACGAAGACTCCTTCCGCGACTACGCCAAGCTCATCACCGAAAGCCCGCGCTACGAAAAGGCCCAAGCCACTGCCCGCACCGGCTCGGCTGTGGCGTTCGCCAGCGAGCTACAAAAGGCCGGCTATGCCACCGACCCCGAATACGCGCGCAAGCTCAGCGGCGCCATCAACAGTGCGCTGCGGGTGCAGCGGGCGCAGGCTTGACCATGCGAACACCCCCTGCGTCGCTTCGCGCCTTCCCCCTCTCTCGCTTCGCGGGAGGGGAACGCCCCCAGCGCGGCGGGGCGGCCCTTGCGCGGGGGCACTGGCATGGGCCATGCCAGTGCCACGCGCCGTGGGAGCTGGCCGCGCTGCGTAAAACAGAAATGTGGGGTAAGCCATGAGTCTGCTCAACGTCGGCTCCCGCGCGCTGCTGGCCAACCAGGTGGCCTTGCAGACGGCGGGCCACAACATCGCCAACGTGAACACTGCCGGCTACTCGCGCCAGACAGTGGTGCTGCAAACTGTGCAGGGCCAGTTCACGGGGGGCGGCTACATCGGCCAGGGTGTCGACGTGCAGACCATCCTGCGCAACCAGAGCGAGCTGCTCACGCGCCAGGCGGCGCAGGCCGGCTCGGTGCAGGCGTCCGATAGCTTGCGTGCCCAGCGCCTGCGGCAACTCCAGGAGATCTTCAGTGGCGGCACCGAAGGGCTGGGCGCTGCCATCAACGACATGATGAACGCCATGTCGGACGTGATCAATTCCCCCACCGACATCACCGCGCGCAATGTGGTGCTGACGCGCATGGACGAAACCGCGGCCCGCATGCGGTCGTCGGCCGAGCGACTCAACGAAATCCAGTACACGGTGACCGAGCAGCTGCAAAGCAGCATCACCGCCGTGAACAGCCTGGCCACGCAGATTGCCGCGGTCAACGAGCAGATCGCACGGGCCAAGGGCAACGGGCAGAGCCCCAACGACCTGTTGGACCAGCGTGACCAGCTCATCCGCGAGATGAACCAGTACGTGCAGGTCACGCAGATACCGGCGGATGACGGCACCGTGGGCCTGTTTGTGGGCGGAAGCCAGCCGCTGGTGCTGGGCAACGTGGCCACGCAGCTCTCCATCGGCGATGCGTCGGCCTTTCCGGGCAGTGGCCAGCTCAAGCTGTTCTTCAACCGCCCCGGTGCGCCCGCGTTCGAGATCGATGAAAACGTGCTGGGCGGCGGTTCGGTGTCGGGCCTGCTGCGCTTCAACAATACCGATCTGGCCGAAGGCCGCAACCTGCTGGGCCGCATGGCGATGGGTATCGGCATGGTCATGAACGAGCAGCAGCAGCTGGGACTCACGCTGGACGGACAGGTGGGCAAGCCGCTGTTCAGTCTCCCCACCAGCATGCCAGGATCCACCAACGGTACGGGTGTGGGCAATGTCACGTTCACCGATGCCACCAAGTTCTCTGCTTCCGACTATGAAATCCGTTTTACCACCGGCACGGCCGGCCAGGTGGTGCGCCTCTCCGACGGGCAAGCCACCGCGTTCACCAGCGCAGCCAACCTGGCCACGCTGCAGATCGACGGCCTGCAGTTCAACCTGACCACGCCGGGCGTGCCTGGCGAGCGCATGCTGTTCAAGCCATTCAGCACGGCGGCAGCCAACATCCAGTCGCTGGTGTATTCGCCGCGCGATCTGGCCGCGGCCAACCCGATCAACGCGGCCATGGGCACGTCCAACGGCGGCACACTGCAGCTGGGCAGCCTCAAGGCCACGGGCGAGCCCAACCCGCCCGGGCTGGTGCTGCCCCCCAACGCCAATCCGGCCGCAGTGCCCCCCATTCTGGGCGGCGTGCAGCTCAGGTTCAATGCCGGCCCCCCCACGACCTACGACGTGCTCGACCGCGGCACGGCGCCCCCCACGACGGTGGCTGCGGCGCAGCCCTACGTACCGGGCGCACCGATCTCCGTCAACGGCTGGGAGATCACGCTGAAAGGCTCACCCAACACGGGCGACACGGTGGTGATCGGCAACGCCTTGGACCCGCAGTACGGCGATGCCTACACCCGCAACGCCGGCAACGCCACGGCGCTGCTGGGCCTGCGCGACGTGAAGATGTTTGACGAATCGACGCTGAGCGACGGCTTCGCCAGCGCCATCGCCCAGGTGGGCACGCGCACACAAAGCGCCCTGTTTGCGGCCAAGCTGTCGGACACGCTGGCGGCCAACCTGGAGCGCGACCGCACCGCCGTCTCCGGCGTGAACCTAGACGAAGAGGCCGCCAAGCTCATCCAGTACCAGCAGGCCTACCAGGCCTCGGCCAAGATGATCCAGATCGCCCAGAACATCTTTGACTCGCTGATCCAGGGCCTAGGCCGCTGACCGCCGCGCAGGAGATCGCCATGAACAACAATATTTACCGCGTTGGCACGGCCAACATGTACGAGAACACCCTGCGCAATCTGGGCACGCGGCAGACCAATCTGAGCAACCTGCAGGAGAACCTAACCTCGGGCAAACGCGTGGTGCGCGCCAGCGACGACCCGGTATCAGCTGCGCAGGCCGAGCGTGCGCTGAACCGCCTGGCACGCATCCAGACCGAGCAGCGCGCGCTGGAAACCCAGCGCAACGCCATCGCCCAGGCCGAAGCGTCGATGGGCGATGCCGTGGGGCTGGTGCAGGAAGCGCGCCAGCTGCTGGTGAGCGCCGGCAACGCCGCCCTGAGCAGCAGCGAGCGCGCCACCATTGCCAACCAGCTGCAAAGCCTGCGCGATCAGCTCACCGCCGTGGCCAACCGCACCGACACCAACGGCCTGCCCCTGCTGGGCGCGCTGGGCAGTGCGCAGTCGCCTTTTCTGGGGCCGCTGGGCGGCACGCCCGACTACCTTTTTGCCGGCCAGCCCGGCCAGGCGGCCAGCAACGGCGTAGCGATTCCGAACACGCTCGACGGCGACGCGGCCTTCATGTTTGATGCCACGCGTGATGGCAGCTTTCATGCAGCCATCGCCCAGGGCACCAGCACCGTGATCGCACCGGGCGCCACCACGGCCTCTGTGCCTGCCGGTGCGCCGCCCAACCGGGCTTTGAACACATCGCCCATCACCGTGACGCCCGGGTTTGTCTTCAATGAGGACCCCGCCACAGGACAGGCCTACAGCTACAGCGTGAGCTTTTCCAACGTGACGCTGAACCCGACCACCAACACACTGTCGGCCACGTACAACATCACCAGTACCGACCCCGCCTTTGTGCCGCCCGCCGCGCAGACGCTCACGCCGATCAAGATCGGCGAGAAGAACGAGTTCAGCATCAACGGCGTGCCCGGCATGGCGTTCAAGATCACGGCCACGCCCACCAAGGCGGTGGACGGCACCATCACGCTGTCGCCCGCCGATGGCGACACCATCAGCATCGCACCCAACGCCAGCCTGTTCAGCGTGCTGGACAAGGCCGTCAGCGAGCTGCGCGCGGCGCCCAACTCGGGACTGGCCAGCCAGGCGGCCGGGCAGGCCCTGGCCAATGTGGACAAGGGCCTGGAGCGCATGGGCAACATCCGCAGCTTCGCGGGCGAGCTGCTCAACCGTGCCGACCGCATCACCGGCGACCAGACCAAGCGTTCCATCCAGCTCGAATCCGACCGCTCGCGCGCAGAGGATCTGGACATGATCAAGGGCATCTCCGACTTCCAGAACCAGCAGGTCGGCTACGAGGCGGCGCTCAAGTCGTATTCGATGGTGCAGAAGCTGTCGCTGTTCAACTTCATCGGCTAGCATCTGCTCCCATGGGTCTGCCTGCACGGAGGCCCGCCCTAAGAACCTGTTCAAAATCTTTTCGGGGATCGCATTGAAGTGCAATCGGGATGAGTGGATGCTTCGGATGCGCCGCATGGGCTTGTGCCCATGCAAGCAGCCGGGGCGTCCAATCGCCCGATTTCACTCCAACCCTTCGGGCAAGTGCCTTGCCGGGCGGTCTGCGGCGTTGCGGCGCTTGCCAATAGCTAAGCTATTGGCTGCTCACCGCGCCTTGCAGCCCATCCCGGCAAGGCACTTGTTCGATCCCGAAAAGATCTTGAACAGGTTCTAACGCCTGAGAGCACATGGTCCAATCCGTCCTTGGCAGCCTGATCCTGGGCTATCGCCCCCTGTGGAACCGCGCCCGCAAGCTCGCGGGCATCCAGCTTTTTGCGCACAACGAGTCTTCGGCCGTGGTGGATGCCACGCACCTGCTGCGCACCCTGCAGGAGCTGTGGACGGCCAGCTCACCCCCTTTGCTGATCTCGGCCCAAACGCGGCAGCTGCTGTGCGAACTGCTCGAGCACGCCCCCCGTGGCTCGCCATGGATCGAGGTGCAGGGCGAGTGGCTGGCCGACTCGGCCATCCGCACACGGGTGGCCGCAGCGCACCAGCGCGGCCTCAAGCTGGTGTGGCGCGGCGGAATCAGTCAACTGCCTGCGCAAGACATTGCCCGATGCTTTGACAACAGCCTGCTGAGCCTGGGCCCCGAAGAAGCCGTCGTGGCGCTGAAGGCCGCGCAGGCCAAACCCGGCGCGCGCGGCCCCGCCAGCCCGGTGCTGGCCGGCCAGATGTACGAAGGCATTGCCAGCCGCGCGCTGATGCAGCACTGCCTGGACCAGAACAATGCCCTGGCCCTGGCCGGCTGGCCGGCGGAAGACGTGCTGCACAGCCTGCGCCACCACCCGCAGCAGCCCTCGCAGGCGGTCATCCACCGGCTGATGATGGCCATCGACGCCGAGCAGTCGCTGGAGTCGTTTGAAGACCTGCTGGGACAGGACCCGCTGCTGGCCTACCGCTTCATGGTCTACACCAACTCGGCTTCGCTCGGGCTGCGCACCGGCATTGATTCATTGCGCCGCGGGCTGGTGATGATGGGCTACGGCTCCATCAAGCGATGGCTGTCGGACCAGTACCCGCATGCCAGCTTCGAGCCCGACATGCAGCCCGTGCGCGAGACCATGGTGATCCGCGCCACGCTGATGACGCACCTGCTGAACGCCGGGATTGAAAACGACCTGCGCCGCGAGATCTACTTCTGCGGTCTGGTCGCGCGGCTCGATGAGCTGCTAGGCGAGCCACTGGGCGCCATCCTTAAGCGGCTGCCGCTGTCCGAACGCATCTACGACGCAACGGTGCTGGGCACGGGGCCCTATGCCGAGGGCCTGCAGATGGCCTTTGCGCTGGAAACGGCGGATACCAGCGCCATCCGTCAGCTGTGCGAAACGCACGAGCTGGAGCTGGAAGACATCAACCGCGCCCTGCTGCGCGTGCTGAGTGAGCTGGTGGTGGAGCGCACGGCCTCTCCCGCCCGGCGCTGACCAGGTCGCCCGCACCGGGCGCTGCGCTACTCCATCACCCCCGGCTGCGTGACCAGATAGCTGTGCAGCGCCGCAATGGCCTGCCGCACCTTGGCGGGCTGCGCATCGCGCTGGGGCGTCACGGCCCAGATGTCCAGCGTGCCGAATGACCACTGCGGCAGCAGCCGCACCAGCCGGCGCTGTGACAGGGCGTCATGCACATCCATGCTGCCCATCAGCGCCAGGCCCAGCCCGGCCTCGCACATCTGCTGGATCGACAGCTGGTTGTTGCTGGCAATGCGCGGCTCTACCCGCAGGCTGCGCGTGGTGCCATCCGGTCCATGCAGCTCCAGCAGCAGGCCGCCGCCCGCACGGGCAAAGCCCAACCAGGTATGCGCCAGCAGGGCGTCGGGCGTATCGGGAGCGCCGTGCTGCGCAATCCAGCCCGGTGATGCGCATAGCCACCACTGCAATGCGCCCAGACGCCGCGCGGCCCAGGTGGAATCGGCCAGCCGGCCAAAGCGCACGGCCAGATCCACCCGGGCGCTGATGAGGTCGATGGCGGCATCGTCCACGAGCAGGCGCAGGCGCAAGGCCGGGTGCTGGGCCAGCAGCTGCCCCAGCGCAGGCGCCACATGCCGGGCAAAACCCACGGGCGCTGACAGCCGCAATTCGCCACTCGGCGCATCGCGCGACGCCGCAAGCTCCGCCCGCGCCTGATCGGCAGCGGCACACATGGCGGCGCACTGTGCGTGGTAGCGCTGGCCGGCCTCGGTGAGCGCCAGCTTGCGGGTGGAGCGGTGCAGCAGCGTGACGCCGCCCTCGCGCTCCAGCAGCCTTACCTGCTGGCTCACGGCCGACGGGCTCATGCCCAGTGCGCGGGCCGCGCCCGTCATCGACCCGTGCTGCACCACGCTGGCAAACACGGCCATCCGCCGCAGATCGTCCATGGCTGTTCTCCTGTTTGGCAACAAAGCGCGCTATCGCGGCGCCCAAGCCTTCATTGTGAAGCACAGCTTCAAAGAGAAGGTCAATGGCGCCCACTACCGCAATTGCGACGCGCGCAATAACCTTGTCCCATCTTCACTCACACCACAGGAAACACCATGCACATCGCACTCATCGGCGCCACCGGATTTGTCGGCAGCGCACTGCTCAACGAACTGCTGCAGCGCGGCCACCGCGTGACAGCGCTCGCACGCAACCCGGGCAAGATTGCACCGCGCGAAGGCCTCACGGTAGTGCAGGTCGACGTGACCGACGCAGCCCAGGTGGCACAGGCCGTGCGCGGCATGGACGCCGTGACCAGCGCCTACAACCCCGGCTGGACGCACCCGGACCTGTATGACGAGTTCCTGCGCGGCAGCCGCGCCATCACCGACGGCACCAAGGCTGGCGGCGTAGCGCGACTGCTGGTGGTGGGCGGCGCAGGCAGCCTGTATGTGGCGCCGGGCGTGCAGCTGGTCGACACGCCCCAGTTTCCGGCCGAGTGGAAGGCCGGGGCGCTGGCCGCGCGCGAGGCGCTGAACCTGCTGCGCAAGGAGTCATCGCTGCATTGGACTTTCGTCTCGCCGCCCATCCTGCTGGAGCCAGGCGAGCGCACGGGCAGCTACCGCCTGGGCACCGAATCGCCGCTGATGAATGGCGACCAGCCTGGCCGGATCAGCGTGACCGACCTGGCCGTGGCCATCGTGGACGAGCTGGAAGCGCCGCGGCATGTGCAGCAGCGCTTTACGGTGGCGCACTGAGGGGCGCAGGCTTCGCGGGGGCTGCGGGCCCTGCGGGGTAGTTTTGCGTCCGAATGCTATTCATTTGATAGCTATCTGGGCATATAAATACTGGACCACAGGCCAAAAACACCAAAAAACCGTGTTTCAGGCCGTCTGCAGACGCCGCACAGCCGCCCCGCACAGCGCCGGGGTTCGGACTGGCCCAGGGCTTGTGCTTACCGCATCGCAGCCACCACCCGCTGGTAGGTCTTCCAGAACGCCGCCTCCTGCGTCGTGGCGAAGTTGATGCGCATCAGCGTGCTGGGCTTGCGTTCAGCGTGGAACAGCGCGCCGGGCGCCATGAGATAGCCCTCGTCCAGCATGCGCTGGGCCAGCGCGTCGGTGTCCACGCCGGTATCCACCCAGCCAAACAGGCCCACCGGCTCGGCCGCGAACGTGCAGCCCGATTGCAGCGCCAGCTTGACGCTGCGCGAGCGCGCGGCGTCCAGCCGGGTGCGGATGCGCTCGGCATGGCGGCGCAGCTGGCCCTGCTCGATGCACAGGGCCAGCGCCTTTTCCAGCAGCGCGGGGGTGGTCAGCGTGGCCAGCAGCTTGGTGTCCAGCAGCGGCTCCACCAGCGCGGCGGGCGCGGCCAGGTAGCCAATGCGCCAGTTGGGCGCCAGGATCTTGGCAAAGCCGCTGACGTAGATGGTGCGTTGCAGGCCATCGAGCGCCGTGAGGCGCGTGGCATGCTCGGGCGCGATATGGCTGTAGGTGTCGTCCTCGACCACATGGAAGTTGTGCTGGTTGGCCAGCTGCAGGATGCGGTGCGCGCTGCCTGGCGACAGGCAGTACCCCGTGGGGTTATGGAACACGCTCACGCTCACGTAGAGCTTGGGCTTGTGCACCTCGCAGTAGCGCGCCATTACCTCGAGGTCGGGGCCGTCGGCGCGGCGCGGCACGGGCAGGATGTGCATGCCCATGGCGGCCAGCCGCGCAAACTCTACCGCCCAGCCGGGTTCTTCCACCATCACCGGGTCGCCCGGGCGCAGCAGCGTGCGGCTGACGATGTCGAGCGCGTGCGTGGCGCCCACCGTGGTGATGATGTGCTCGGGCACGGTGTGCACGTTCAGCGTGGCCAGCTTCTTGGCCAGCAGGCGGCGCAGGCCCGCGTCGCCCAGCGGCTCGCCGTACTGCAGCGAAAACTCCTGCAAATTGCGCGAGCTGCACACCTTGCGCACGGCCGCGGGCATGAAGGTGGACTCCAGCCAGTCGGGCGGGAACACGCCCATGCCCGGCTGTGGCTTGTCGCTGATCTTGTGGAACATGCCGCGGATCAGCGCCGTGGCGTTGACCGGCGACACGCCCGGCCCGGCACGGCCGGCCGCGCGGGCGGCAAACCAGTGCGCGGTGCTCCAGTTGGCGGCGGCGCTTTCAGTGGCCAGGTCGGCAGGCAGGCCGTCGGGCCCGGCGCGGTGGTCGGCTGCGGGGGTGCTTTCGCGCACGAAAAAGCCGCGGTTCTTGCGTGCCTCCACAAGCCCCTGGGCCAGCAACTGGTCGTAGGCGGCCACCACAGTCGAGGGGCTCACGCCGTTTTGCTCGGCACACTGACGCACCGAAGGCAGGCGCGCACCAGGGGCCAGCAGGCGGTTGCGGATGCGCTCGGCAAAGCGCGCCGACAACTGCTCGGTGAGCGACTGGGTGGATGATTTCATCAGCATGGGGTTATCCCTAAGAGAGGGTTCGTGTACTGTCCTGCCGGTCAATACAGTTCCGCAACTGCGCTGACTGTCTGTACTGGTGGTGTACTGATGCGCAAGATTACATTGAAGCCTCCTCACCCACAAGAGCCTGCATCTCCCCTCCGCCCATGAGCGCTGCCGAACTCACTGCCCTGCTGCTGTTTTGCACCGCCATGAGCTTTTCGCCGGGGCCCAACACCACGCTATCCACCGCGCTGGCCGCCAACCTGGGCCTGCGCCGCGCACTGCGCTTTTGCCTGGCCGTGCCCACAGGCTGGACGCTGCTCATGCTGGCCTGCGGCCTGGGCCTGGGCGCCATCATCACCACCGTGCCCGCACTGCGCTGGGCGGTGACGCTGACGGGCGTGGGCTACATGCTGTGGCTGGCATTCAAGCTGGCACGCGCCGGGCAGCTGGCGCAGGTGGACGCGAGCAGGCTGCAGGTGACCTTCTGGCAGGGCGTGGGCCTGCAGTTCGTGAACATCAAGGCCTGGATGCTGGCGCTCACGCTCAGCGCGGGCTGGGTGGTCAACGCCGCCGGGCAGCCCGCTCCCAACCCGGGTGAGCGGCTGGCCATCGTCTGTGTGGTGATGGTGGCGTTCGCGTTCTCCAGCAATTTTGTGTACGCCCTGGTGGGCTCGCTGTTGCGCCAGTGGCTGGCCCAGGGCCAGCGGCTGCTGTGGTTCAACCGTGCGCTGGCCGTGGTGCTGGTGGTCACTGCCAGCTGGATGGTGACGCTGTGAACCCCGCGCAGGAACGCGAAGCGCTGCTGTGGGGCCTGGTAGGCATCACGCTGTTTGCCGCCACGCTGCCCATGACGCGGCTGGCCGTGGGCACGGTGGATGCGCCGCAGCTCTCGCCGTGGTTCGTCACCTTTGGCCGCGCCGCGGTGGCCGGGCTGCTGTCGGTGGGCTACCTGCTGTGGCAGCACCGCCAGGGGCGGCTGAAGGTACCGGTGCGGGCCGAATGGCCACTGCTGGCGGTCACGGCGTTTGGCGTGATCGTGGGGTTTCCGCTGTTCCTGGCGCTGGCGCTGCGGCATGTGCCCAGCACTCACGGCGCCGTGGTCACCGCGCTGCTGCCGTTGTCCACGGCGGTGCTGGGGGCGCTGTGGTTCCGCCAGCGGCCCTCCAAAGGTTTCTGGGCGTGTGCCGTGGTGGGCAGCGGGCTGGTGCTGGGCTTCATGGTGTGGCGCGCGGGCGGCATTTACCTGGGCGCGGCCAACATCTATCTGCTGATTGCCATGACCACCGGCGCGCTGGGCTACATCGGCGGCGCACGCCTCACGCCGCGGCTGGGGGCCGAGCAGGTGATCTGCTGGGTGCTGGTGTGCTGCCTGCCGCTCACGCTGCCGGTGGCCTGGTGGTTTGCGCCCGCGCAGCCGGGAGGTATCACGGCCACCAGCTGGATGGGCTTTGTGTATGTGTCGCTGTTCTCCATGTGGATCGGCTTTTTTGCCTGGTACCGCGCCCTGGCGCTGGGCGCCGTACGGGTAAGCCAGATCCAGCTGATGCAACCGTTTCTGAGCCTGCTGTTTGCCGTGCCGCTGGCCGGCGAGCGGCTCGACCTGGTCACGCTGCTGTTTGCCCTGGCCGTGATGGCCACGGTGTACGCAGGCAAGAAGATGCCCGTGGGCCCTGCCGGAAGACCTGCATGAAGATCAGCCACATCCCCTTTGCCACCACCGGGTGGGCCACCGTGCCGCGCGAGGAAAAGAGCGCCCAGGCAGGCCAGGCCTTCTGGCGCACGCAGCAGTTCGGCGATATCCGCGTGCGCATGGTGGAGTACACGCCGGGCTATGTGTCGGACCACTGGTGCGTTAAGGGGCATGTGCTGCTGTGCCTGAGCGGTGAGCTGCACACCGAGCTGGCCGACGGCCGCACGTTCACGCTGACACCCGGCATGAGCTACCAGGTGGCCGACAACGCCGAGCCCCACCGCTCCACGGCGCCCCAGGGTGCCACGCTGTTCATCGTGGACTGAGTGCACACCATCACAGCCCTTACAGCCCCCAACCTGCCACCGAACGCCCCTATGAAATACTCCGTAGAACACGCCCTGCAGCAACTGCCAGGCCCGGCCGGAGATCGGTTTGTGGAAGTCCTGCGCCACGGCAGCATGCGCACCGAGCTGTATGCGCCGCGCGGGCACGATCCGCAGCAGCCCCACGCGCAGGATGAGCTGTATTTCATCCACAGCGGGCAGGGCGAATTCGTGCAAGGCGACGATCGCCACCGGTTCCAGGCTGGCGACGCATTCTTTGTGCCGGCGGGGCAGGTGCACCGCTTCGAGAATTTTTCTGACGACTTTGCAACGTGGGTGGTCTTTTGGGGCCCATCCGGAGGAGAACGAGAGTGAAACTGAACGACCTGCCACAGACCGGCACCACTGAAAACACCTGGACCCTGGCGCGCCGCGCCGCGCGCATGAACCCTTCGGTCATCCGCGAGATTCTCAAGGTCACCGAAAAGCCCGGCATCATCAGCCTGGCGGGCGGCCTGCCCTCCCCCAAGACCTTCCCGGTAGCGGCCTTTGCCGAAGCCTCGGCCGCCGTGCTGGCCAACGATGGTCACGCCGCGCTGCAGTACGCCGCCAGCGAAGGCTATGCCCCGCTGCGCCAGGCGATTGCCGACTTCCTGCCCTGGAACGTGGACCCCGAGCAGATCCTGATCACCACCGGCTCGCAGCAGGCGCTGGACCTGATCGCCAAGGTGCTGATCGACGAAGGCAGCCGTGTGCTGGTGGAAACGCCCACCTACCTGGGTGCCCTGCAGGCCTTCACGCCCATGGAGCCCAGCGTGGTGGCCGTGGCCAGCGACGAAGAAGGCCTGCTGGTGGATGACCTGCGTGCCAAGGTGGGCACCGGCACCGACAAGGCACGCTTTCTGTACGTGCTGCCCAACTTCCAGAACCCCACGGGTCGCACCATGAGCGACGCGCGCCGCGCCGAGCTGGTGGCCGCTGCAGCCGAGCTGAACCTGCCTCTGGTGGAAGACAACCCCTACGGCGACCTGTGGTTCGACGCGCCCCCGCCCGCGCCGCTCACGGCCCGCAACCCCGATGGCTGCATCTACATGGGCTCGTTCTCGAAGGTGCTGGCACCCGGCCTGCGCCTGGGTTACATCGTGGCGCCCAAAGCTGTGTACCCCAAGCTGCTGCAGGCCAAGCAGGCGGCCGATCTGCACACGCCCGGCTACAACCAGCGCCTGGTGGCCGAGGTGATGAAGGGCAACTTCCTGGACCGCCATGTGCCCACCATCCGCGCGCTATACAAGGCGCAGTGCGAAGCCATGCTGACCGCGCTCGACACGGAAATGCAGGGCCTGGGCGTTGAGTGGAACCGCCCCGACGGCGGCATGTTCCTGTGGGTGCGCCTGCCCGAAGGCATGAGCGCCATCGACCTGCTGCCCCGGGCGGTGGAGCGCAACGTGGCCTTTGTGCCCGGCGCGGCCTTCTATGCCGACAACGCCGACCCGCGCACGCTGCGCCTGTCGTTCGTCACATCCACGGCCGAGCAGATTGCCACAGGCATTGCCGCGCTGGCCACCGCGATCCGCGAAAGCCGGGGCCGCTGAGCATGCTGCACCTGTGGGGACGCCTGTCGTCCATCAACGTGCGCAAGGTGGTGTGGGCCGCGCAGGAGCTGGGCATCACACTGCAGCGCACCGATGCCGGCGGCCAGTTCGGTATCGTGCGCGAGGCTGCTTACCTGCAGCGCAACCCCAACGGGCTGGTGCCGCTGATCGAGGACGACGAGACCGGCGTGAGGCTGTGGGAATCGAACCCCATCGTGCGCTACCTGTGCGCGCAATACTCCATGGGCGACCTGTACCCCGAGGCGCTGCCCGAGCGCTTTGCGGCCGAGCAGTGGATGGACTGGCAGCAGACCACGCTGAACCCCGCCGGGCGCGATGCTTTCGTCCAGTGGATCCGCACGCCTGCGGCCCAGCGCAATGACGCGCTGATTGCCGCATCGGTCGCCGCCACCGAGCCCCTGCTGGCCCTGCTCGATGCGCACCTGGCGCGCCAGCCCTTCATGGCGGGTGATCGCTTCACCATGGCCGACATTCCGGTGGGCTGCGAAATTCACCGCTGGTGGGGCCTGCCGCAGTCCCGGGCATCGCATCCGCACCTGGAGCAGTGGTACAACACGGTGAGCAGCCGCCCCGGCGCGCGGGGCCTGCTGGACCAGCCGCTTTCCTGACCTGACGCCCTGCTGCCATGCACCCACGCGCCTTCAAGCAGATCGATGTGTTTACCGACCGCCCCGGCTACGGCAACCCGGTGGCTGTGGTGCTGGACGCCAATGGCCTCAGCGACGACGACATGCGTCGCTTTGCCGCGTGGACCAACCTCTCGGAAACCACTTTTTTACTACCGCCCACCGATGCCGGGCGGGCGGCAGGCGCCGACTACCGGGTGCGCATTTTCAGCCCGAGCGGCGAGCTGCCGTTTGCCGGCCACCCCACCCTGGGCACCTGCCACGCCTGGCTACAAGCCGGGCACAGCCCGCGCGAACCCGGCATGGTGGTGCAGGAATGCGCACTGGGCCTGGTGCGGGTGCAGCACAACCACGGCACGCTGGCGTTTGCAGCGCCCGCGCTGCAGCGCAGCGCCCCCAGCCCCGCGCTGGTGCCGCTGATTGCCAGCGCGCTGGGCCTGCGCCCCGCGCAGATCCAGGGCGCCCAGTTGCTGGACAACGGCCCGCGCTGGCTGGGCCTGCTGCTCGACAGCGCCGACACCGTGCTCAACCTGCGGCCCGACCACGCCCGCATCAAGGACCTGGGGCAGGACGTGGGTGTGGTGCATGTCGGCCCCGAAGCGGCCGACACCCGCCAGCCCGGCGTGGTGGTGCGCGCCTTTGCCGCCCCCATGGGCAACCCCGAAGACCCGGTGACGGGCAGCCTGAACGCCAGCCTGGCCGAATGGCTGATTGCCGACGGCCTGGCCCCGCGCAGCTACCTGGTGGCCCAAGGGGAATGCCTGGGCCGTGCCGGCCGCGTGCAAATCCGCCAGGACGATGTCGGGCAGGTCTGGGTGGGCGGCCACGCCGTCACCTGCATCGAAGGGACGGCCTTGCTGTGACGCACGCGATTCCGCAAGCCCGGCCCAGCGGCTGAGCCCACCTTTCTTTCTACCGATGGCGCGCTGAAGGCCCCGGTGATACCACCGGCACGCCCCCGGCGTGCGCGACTGCGACCCTTTTCTTTTCTTCAAGCCACTTCCGGAACCACTGCCATGCACCAGCGCCCCTTCAAGCAAGTCGACGTGTTCACCGCCACCGCGTACCGGGGCAACCCGCTCGCCGTGGTGCTGGACGGCACCGGCCTTTCGACCGAGGCCATGCAGCACTTCACGAACTGGACCAACCTGTCCGAAGCCACCTTCGTGCTGCCGCCCTCGCCCGAGGGCCGCGCTGCTGGCGCGGACTACCGCGTACGCATCTTCTGCCCCGGGCGCGAGCTGCCGTTTGCCGGCCACCCCACGCTCGGTACCTGCCACGCATGGCTGCAGGCCGGCGGCCAGCCGCAGGTGGCGGGGCGGGTGGTGCAGGAATGCGGCGTGGGCTTGGTTCCACTGCGACAGGACGGCGACCGGCTGGCATTTGCAGCGCCGCCATTGATCGAAAGCGGCCCGCTGCCGGAAGCCGAGGTCCAGCGCATCGCACAGGGGCTGGGCCTGCAGCGCGCCGACATCCTGCACCACGCCTGGTGCAACAACGGTCCGCGGTGGCGCGGCCTGATGCTGCGTAGCGCCGAACAGGTGCTGGCGCTGCAGGTGCCGCGCAGCGACGCCTTGGCCGGGTACGAGATCGGGGTCGTCGGGCCCAGCCAGGAACCCGGCATTGCCCTGGAGGTGCGCGCCTTCTTCCCTGGCAGCCACGGGCTCATCGAAGACCCCGTCACCGGCAGCCTCAACGCAGCCATGGCGCAGTGGCTCATCGGCGCGGGCCTGGCACCTGCACAGTACGTGGCCGTCCAGGGCACCTGCCTGGACCGTGCGGGGCGCGTGCATGTGCAGCAGGATGGCGGCACGATCTGGATTGGTGGCAGCAGCGTGACCTGCATGACTGGCGAGGTGCTGCTGTGACCACCGTGATCGCCGCGCACCCAGCCTGCTTGGACCACCTTGTGGTGCTGGCGTCCGACCTGCCGACTGGCGTGGCATGGTGCGAACGCACGCTGGGCATCACGCCCACGGCGGGTGGCGAACACCCGCTAATGGGCACGCACAATCGCATCCTGAACATCAGCAGCGCAGCCCATCCCCGTGCGTACCTGGAGATTATTGCTATAAATAGCATAGCTGCCAGCACAATAGAACCGGGCGCCAGGCGCTGGTTTGACATGGATGATGCCGGTTTGCAGTCGCAGGTGGCCGCCCACGGCCCGCAGCCCATCCATTGGGTGGCCAGCGTGCCAGATATCGGCCCGGCGCGCGCAGACCTGGCGGCGATGGGCATTGACCGCGGCCCGATCCTCACTGCCAGCCGCCCCACGCCCCATGGCCTGCTGCAGTGGCAGATCACCGTGCGCGACGATGGCCAGCGCCTGCTGGACGGCTGCCTGCCCACGCTCATCCAGTGGGGCGCCGTGCACCCGTGCGATAGCCTTGCGGCCAGCGGCGTGCAACTGCAGCAATTGCGGCTGGAGCACCCCCAGGCCTCCACGCTGCAGGCCGCGTGCAATGCCCTGGACCTGGCGCACGCTGCCACCATCTGCGTTGGCAATGTGCCGCGCATCACCGTGCAGCTGGGCACGCCGCGCGGCCCCGTCACGCTGTCCTCCATCGCTACGGGCTGACCACGGCTGCGCGCTTCGCCCCCGCCCATCGCCCCCTGCACAAGGCCATTGCATGAACACCCGCCTCGACCCCACTGCGCTTTTACCCACCCTGGCCGACATCGAAGCCGCCGCCGAGGTCGTGTACCGCGACTTCGCCGCCACGCCCCAGTACCGCTGGGCGCTGCTCAGCCAACGCCTGGGCACCGACTGCTGGCTCAAGCACGAGAACCACACGCCGGTGGGCGCATTCAAGATCCGCGGCGGGCTGACCTATTTCGACCAGCTCGCGCAGCGTGATGCCTTGCCCAGGGAGGTCATCAGCGCCACGCGCGGCAACCACGGCCAGAGCATGGGCTGGGCCGCGCGGCGCCACGGCGTGGCCTGCACCATCGTGGTTCCGCGCGGTAATTCAGTCGAGAAGAACGCTGCCATGCGCGCGCTGGGTGTCACGCTCGTCGAGCATGGTGAAGATTTTCAGGAAGCGCGCGAGCACGCCAAGCACCTGGCGCAGCAACGCGGCGCGCACATGGTGCCCAGCTTTCACCCCGACCTGCTGCGCGGCGTGAGCACGTACTGGTGGGAATTTTTGCGTGCCGTGCCGCAACTGGATGTGGTGTACGTGCCCATCGGCCAGGGCTCGGGCGCGTGCTCGGCCATTGCGGCCAAGCTGGCGCTGCAGCACCCGGTGCGCGTGGTGGGCGTGGTCAGCAGCCATGCCACCACCTATGCCGATTCGCTGGCGGCCGGCCGCGTGGTCGCGGCGCCCGTCACCACCCAGCTGGCCGACGGCATGGCCTGCCGCGTGGCCGATGCCGAGGCCCTGGCCGTGATGGCGCCGCACATCGACCACATCGTGCAGGTGAGCGACGCCGAGGTGGCCGCCGCCATGCGCGCCCTGTTTGCCGACACGCACAACGTGGCCGAAGGCGCGGGCGCCGCCGCGCTGGCTGCCGCGTTGCAGGAACGCGATGCCCTGCAAGGTCAGGTGGTGGGGTTAGCGCTGACCGGCGGCAACGTGGACGCGCCCGCGTTTGCCAGTGCACTGCAGGGGGCGTGACCCCGTGCATCGCCTGCCGCCTGCGCCGCGGGTGCGCACGCTGCAGCGCCCGCGCTCAAGCCCTTAAAAAGGCCTTTTTAAAACTTGAACGAATATTGGAAGCATTCCAAATTCCATTTCAGATATACTCAACACCTCGCGGGCAGTGCCATCTGGCAAAACGCATAGCCCGCACTGCCTGCACCGGGCCCACAACCGGCCCGTGCAAGCTGCCTTTTGCGACCGTGGTCGCCCAGTGGGTCTGTTAGAGCTGCAGCCCACCCAGTCCCTTGATGCTCACGCGGGCCGATCCGGTTCACCCGCGATCCCGTTTGATTGAAGCCAATTCCAACCTCCGCCATTTCCATGGGCCAGTACGTCGTTTCGCCCGCGACACACCCGACCGACTGCGGCCGCTTCCGCGCCTCGTTTGCAGTCCAGCGCTCCCAGAGCACCGGCGGCTATTGCCGCGTCTTCCGTTTTGACAAGGTCTTTGCATCGCCCCATGCGGCCCGGCTTTTTGCCGTGACCCAGGGCTGGCTGCAGACCTGCATGCCGCACCCACCGGCCTGCTGACCGATGCACAACCCCTGCACGGCCATCGTGGCTGCACGCACCGCTGCACGCAGCCCGGCCATGCGGACACGGCCACACCACTTTTCCCGCGGACCTGCACCCCAGGCGCATGTCCATATTCCCCCGATGCTGCGGACTTCGTGTCTGCACACCGCACCCCAACGGTGCGCCCATCATCGCGCGCCACTTTTCAGAAAGGCTCTTTCATGAGCAGCAAAATCTACGTGGGCAACCTGCCCTACTCCGTCACCGACGCCGTCCTGGAGAGCAACTTCTCCGAATTCGGTGGCGTGTCTTCCGCCAAGGTCATGATGGACCGCGAAACCGGCCGTTCCAAGGGCTTCGGCTTTGTGGAAATGGCTTCGGCTGACGTGGCGCAAGCCGCGATCACGGCCCTCAACGGCATGTCGGTGGACGGCCGTTCCATCGTCGTGAACCTGGCCCGCCCGCGTGAAGCAGGTGGCGGCGGCAACGGTTCGGGCGGCTACAGCGCTGCCGGCTACGGCGGTGCCAAGCGTACCGACGTGGGCTACGGCAACGGCGGCTACGGCGGTGGCCGTTACTGATCACGCCATACCGGCAACGGTGTGAGAGACCGGCCCACTGGGCCGGTTTTTTTTCGCCTTGGCGGAGCGCACCGGATGCTGCAAAGCAGCATCCATGCTCCTGAATAAATAGCACCAGTCGCCCCAGTGACAAGCTGTCCAGCGGTTTGTTTTGACAATCTGCCCATGGGAACCCTCTACCTTGTGCGCCACGGCCAGGCCTCGTTTGGCGCGGATGACTACGACGTGCTCAGCCCCCGCGGCCACCAGCAGGCGGTGCGCCTGGGCGAATACTGGCGCGCCCGCGGCATGGCATTCGACGCGGTGATGACCGGCACGCTACGGCGCCACACCGAAACACTGGACGGCATTGCCAAAGGCCTCGGGAACATCCCGGAGGTCACGCGCTGGCCGGGCCTCAACGAGTACGACAGCCACGCGCTGATCGCAGCCATCCACCCCCAGCCCCTGGGCAAGGCCGACACGCCCGAGCTGTACCGCGCGCACTTCCGCATCCTGTGCGATGCGCTGGCCCAGTGGATGGCGGGCGTCATCAGTCCGCAGGGCATGCCCAGCTGGAACGAGTTTTCAGCCGGCGTGCGCGCGGTGCTGGACCATGTGCGCCACCACCACGCCGGTCAGAACGTGCTGCTGGTGAGCAGCGGCGGCCCCATTTCCACCGCGGTGGGCGAGGTGCTGGGCACGGCACCCGAGGTGACGATTGCGCTGAACATGCGCATCCGCAACAGCGCAGTGACGGAGTTTTCGATTGCGCCCAAGCGGCTGATGTTGCAGACGTTCAATACGTTGCCGCATCTCAATGAGATGGAGCATGTGGAGTGGGTGACGCATGCTTGAGGCGGCGTTTTTGAGTGGTTTGGGTCGGTAGCGCTTGTTTTTATTGGCTGCATAGCTATTATATTTATAGCAATAACTCAGAGTGCTTCGCTCTTCGGGCTTGTTCAGGGCGAGATGGTTACTGCACGCCGTTCAGTAAGGGGCCTTGCTGGTGACTGTCTGCATTCCTGCATTCCTGCATTCCTGCATGTCTGCATGTCTGCATGTCTGACGGCGTGCTTCAGTGGAGGGCGGAGGCCGGGAGTCGCCCGGCAGGCGAGTCCCTTTCTTTCGCGTCGCCGAAAGAAAGGAACCAAAGAAAGGGCGACCCCACTGTCTGCGTCCCCTGCGCTTCGCTCCGGGGCAACCTGCGGTGCTCGTGCGTGGGGCGCGCTGCGGAACTCGCTGCGCGCCTGCGGCGCTCCGCTCAGACAGCCGCAGCGAGTCAGTCCACGAAGCGTGTGTCCTTCGGCACACGCCGCCCCACGCCCTGCGCTCCTCGGCGCACACAGAGGGGATGGGGAGCGGACATCTATTCGGGCCATTGCTTCGCTCGGCCCCATCTCGCGGGCGCACGCGCCGCGCGCTGGTAGCCGCCGCTGAAGCCGGGCGCGGCCGATGCCGGGTCGAGCGCAGCGATGACCCGTGTGGCTGTTCGGCTGTTCGGCACCCCACCCCCTTCTGGCTGCGCCTGCGCCGGGGCAGTTGCGGGGTGGCAGTCGCGCAGGTGCGCGGCTGCTTCGTGATCTGACTCGCCGCGGCTGTCCGAGCGGCGCGCGCAGCGCAAAGCGAGTTCCGCGGCGCACCCCGCAACCGCACCGGCGCAGGTCTGCCCCTTCGCACCGCGAAGGGGTCGCAGACTGAGGGTCGCCTTTTCTTTGCTTACTTTCTTTTGGCGAAGCAAAAGAAAGTGAGTCGCAAGCCGGGCGACTCCCGGCTCCCGCCCTGAGCACAGGCATGGAATAGCCACAACAAACGCAACCTGAGACGGGCTCAGCCCGAACGGGTGGGACTCAATCAGCGTTCAGGCCTCAACGGACTGACCGCGAACGGGCGGCGATGTCCCGCCACGTAATGAAAGCAACCTCGCCAAAAATCGATGGCAGAACCACCAGAAAACCCATGATCCACCGCATCACGCGGGCGGCTGCCAGCCCCCTGCGACCAAGAAGCGACGGCTACACCCGCACCGTCCCCAACGGCAGCGCCACCACCTCCCCCAGCAACGCCGCCAGCGCCCCCCCCGCCGCCTCCACCACAGCCCCGCCCTTCTCAGCCGTAGCTGCATCCGACTGCCCCACAGCCCCACTCGGGTGGTAATCCTGCATGGCCCAGCCCATCTTGGCGCTCTTGCCGTTGCCCAGAATCGCGTAGCGCTCAGCGCGGTCCTGCGAGGTGGACCGGAAGTTTTGCGCGTGCTCCATGCGCACCGTGGCGGGGGCCAGGTGCAGCATCATCGACGTCTCGATCTCGCCGGCATGGATGCCAAACCGGTGCTCTTCCGCGCTGAACTGGCCTTGCACGTCAGCCGGCAGTGGCAGGCTGAACCAGCTGGCGCTGTACACCAGCAGGCCGTGGCGCTGGCGCAGCTCGCGGGCCACGATGTCCATCACGGCCACATTGCCGCCGTGGCTGTTGAAGATCAGCAGCTTTTTGACGCCCGTACGCGCCACACAGGCACCGAGTTCGGTCCACAGCGCGATCACCGTGGCGGGCGACAGGGTCAGCGTGCCGGCAAAGCCTTCGTGCTCGGTGCTCAGGCCCACGTCCTGTGGCGGCAAGAACAGCACGGGCAATGAAGGCGGCAGGTGCGCCACGGCAGCGCAGATCACGCCCTGCAGCAGGGTGGCATCCACCGACAGCGGAAGGTGCGGACCATGCTGTTCGGTGGCGGCCACGGGCAGCACGGCCACGACATGTTCGGCCTGGCCGCTGGCCTGCAGGGCGGAAAAGTCGCGGGTGGAAAGGTCTGCCCAGAAGCGGGAAGGCAGGGGCGGAAAAGACGTGGCGTCGGCAGCGGCGGCGTTCATCCGCGCATGGTAGTTCAGTCAGGCCAGCCAGTACGCAACATGGCCTGCCGCGGCCACCAGCAGTGCCGCCACGGCTGCGGCAGTGAGGCGGGTCGGAACGCTGCCGTGGCGCTGCCACCCGAGCAGGCCCAGCCCCAGGAGCACCACCACCCCCCAGATGGCAGCCAGTGCCACCCACACCACGCCCACATAGGTGCAACCGAAGCTCTCGCAGCGCAACCCGAACGTGGCGCGCGACAACGCAGCCATCACGGCCAGCAGCACCCACACGGCCCATCCCGCGTGGCGCAGCAGCCGGCGAGGCCAGCGCTCGGGGGCCTCGCTCGCGCGGCTTTGTTTGGCGCAAGGGTGCATGGCGTTCAGACGTGCAGCAGGATCTCGTCCTGGTGATTGGCGATGTGCAGGCTGTGCGCCTGGGCAAAGCGCGCCCTGTCCAGTGCGCCATAGGCAAAGTGCGGGGCCAGTGCACCCTGGTGGCGTTCAAAGCGTTCGATCGCGGCACGCAGGCGGGCGGCGGCATCCGGCAGGCGGGCATCCAGCCGCAACGCAGGGGCGCCGGGAATGGGATCGGCCAGACCATGGTGCATGCGGCCGCGCCAGCTGAACACGGCAAACGCCGCGGCTCCCAGCGTGTGCTGGAACACGGCACTGCGCGGCTGGGGAAAACCGTCCATGCTCATCTCGATGCTTTGCGCCAGGTGCTCCAGCACGGCCGGCAAGGGCCATGCGCCGGTAGTACGGGCTTGGCGCGCGGCCACCACGCGGTCCAGCCAAAGCTGCGCATCGGCGAGGCTGGCGACGCGTGGCTCGTCGGCCAGGGCCATGCCCGACAGGGTCGGCACGGCGGCCATCAACGGGATCTCGAGCAGGGTGCGGCGGTTCATGGCTGCCATCGTAGGGGCCGCGCCGGAGTCCGTCTGTCGTGTGCCTGCCACTTCCGCGCTGCACTGTCAGCTGCCAGGAGCGACATGCGCGCACAAGCGCAAGCCCATGAAAGGCCCCTGCAAGCGCCCTGCTCGGTCACCCCGCCAGTAGTCAGCCGTCAGCCGTCACACCGGAGGCTGCCGCGCCGATGCTGCAGGGATACCATCGCACGATGACCCAAGACCTCTTCCGCCAAGACGCCTACCTGCGCGAATGCAGCGCGCACATCACCGCCCTGCTGCCGGACACCGGCGGCATCGTGCTGGACCAGACGGTGTTCTACCCGCTGGGCGGCGGCCAGGCGGGAGACAGCGGGCATCTGGTGCTCGCCGACGGCACAGCCATCGCCATTGCCGACACCCGCAAAGGCAAGGATGCAGAAGGCACGCCCACCCTGGATATCGTGCACATCCCGGCGCCCGGCCAGGATGACCTGCTGGCCCGGCTGGCCGTGGGCATGCCCGTGACGGCCCGCATCGACTGGGAACGCCGCCACCGCATGATGCGGCTGCACACCACCTCGCACCTGCTCTGCCATGTCGTGCCGCAGCTGGTCAACGGCTGCTCCATCACACCCGACTACGCGCGGCTGGACTTTGCCATGACCGACCCGCTGGACAAGGACACCCTGACCGCCGCCATCGCAGCCCTGGTGGCAGCCGCGCACCCGCTCACGGTGGCTTCCATCAGCGACGAAGAGCTGGACGCCAACCCGGCCCTGGTCAAGAGCATGAGCGTGCAGCCCCCGCGCGGCACGGGGCGCATCCGCACCATCCGCATCGGCGGCAATGGCAGCGCGCCGCTGATCGACCTGCAGCCTTGCGGTGGCACGCATGTGGCCAACACCGCAGAGATCGGCCCCATCGTCGTGACGAAGATTGAGAAGAAAAGCGCCACCACGCGCCGCGTGGTGCTGGGCTTTGCCCAGTGATCGAAGCGAAAGGCGGTTTTCTTCGGGGTGCTCTCATTTGCGCAAGCGCAAGTGAGAAGCACCAGAAGCGGTGTGGTGGCCACCACGCGCCGTGTGGTGCTGGGCTTCGCCCAGTGAGCAAATGCTTGCGAATCAGGGGCCAGCCGGGTCAAAGTCAACAATTTTGAGCCCGCGCAGGCAACTGTTGCAAAGCCTTACCCGGCGCCGAGGCCAGCGGCGAAAATAGGGAGCCGTACGCGGAGGTCATCCATTCGCACACCCGTCGCCGCGCGCTTTTTCCCCCACGCTTTCATACGTCCATCGGGCCACCCTGCCCGCCCCTGTCATGCCGTTCTCCTTCCGTCCGATTCCGCTTGCGGCGCTGCGCGAGCACCGCTGGGCACGCCCGGCCCTGCGCACACTGGTCGGGCTGCTTGGCCTGTGGCTGCTGGCGTGGCTGGCGGTACCGCCGCTCGTCAAGTCGCAGCTGGAGCGGGTGGCCAGCGACAAGCTGGGCCGGGTCGTGACGGTCGGCGCGGTGGACTTCCGGCCTTGGTCGCTGGAATTGGCGCTGAATGACGTGGCCGTGTCCGGGGCTGACGCTGGCGGACTGCCGCAACTCACCATCGGCCGCATCTATGCCGACGGCGAGCTGCAGTCGCTGCTGCGCCTGGCGCCGGTGGTGGATGCCTTCACCGTCGACAGGCCGGTGCTGCGCCTGCGCCACCTCGGCGGCGGCCGCTACGACGTGGATGACATCCTGGCCCGGCTGGCAGCCCGGCCCAAGGACACAACCGCCCAAAGCCCCGCGCGTCTGGCGCTGTACAACCTGGCGCTTACCGGCGGCAGCATCGACTACACCGACGACAGCGTGACTGGCGGCAAGGCCCACGAAGTGCGCGACCTGGCGCTGCGCGTGCCGTTCCTGAGCACGCTCAATGCCACCCACGAAATCCGCGTGGAGCCCCACCTGTCGTTCGCGCTCAACGGAAGCCGGTTTGACTCGTCCGCGGCCAGTACGCCCTTTGCGCAAACGGGCCGCAGCGAGGCCACGATCCGCTGGGAAGGCCTGGACCTGGCGCCCTACCTGGCCTACCTGCCCGCCAGCCTGCCCGTGAAGGTGCACAGCGCCACGCTCGATATGGACGTGAAGGTGGCGTTCGAGCAGCACCCGCGCATGGCGGTGAAGCTGTCGGGGGCCGTCAATGCACGCGGCGTGCGCCTGACCGACCGGCAGGACGGCGACATCCTGTCGTACGAATCGCTGAAGATCGACATGGCCGATGTGCGGCCGCTGGAGCAGGTGGTGCATCTGAACCAGCTGGAGCTGACAGCCCCCGTGGTGACCCTGGCGCGCAATGCGGCGGGTCAACTGAACATGGCTCAACTGGGGGCCTCTGCACCGGGTGCGCAAGCTGCGGCACCAGCCACGCCGGCGGCCAGCGCGGCCAAGGCCACCGGTGCAGCGGCCACCCCGTGGTCCGTGCGCGTGGCCAAGGCCGCCGTGCGCGGCGGCACCGTGCGCTGGGCCGACCAGGCCGTGCGCCCTGCAGCCGCACTGCAGGCCACCGACGTCACGCTGGAGCTGGCCGACCTGGCCCTGCCGATGGAAAAGCCCTTCACCTTCAAGGGCGCCCTCAGGCTTCAGGAGGGCGGCCTGAGCTTCTCGGGCGAGGCCAGTGACCGAAAAGCCAGCGTGAACGCATCGCTGCAGGCGCTATCGCTGCAACTGGCGGCGCCCTATCTGGCGCAGTTGCTGGAGCCCGCGGTGTCGGGCCAGCTCACGGGCGACTGGGGCCTGCAATGGGAAAAGCCAGCCGAGCCCGCGGTACCCGCCAAGGCCGGGCAGCCCGCCGCCAGCGGCATCACGCTGACAGCCGGCCCGCTCGCGCTGGAGCAGTTTGCGCTGCGGCAGGGCAAGACCACGCTGGCCAGCGTGGGCCGGCTGGCGGTGGACGGTGTGCGCGTGCCGCTGGACGAGCGCACCGCCACGCTGGGCCGCGTGGCCGTGGTGCAGCCGCAGGTGAATGTGGAGCGCGCTGCCGACGGGCGCTGGATGTTCGAGCGCTGGGCCAGGGCACCAGCCACCACCGTGCCCGATGGCGCGGCAACCACTACAAGCACTGCAAGTGCAGCAACCGCCGCCGATGCACCCGCCAGCCCCCCGGCCGCACCGTGGAAGATCCGCGTGGCCGACTTTGCGCTGGAGCGGGGCACGGTGGCCTTTGCCGACCAGGCCCAGCCGCGGCCCGTGGCGCTGGAGGTATCGGGCCTGCAGATGGCGGCAACGAACTGGGCCAGCGATGGCGGCAAGCCCGAGTCGTTCCAGATCTCGGCCCGCACGGCGGTGCCGGCCCCGGCCTCAGGGAACGCCGCCGCGCCCGGCAAGCTCGATTTCAAGGGCACGCTGGCCATGGAGCCGCTGTCACTGCAGGGCCGGCTGGACCTGGCGCGGGTGCCGGTGCATGCGTTTGATGGCTATCTGGCGAGCCAGTTGTCGATCGAGCTGCTGCGCGCCGACTTGGGTTTCCAGGGCCAGCTGGCCGTGTCGCAATCCGCGCAGGGCACCAGCCTGCGCCTGGCGGGCGATGCCGCGGTGGATGCGCTGCGGGCCGACAGCACAGCGGCATCCACCCCCAAGACCGAGGCCCAGGTAGGCCGCGAACTGGTGTCCTGGAAAGGCCTGAGCCTGCGCGGCCTGGCCGTGGCCACCGCGCCCGGTACGGCACCACGGATCGAGATCAAGGAAACGAGCGTCATCGACTTGTTTGCCCGGGTGACGGTGAACGAGGCTGGCCGCATCAACCTGAGCGACATTGCCACGCCGCCCGCGCAGGTGCAGGCCCTGGCGCAGGCCCGCGCGGCCGGGACGACCGCCCCGGCTGGCATACCCGCAGCCACCTCCGTCGCGACTGCGGCTCCGGCAACCGCCGGGCCCGCATCCGCGCCCACCACCACGTCGGCAGCGCCCGTGACTGCGCTGGCACCTGACCCCCTGGCGCCGGTCGTGGTGTCGGGGCCCATCAGCCTGGTCAACGCGCAGGTGATCTTCTCGGACTTCTTCATCCAGCCCAATTACTCGGCCGACCTGACGCAGCTCACGGGGCGCCTGGCTGCGTTTTCATCGCAGGCCAACGCAGGCGATCCGGTACTGGCCGACCTGGAACTGCGCGGCCGGGCCGAGGACTCGGCCTCCATCGAGATCACCGGCAAGCTCAACCCGCTGGCCAGGCCGCTGGCGCTGGACATCACCGGCCGCCTGCGCGACCTGGAGTTGCCGCCGCTGTCGCCCTACGCCGTGCGCTACGCGGGCCACGGCATCGAGCGCGGCAAATTGAACATGGACGTGAACTACACCGTGCTGCCCAGCGGCCAGCTCACAGCCAGCAACCGGCTGGTGCTGCACCAGCTCACGTTTGGCGAACCCGTGCCCGGCGCACCCGGCAGCCTGCCCGTGAAGCTGGCCGTGGCCCTGCTGGCCGACCGCAATGGCGTGATCGACCTGGACCTGCCCATCAGCGGCTCGCTGAACGACCCGCAATTCCGCCTGGGGCCGGTCATCGGTCGCATCATCGTCAACCTGATCGGCAAGGCCCTGACCTCGCCCTTCAGCCTGCTGGCCAGCGCCCTGGGCGGCAGCGGCACCGAGCTGAGCCAGGTGCCTTTTGCGCCGGGCAGCGCCACCCTCACGCCCGAGGCCCGTGAGAGCCTGGCCAAGGTGGTGGCGGCCCTGAACGACCGGCCGACCCTCAAGATCACCGTGACCGGCACGGCCAGCCTGAAGGACGAGCGCGAGGGCCTGCAGCGCGAACGCCTGCGCCAGCGCGTGCTGGCCGAAAAGCGCCGCGCCAACCCGGCCGATACATCCCCGGTCACCGACGCCGAATACCCCGCCCTGCTCAAAGAGGCGTACCGCCGCGCCGACATGGCCAAGCCGCGCAACCTGGTGGGCCTGGCCAAGGAGCTGACCACCGCCGAGATGGAAGCACTGCTGATGGCCAGCCAGCCCGCCACCGATGCGATGGCGGCTGAACTGGCGCAAGAGCGCGGCCAGGCCGTGCGCGCATTCCTGGTGGCGCAAAAGCTGCCGCCGGAGCGCCTGTTTGTGGCGGCCCCCAAGGCCGGCACCCCGCCCGACCAGTGGACGCCGCGGGCCGACCTGAGCCTCAAGGCCGAATAGCCCCGGCGGGGCTGTGGCCCGGCCCGGCCGTCGCCCCCCCAATCAGGGGCTTGCAGACCAGGGCTGCGCCAGCAACCGTGGCGCAGCACAATGGCGCACCCGACGAAATGCCCCGGGGCGGCCGGAACCAACCGCCCTGCGCCCGCTCCCACACTGCAACCATGCCCTACCGCCTGCTCCACCGCCTTGCAGTTACTCTGCTTTTGATAGCTGCCAGTGCTTATTGGACAAGCGCTAGCGCCCAATTTGGCTCCAAATCGTCCTCTTCCGCAGGCAGCAGCGTCGTCACCACGCCCTATGTGCGGGCCGAACTGCTGGCCCATGCACCCCAGGGCGTGGCCCCCGGCCAGCCGCTGTGGCTGGGCCTGCAGATCACGCACCAGCCCGAGTGGCACACCTACTGGAAGAATCCCGGCGACTCCGGCCTGCCCACCGACCTGGCCTGGACCCTGCCCGCAGGGCTGGACGCGGGCGAAGTTGCATGGCCCGTGCCGCGCAAGATTCCCATCGGCACGCTGGCCAACTATGGCTACGAAGGCACGGTGCTGCTGCCTGTGCCCGTGACAGTGGCCAGCACCTTTGCGCCCGGCCCGCTGGCGCAAGAGGCCACCATCCGGCTGCGCGCCTCGTGGCTGGTGTGCCGCAAGGAGTGCATCCCCGAAGAAGGCGAGTTCACGCTGCAGCTGCCCATCAAGAGCACCACCGCGCTGCACACCGCGGCGTTTGAGGCGGCTGCCACGGCGCAGCCCCGCCCGGTGATGGCGGGTACGAACGGCATCATCCCCGACAGCCAGGCGCAGGTGGTGGATGGCAATGCGCTGCAGGTCAGCGTGCAGGGCCTGCCCACCGCGCTGCGCGGCAAGTCGCTGGACCTTTTCCCCGAGACCAGCGAAGTCATCGACAACGCCGCGCAGTGGAGCCAGAGCTGGAACGGCAGCGTGTGGACGGCGCGCATCCCCCTGGCCGCGCAGCGCAGCAACAGCCCCAGCGTGATGCCCGTGGTGCTGGCCGTGCAGGACGGCGGCCACGGCGCCCGCGAGGGCTACCGCGCCGAGCTGAAGGTGCTCGGCACCTGGCCGGCCGTGGCCAGCATGACCGCCGTTTCGCCTGCGCTGGAGGCGGCGCTCAAGGCCAACGCCGCCGCGGCGGCCGGCACCGTAGCGCCGCCCACGGGCGCATCAGTCCTGACCCTGGCCGTGGCCTTGCTGGGCGCGCTGCTGGGTGGCCTTCTGCTCAACCTCATGCCCTGCGTATTTCCGGTGCTGGCGATCAAGGTGGTGGGCTTTACCCAGCATGCGCAAGACCGGCGCGCCCACCGCATTGGCGGGCTGGCGTACACCGCGGGTGTGGTGCTGTCGTTCCTGGCGCTGGGCGGGCTGATGCTGGCCCTGCGTGCGGCGGGCGAGGCTGTGGGCTGGGGCTTTCAGCTGCAGTCACCCGCCGTGGTGGCGGGGCTGGCGGCGCTGTTCACGCTCATTGCACTGAATCTGGCGGGCGTGTTCGAGTTCGGGCATTTCCTGCCGTCGTCGGTGGCCAGCCTGCAGGCGCGCCACCCGGTGGCCGACAGCTTCCTTACCGGCGTGCTGGCCGTGGCCGTGGCGTCGCCCTGCACGGCGCCGTTCATGGGCGCATCGCTGGGCCTCACGGCCACGCTGCCCGCTGCGCAGGCACTGGCGGTGTTTGCCGCGCTGGGCCTGGGCCTGGCGCTGCCCTACCTGGCGGCCAGCCTGGTGCCGGCCGTGGCGCGCGCCCTGCCCCGCCCCGGCGCGTGGATGGACACCTTCCGCAAGCTCATGACCTTCCCGATGCTGGCCACCGTGGTCTGGCTGGTGTGGGTGCTGGGCCAGCAAAGCGGCATCGACGGCGCGGGCGCGCTGCTGATATTGCTGGTGGGCATGTCGCTGGTGGTGTGGGCGCTGTCGCTGGCGGGCCGCGCACGCATCTGGATGGGCAGCGTGGCCGTGGCTGCCATGGCGCTCATGCTGTGGGCGTTTGCACCGCATGTCACGCGCGTGGCGGCCGAGCCCGCAGTGGCGACAGCCCCGGCTGGCAGCCCCGTTGCTCGCTGGCAGCCCTGGGCACCCGGCGCGGCCGAAGACATTGTGGCCAGTGGCCGCCCCGTATTTGTGGACTTCACCGCCGCCTGGTGCGTGACCTGCCAGTACAACAAGAAAACCACGCTGGCCAATGCCGACGTACTGGCCGACCTGCAGGCGAAAAACGTGGCCCTGCTGCGCGCCGACTGGACGCGCCGCGACCCCGCCATCACCGCCGCCCTGGCCGCACTGGGCCGCAGCGGCGTGCCGGTGTACGTGTTCTACCGCCCCGGCAAACCGCCCGTGGTGCTGACCGAGATCCTGACTGTGGACGAAGTGCGCAGCACCATCGCCACGCTGTGACCGTTGTTTGCCAACCTTGAGGAGACCGTCATGCCACTGCTTCGCCGCACCCTGATTGCCACTGTCGCCCTCGGCGCACTTGCCACATTCGTTGCATCCGGCGCCCACGCGGCCGCCACCGTCGGCCAGCCCGCGCCTGACTTTGCGCTCAAGGACACCAGCGGCAAAACGGTGCGCCTGTCGGACTTCAAGGGCAAGCACGTGGTGCTGGAGTGGACCAACCCCGGATGCCCCTTCGTGAAAAAGCACTACGACAGCGGCAACATGCCCGCCACGCAAAAGGACGCCACCGCCAAGGGCGTGGTGTGGCTGTCCATCAACTCTACAGAAAAAGCCAGTCGCGACTACCTGGACCCCGCCGCACTCATGGCCTGGAAGACCGAGCGCAAGTCGGCCCCCACCGCCGTGCTGATGGACGAGGAAGGCACCGTGGGCAAAAGCTACGGGGCGCGCACCACGCCGCACCTGTACATCGTCAACCCGCAAGGCCAGCTGATCTATGCGGGCGGCATCGACAGCATCCCGTCGGCCCGCGCCGCCGACATCGAGCGGGCCACCAACCACGTGAAGGTGGGCCTGGCGGAGGCGCTGGCCGGCAAACCGCTGTCGGCAGCCACCACGCAGCCGTATGGCTGCAGCATCAAGTACAAGTCACCGGCCTGAGCGCCGCCGCCTTCGGGCAAGCCGCGAGCAAGGTCCCATGCGTACACTGGCCCCATGCTCCGCACCCCCGACACCATCAGCACCCTGCGTGACATCCTGACGCACTGCCGCACCCTGGCGGTGGTGGGCCTTTCGCCGCAGTGGCACCGGCCCAGCTACTTTGCGGCCAACTACATGCAGGCGCACGGCTACCGCATCGTGCCGGTGAACCCGCTGGTGGCGCGGGATGGCGGCTCCATCCTGGGCGAGCCGGCGTACGCCAGCGTGACCGAGGCGGCTACCGCGCTTGCCGCGCAGGGCGTCAAGATCGACATGGTGGACTGTTTTCGCAAGAGCGAGGACATCCCGCCCCTGGCCGAAGAAGCGATTGCCATTGGCGCACGCTGCCTGTGGCTGCAGCTGGGCGTGGCCAACGAAGCGGCGGGCCTGCGCGCCGAGGCCGCGGGGCTGCAGGTGGTGCAACACCGCTGCGTGAAGATCGAGCACGCGCGGCTGTTTGGCGGCCTGGGCTGGATGGGCGTGAATACCCGTGTCATCAGTGCCAAGCGGCTGCGGCAGCTGCCGTACTAGCGGGCTGTCAGGCAATACGCCAGATACTATCGAATTGATAGCTTCACAGGCATATGAAACGTGCGCTTGCAGCTATTTTGACTAAAAAATGACTGATAACACCTCTCCTGGCGGCGACCGCGCCTTCGGATTTGGTACCCGCGCCATCCACGCCGGTGCCCAGCCCGACCCCGTGACCGGCGCGCGCGCCACGCCCATACACCAGACCACGAGCTTCGTCTTTGACGACGCCGAGCACGCGGCCAACCTGTTCAACCTGGGCACGTTCGGCCATGTGTACAGCCGCATCACCAACCCCACGGTGGCGGTGTTTGAAGAGCGCATGGCCAGCCTCGAAAACGGCCGCGCCGCCCTGGCCTGCGCCAGCGGCATGGCGGCGCAGATGGCGGCACTGCTGGCCATCCTGAAAACCGGCGACCACATCGTAGCGGCCAGCACGCTCTACGGCGGCACGGTGGGGCAGCTGGGCGTGGGCTTTTCGCGGCTGGGGATCGAGACCACGTTTGTGGACCCGGCCGACCCCGAAAACTTTGCCCGCGCGGTGCGGCCCAACACCCGCGCGTTTTACGGCGAAACCATCGGCAACCCGCTGGTCAACGTGCTCGACATCGCAGCGATTGCCGACGTGGCCCACGCGCATGGCGTGCCGCTGGTGATCGACAACACGGTGGCCAGCCCCTACCTGTGCAACCCGCTGGCGCTGGGTGCCGACATCGTGGTGCACAGCGCCACCAAGTACATCGGCGGACACGGCACCACCATGGGCGGCGTGGTGGTCGAGGGCGGCAAGTTCCCGTGGGACAACGGCAAGTTCCCCGACATGGTGGAGCCCAGCCGGGCCTACCACGGCGTGAAGTTCTACGAGACCTTTGGCGACTTCGGCTACACCATGAAGGCGCGCATGGAGGTCAACCGCACCTTTGGCGGCGTGCTGTCGCCCATGAACGCGTGGCAACTGCTGCAGGGCGCCGAGACGCTGCACCTGCGCATGCGCGAGCACTGCCGCAATGCGCTGGCCGTGGCGAAATTTCTGCAAGGCCACCCGCAGGTGGCGTGGGTCAACTACCCTGGCCTGCCGGATTCGCCGTACTACAGCCTGGCGCAAAAGCAGTTCCGCGCGGTGGATGGTGCGCCGGGCGCCTCGGGCATCCTTACTTTTGGCGTGAAGGGTGGCGCTGCGGCGGGCGAAAAATTCATCGACGCCTGCGAGTTCCTGAGCCACCTGGCCAACATCGGCGACGCCAAGACGCTGGTGATCCACCCTGCATCCACCACGCACCGCCAGCTGAGCGACGAAGAACTGGCCAGCGCAGGCGTGAGCGCGGACATGGTGCGGCTGTCGGTGGGCATTGAGGATCTGGATGACATCCTGTGGGATGTGGACCAGGCGCTGGGGCGGGCTCTGCGTTGAAACGCTATATTTTCAATAGCAACAAGGGAAGAGATACCCAGCGCTACCGCGCCAAAACGCACTGAATCGCGTCAGCGGGGCGCCCCCAGCCGCTGCGAGAGACTGCGCGACGCCTCGCGCAGGTGCAGCGCCGCAGGGCTCGCGGGCCCGGTCTGCAACGTGGCGCTGGGGCCGATCACGGCAATGCACAGCACCAGCTGCCCGAAGCCATCAAACATCGGGGTTGCCAGCGCGCTGATGCCGGGCAAAAGCTGGTCGGTCACCTCGCTGATCTGGTGCGTGCGCACGGCGTCCAGCTCGGCGGCAAACGCGGGCTCATCCAGCGCTCCGGCAAACCCTTCGGCCGCCAGTGCCGCCGCGACCCGATCGCGCGGCCCGAACGCCGCAAATACCTTGCCCGTGGCCGTGTGCCGCACCGAGGCCGTGGTGCCATGGCGCATGGCCACGTACACGGCAGTGGGGCCTTCTTCGACCCGGATGATGGTGGGGCCGTTGTCGCCCCACACAGACGCCGACACGGTGTAGCCGATGCGCTGGGCCAGCGCGGGCAGTTCGGCAATGGCCAGGCGCACCGGGTCCACCTGCTGCAGGCTGATCAGGCCCAGCTGCATGGCCAGTGGCCCCAGGCCATAGTGACCGCTCACGGCGTCCTGCTCGATGAGGCCCAGCTTGCCAAAGCTGACCAGATACGGGTGGGCCTTGGCGGCCGTCATGTCCGCCGCGCGGGCCAGGTCCTTGAGCGCCATGCGCCGGCCGGTGCGCGCCAGCACCTTCAGCAGCTGGCCGCCCACCTCCACGCTCTGGATGCCGCGCGGGCTGCGGGGGGTGTCTTCGTCGTCGGACGGGGACAGGTCGGGTACATGGGCAGACATGGGGAGATTGTCGCCCGCAGTTGCGGGCGCCTTGACACGCGTGTTTATACCTATGCAAATCCGTTAGACATGAACAAATGGCCTGCTTATGATCAATACATTCCGTTTAGTACAACGCATTCGTTTTTATCGAACACCATGAACACCAAGAATTTTGCCTCCGCCGCCGACCTGGAAGTCAAGAAGGTGAGCTTTGACAAGCTCTCGGACCACGCCTACGCGTACACGGCCGAGGGCGACCCCAACACCGGCATCATCATTGGCGACGACGCCGTGATGGTGATCGACACCCAGGCCACGCCCGTGATGGCGCAGGATGTGATCCGCCGCATCCGCGAGGTGACCGACAAGCCCATCCAATACGTGCTGCTGTCCCACTACCACGCAGTGCGGGTTCTGGGCGCGAGCGCCTATGGCGCCGAGCACATCATTGCCAGCGAAGACACGCGCGACCTGATCGTGGAGCGCGGCCAGTTCGACAAGGACAGCGAGATCGGCCGCTTTCCGCGCCTGTTCCAGAACGTGGAGAGCGTGCCGGACGGCCTGACCTGGCCCACGATGACCTTCAACAAGAAGATGACCCTGTGGCTGGGCAAGCTGGAAGTGCAGATCCTGCAACTGGGCCGCGGCCATACCAAAGGCGACACGGTGGCCTGGCTGCCGCAGGAAAAGATTTTGTTCAGCGGCGACCTGGTGGAGTTCGATGCCACGCCGTACGCGGGCGACGCGTATTTCAAGGACTGGCCGCAGACGCTGGACAACCTGGCCGCCCTCAAGCCCGAAAAGCTGGTCCCGGGCCGTGGCGCCGCGCTGCAAACGCCCGAGCAAGTGCAGGCGGGTCTGGCGGGCACGCGCGCCTTCATCAGCGACCTGTACGAAAGCGTGAAAGCCAGCGCTGCGCAAGGCGAAGACCTGCGCAAGGTGTACGAGGCCACATTTGCCAAGCTGCAGCCCAAGTACGGGCACTGGGTCATCTTCAACCACTGCATGCCGTTTGACGTGACCCGCGCGTACGACGAGGCCACGCAGTACCCCGACCCGCGCATCTGGACCGCAGAACGGGATATCCAGATGTGGAAGGCTTTGGAAGGTTGAACCGCTGAGGGTGGAGGAGACGAGAACATGAACCCCAGAGACATTCCACCAGAGGCCTTCCACGCCAGCCGCGCCGAGGTGCAGGCCCTCGACTTCGGTTACGTGCGTTCGCCCGACCAGGATGGCGCCACGCCCGCGCAGCACCCCGTTGTGGTCATTGGCGCGGGCCCCGTGGGCCTGTCGCTGGCCATCGACCTGGCCCAGCGCGGCCAGCGTGTGGTGGTACTGGACAACGACCACAAGCTCTCCATCGGCTCACGCGCCATCTGCTTTGCCAAACGCACGCTCGAAATCTGGGACCGCCTGGGCGTGGGCCAGCGCATGGTGGACAAGGGCATCTCGTGGAACCTGGGCAAGGTGTTTTTGAAAGACGAGCAGCTGTACGCGTTCAACCTGCTGCCCGAAGAGGGCCACGAGCGCCCCGCCTTCATCAACCTGCAGCAGTACTACGCCGAGGCGTATCTGGTGGAGCGCGCGCTGCAGCTGCCGGGCATCGACATCCGCTGGCACAACAAGGTGACTGCGGTGGATGCGCGTGAGGAAGGCGCGCTGCTGAGCATCGACACGCCCGGGGGCGCCTACCAGATCGACGCACAGTGGCTGGTGGCATGCGATGGTTCGCGCTCGCCCACGCGGCAGATGCTGGGGCTGGAAAGCAAGGGCCGCATCTTCCAGGACCGCTTTCTGATTGCCGACGTAAAGCTGGCGGGAAGTGCAAACTTTCCGACCGAGCGCTGGTTCTGGTTCGACCCACCGTTCCATCCCAACCAGAGCGTGCTGCTGCACCGCCAGCCCGACAACGTGTGGCGCATCGACTTCCAGCTGGGCTGGGACGCCGACCCCGAGGAAGAGAAAAAGCCCGAGAACATCATCCCCCGCGTGAAGGCGCTGCTGGGGGCGGATGCGCAGTTCGAGCTGGACTGGGCCAGCGTCTACACCTTTGCCTGCCTGCGCATGGACCGGTTCGTCCACGGCCGCGTGGTGTTTGCAGGCGACAGCGCGCACGGTGTTTCGCCCTTTGGCGCCCGCGGCGCCAACAGCGGTGTGCAGGACGCCGAGAACCTGGCCTGGAAGCTCGATTGGGTGATCAGCGGCCGCGCGAGCCCTGCGCTGGTGCGCACGTATGGCCCCGAGCGCGAATACGCGGCCGACGAGAACATCTGCAACTCAACCCGGGCCACCGACTTCATCACGCCCAAGAGCGAGGTCAGCCGCCTGTTCCGCGATGCCGCGCTGCACCTGGCGCGCGAGCATGCGTTTGCGCGGCGCATCGTCAACAGCGGGCGGCTTTCGGTACCGGCCACGCTACTCCACTCACCGCTGAACACACCCGACACGGACGCGTTTTTGGACACCCAGGTGCCCGGTGCCGTGCTGCTCGATGCGCCGCTGACCCGGCAGGGCCAGCCCACCTGGCTGCTGCGCGAGCTGGGGCCAGATTTCACGCTTCTGGTGTTTGGCCCGGCACCGACATGGGCCCATGACCTGCCTGGTGTGAAGGTACTGCAGATCGGCATCGACGTGATCGACCCGCAGGCGCTGGCGTCGCAGCGGCTTGACGCGCAGCCCGGCACTGCGTACCTGGTGCGGCCCGACCAGCATGTGTGCGCACGCTGGCGCACGCCCACCGAAACCGCCGTGTGCGGTGCACTGGCCCAGGCCACTGCAGCCACCGCCGCCATCACCGGTCCATGACAAGGAGCGACACGCCCATGCTGAACACCGCCCCCAATCTGCAGGCCTGCGACGACTTCTATGAAACGCTGATCAAGGCGCACGAGGGCCTGAGCACTACCGAAAGCCACGCCATGAACGCGCGCCTGGTGCTGCTGCTGGCCAACCACATTGGCGATCAGGCCACGCTGCAACATGCGCTGCAACTGGCGCGGGGTGCTGATGCCCTTGGGGCGGCTCAGGTAGCACCTGAAGGCATCACGCCCGCGGTGCCTTCGCACACGCGGGCTCAAGCTCCAACCGCTGCCTGACCGACAGCGCCAGCGACATCCGGAGACAGGTCAGGCGTCCGGGCTGGACAGCATGGTCCTGAACTTTTGCCAGCGCCGCTTGCGGTGCAGGGCCGGAACCAGCCACAGGATGTGCACCAGCGCATAGCCCAGTGCGGCAAAGGTAAGGCCCATGGTGGGCAGACCCACCAGCAAGGGTACGCCCAGGGCCTGCATCCAGCCGCCCATGGCCTCCACCGAGAAGCCGCCGCCCTCGGGGCTCCACGCGGGCAATGGTTGCTCACCTGGCATCACCAGGGCACCCATGTGGAACGCCAGCACGTACAGGGGCATGATGGTCAGCGGGTTGGTATAGAACGTGGCCACCGCACCCGCCACCACGTTGCCGCGCAGCCACGCACAGACCCCCAGGGTGCCCGGGATCTGCAGCGGCCCGGGAATCAGCCCGCAAAACAGGCCAGCGGCCACGCCCAGTGCCAGCGGCTGGCGCTGAAAGCGGAACAGCGCGCGCCGTTCCAGCCAGGGCTGCAGGTGCGCAAACGGGCTGTTGCCCAGGTGGTTGCGCACCCGCGGCTCCAGGCCACGCAGCCAGCGCCGCAGGGCACACAGGCGTTCCATCATGCGATCAGCGCCGCCGCTGTGCCTGCACCCCACAGCGTGGTCAGCGCCGCCAGAAGCCCCACGTCACGCTTTTCATTGCCGGATCGGTGGGAAATCAAGGTGGCGCCGGCCAGCCCCACCAGCATGAAGATCATCACGGAATCGAACATGTCCATCATTGGTCTCCTGTTGAGGGCCCTCAGGCCCCCGGGTGGAATAGCGGCTTACGAGCTCTTAGGCTTGGGGCTGGACGCGCGCAGCGACAGGATGATGGAACCGGCAATCAGCGAAGCCGTGACCAGCAGTGCGTAGCCGATTGGAATCTTGTAGACATCGATCAGCAGCATCTTGCCGCCGATGAAGATCAGCACCAGCGCCAGGCCGTAGGCCAGCAGGTGGAAGCGGTCTGCCAGGTCTGCCAGCAGGAAGTACAGCGCACGCAGGCCCAGGATCGCGAAGATGTTGGCCGTGAGCACGATGAACGGGTCGCTGGTGATCGCGAAGATGGCAGGGATGCTGTCCACCGCAAAGATGATGTCGGTGGTGCCGATCAGCACCAGCACCACGAACAGCGGGGTGTAGTGCTTGACGCCGTTGATCATGGTCGAGAGCTTTTCACCATCGAACTGGTCGGTGATGCGCATGCGCTTTTTCAGGAACTTGAGCACAGGGTTCGAAGCGATGTCGGACTCCTGGCCGGCGGCAAACCACATCTTTGCGCCCGTGAGCACCAGGAACGCGCCGAACACGTACAGCAGCCAGTGGAACGTGGCCAGCAGCCAGGCACCCACCAGGATGAGCAGCGTGCGCAGCACGATGGCACCGATGATGCCGATGATGAGCGCGCGCTTCTGGTACTGCGGGGGCACCGCAAAGTACGTGAACAGCATCAGGAACACGAAGATGTTGTCAATGGACAGGCTCTTTTCGACCAGATAGCCGGTGATGAACTGCATCGACACGGTATTGGCAATCTCACGGCCCTGGTTGGTGTCGAGATACCACCAGAGGATGGCCACAAAGACAAAGGCCAGAGAGAACCACAGCAGACTCCAGCGCGCTGCCTCGCCCATCGTCACCTTGTGTGCGCCCTGGCGCTCCATCACCAGCAGGTCGATGGCGATGGCAACCACCACAAACACCGCAAACCCCGCCCACATCCACCACGTTCCTATCGTTTCCATGGTTTTTCTCCGTAAATAAATGCTGCTCTCGGGCCACGTGCCCGAACAAAACCCGGACTGTACGCACGGAATTGAACCTGACAAACAGGCCTAGTCGGTAGTATTGGTTCGTTTTTTACGAACCACTCCCATCGTTTTCCACTACTTTCACCGCACCGCCGCCTGCCGTGCACGACACCGATGAGCCAGACGTTCAACTACCGCCACCTCTTTTACTTCTGGGTCGTGGCCAAGGAGGGCGGCATTGCCCGCGCCGCCGAACGGCTGGACATGGCCGTGCAGACCATCAGTGCGCAGGTGCGCGAGCTGGAAAAGTCCCTGGGCGTGAGCCTGCTGCGCACCGAGGGCCGCAACCTGGTGCTGACGGAAGCAGGCGTGGCCGCCATGCACGAGGCGGACCACATCTTTGCGCTGGGCGAACGCCTGCCGCTGCGCGTGCGCGAAGCCGCCACGGGGCAGACGCTGCGGCTGAACCTGGGCATATCCGACGGCATTGCCAAGCTGGCGGTGCACCGGCTGCTGACGCCTGTGCTGGACGAGCCGCATTTGCGCCTGCTGTGCCACGAGGGCGAATTCCAGCCCCTGCTGGGCGAGCTGGCCCTGCACAAGCTCGACGCAGTGCTGGCCGACCGCCCCGCCACGCCCAACCCGGCCCTGCGCACGACCAGCCAGCTGCTGGGCAGCAGCCCGATTGCCTGGTACGCCCCGGCGCAATGGGCCGAGGCGGCGGCGCACCAGTTTCCGCACAGTCTGGCGGTGGTGCCGGTGCTGCTGCCCACCGAGCACGCGGCCATGCGCGCGCGCATCGACCACTGGCTGGAGCGCGAACGCATCCGGCCGCGCATTGCGGGCGAGTTTGAAGACAGCGCGCTGCTGAGCACCTTTGCATCGACCGGCATGGGCGTGATGCCCGCGCCGGTGTCACTGAGCGCGCACTTGCTGCAAACGCATGGCCTGGTGCAGATCGGCACCACGCCCGACGTGCAGGAGCAGTTCCACCTGATCTACAGCGCCCGCAAGGTGATGCACCCGCTGCTCACCCGGCTGCTGGAGGCCGCGGCGGGCGGGGCGCTGCTCAGCCACTGAGCGCGGCGTGCGTCAGGGCCCGTCTGCCAGCGCGTGTGCAGCGTTGCCGATACCCAGGTAGGTGTCGATGATGCGGCGGTCGTTGAGCAGGTCTTCCGCGGCGCCCGTGAGCGCCACTGCGCCCATCTCGAGCACGTAGGCGCGGTCGGCCACGCGCAGCGCCGCGCGGGCGTTCTGCTCGACCAGCAACACTGACACGCCATGCTGGCGCAGCGACGACACCACCTGCAGCACCTCACGCACGATGAGCGGCGCCAGGCCCAGCGAGGGTTCATCGAGCATCAGTAGGCGCGGACGCGCCATCAGCGCGCGGCCGATGGCCAGCATCTGCCGCTCGCCACCCGACAGGGTGGATGCCAGCTGGGGCCGGCGCTCGCGCAGGCGCGGAAAGATCTCGAAGACTTCCTGCATGCGCTGGGTCTGGTCGCGCTGGCCGCGGCGCCAGCGCGAGAAGCCGCCCAGCAGCAGGTTGTCTTCCACCGACATCTCGCCAAACAGCTCGCGCTTTTCGGGCACCAACGCCACGCCGCGCGCCACCATGGCCTCCACCGTGGGGCGGGCCACGCGCTGGCCATCGAAGCTGATCGAGCCCGTGGCGGGCAGCAGCCCCATGGCGGCGCACAGCAGCGTGGTCTTGCCAGCGCCATTGGGGCCGATCACCGTGACGATCTCGCCCTCGTTCACGTCCAGCCGAACCTGGTGGACGGCCTCGACCGGGCCGTACGACACGCACAGGTCCTGCAGCTGCAGCAGCGGTTTGGCGCTCATTTGGCGGCTCCTTTGGCAGCAACGGGCAGGTCGTCGTCGGCACCGCCCAGGTAGGCATCGAGCACGCGCTGGTTGCTCTGCACCTGCGCGGGCGTGCCCTCGGCAATCACGGTGCCGAACTCCAGCACCGTGATGCGGTCGGCCAGGTTCATCACGAACTCCATGTCATGTTCCACCACCAGAATGCCCAAGCCTTCAGCGCGCAGCTGGCGCAGCAGGTCGGCCAGCGCGCGCTTTTCCAGGTGGCGCAGCCCGGCGGCGGGCTCGTCCAGCAGCAGGATGGCAGGCTGGCCCGCCAGGGCGCGAGCGATTTCAACGATGCGCTGCTGGCCCAGCGCCAGCGATGCGGCGGGCGTGTCGGCATAGGCCCCCAGGCCGCAACGCTCGATCTGGCGGCGGGCCTCGGCCAGCAGGGCGGCCTCTTCGGCGCGGTCCATGCGCAGCATGGAGGCGATCCATCCGCGGCTTGCACGCTGGTGCGCGCCCAGGGCCACGTTCTCGACCACGCTGCGCTGGCCCAGCAGCCGCACATGCTGGAAGGTGCGGGCCATGCCCAGCCGGGCAAACGCACGCGAGGGGCGCCGCAGCATGGGCTGATCCATCAGGCGCACCTCGCCCTCGGTGGCGTCGTCCACGCCGGAGATCATGTTGAAGAAGGTGCTCTTGCCCGCACCGTTGGGGCCGATGAGCGCATGCACCTCGCCGGCCTTCACGTCCATCGACACGGCGTTGTTGGCAATCAGCCCGCCAAAGCGCTTGGTCACCTTGCGCGCCTGCAGCAGCACCGTGCCGGCGGCGGGCAGCGTGCGCTGGTCCAGCGTGGCCGCCTGGCGCACCGGCGCCGGGGCATCGCGGCGCAACCAGCGGTCGCTCAGGCGCTGCAGCGTGGGCCACAGGCCGTCGGCAAAGCGCTGCAACACCAGCACCATGAGCAGGCCGAAGACGATGACCTCGAAGTTGCCGCTGGTGCCCAGCAGCGAGGGCAGCACATCCTGCAGCTTTTCCTTGAGCAGCGTGATCAGCGTGGCGCCCAGCACCGCGCCCCACAGGTGCCCTGCCCCGCCCACCACGGCCATGAAAAGGTATTCGATGCCGATGTTGAGGTTGAACGGCGTGGGGCTGACAAAGCGCTGCAGGTGCGCATACAGCCAGCCCGAAAGTGCGGCCAGCAGGGCGGCCAGCACAAAGAGCTTGATGCGGTAGTGCGCCGTATCCACGCCCATCGACTCGGCCATCACCCGCCCGCCCTTGAGGGCACGGATGGCCCGGCCCTCGCGCGAATCCAGCAGGTTGTGCAGCAGCCACAGCGACACCAGCAGCACGGCCCAGATCAGCACGCCAATGGCGCGCGGCGAGGCCAGCGACAGCCCGCCCAGCACCAGCGGCGGAATGCCCGTGATGCCCGTCTGCCCGCCCAGGAACTGCATGTTGCCAAACAGGTAGTACAGCGACAGGCCCCAGGCAATGGTGCACAGCGGCAGGTAGTGGCCCGACAGCTTGAGCGTGACCGAGCCCAGGCCCCAGGCCACGGCAAACGTGATGACCAGCCCGAGTGCCAGGCCCGCCCAGGGCAGGCCCGCCATGCCTACAACGCCCGACAGCGCCGCCACCGAAGCCGGCGCGGTGCAGACCCAGGCCGTGGCATAGGCACCGGTGCCCACAAAGGCCGCCTGGCCAAACGATGTCATGCCGCCCACGCCGGTCAGCATGACCAGCCCGGCCGCCACGATGGCATACAGGCCGATGTAGCAGAGCATGACCACGGTGAAGTCGGGCAGCCAGCCCCAGCACAGCGCCAGCAGCGCCACGGCCGCCAGCGTGAGCTGGGTGCGTGTGACGATGCCGCGCGGCGCCGCCGGCAGCGGGGCCGCAGCGGCGGTGGTGTCAATCTTGACGGGCGTGCTCATTCTTCATCCTCCACATGGCGGCTGTTCAGCGAACGCCACCACAGCACCGGCACGATCAGCGTGAACACCAGAACCTCCTTGTAGGCACTGGCCCAGAACGATGCAAATGCCTCCAGCTGGCCCACCAGCAGCGCACCGGCCAGCGCCATGGGGTAGCTGCCCAGCCCGCCCACGATAGCGGCCACGAAGCCCTTCAGGCCAATGAGGAAGCCGGTGTCGTAGTACACGGTGGTCAGCGGTGCGATGAGCAGGCCCGACACCGCGCCGATCAGCGTGGCCAGGGCAAAGCTCACATCGCCCGACAGCTCGGTGGGGATGCCCATCAGGCGGGCGCCCACCCGGTTGATGGCCGTGGCGCGCAGCGCCTTGCCCACCATGGAGCGGCCGAAGAACAAAAACAGCAGCACCACCAGCGCAAACGTGACGCCCAGCACCACCAGCGACTGGCCCGAGACCGGTATGCCACCCAGGTCAAACCGCGCCTCGGAAAACGGCGGCGTGCGCGACCCCTCGGCGCCAAAGAACAGCAGCCCCAGCCCCACCAGCACGCCGTGCAGCGCCACCGACACGATGAGCAGCATGAGCACCGTGGCATCGGCCAGCGGCCGGAAAGCCAAGCGGTACAGCAGTGGCCCCATGGGGGTGATGAGGATCAGCGTGGTGAGGGCCTGCATGCCCAGCGACGTGGGCCTGAGCCCCAGCACCAGCGCACACGACAGCAGCGGAAGCGCCACGCACCACACCAGCGTGGCCGGCCAGTTGACCTGGCTTCCACGCTGAAAGCGCACCAGCTCCACCACCAGCACCAGCACCGCCATGCCCAGCAACAGCCACAGCGTTCCCGGGATGCGCCCGGCCTGCATCATGGCCATGGTCAGCGCGCCAAAGGCCACGAATTCGCCCTGCGGGATGAAGATGACCCGCGTGACGGAAAACACCAGCACCAGCGCCAGCGCCATCAACCCGTAGATGGCGCCATTGACAATGCCGTCCTGCCCCAGCAGCAGGGCGATCTGCAAATCCATATTCGGCTTTCTTTCAGAAGGCAGGCTTTTGCTGCGAGGCGCGGTAGGCGCTCCCGGCCATCACGGAGCCAAAGGCCCCGCACGCAGTGCGCTCAACATCTCGGCAAGGCGCGCACCCTGCGCAACCAGCGCGGCCCAGGCCAGTGCTCCCGTGCAAGGGCCGCCCCGCCGCACCGGGAGCGTCCCCCCTCGGGGGGAAGGCGCGTAGCGCCTCAGGGGGGGCCTCAGGGAACGTACTTCCAGGTCCCGTTTTCGATCTTGACCATCACGCGTGCGCGCTGGTCCAGGCCCAGGTGGTCGTTCTCGGACATGTTGAAGATGCCGTGCGCGCCGGGCAATTCCTTGATCTGCTCCAGCGCGTCGCGCAGCGCGGTACGGAACTCCACCGTGCCGGGCTTGGCCTTCTTAAGGGCCACGGGCACGGCGGCGGCCATCAGTACGCCAGCATCCCAGCCGTGGGCGCCAAAGGTGGATACGCTGCCCTTGCCATGAACGGCCTCGTAGGCGGTCACATAGGCCATGGCCGACTTCTTCACCGGGTGCGAGGCAGGCAGCTGCTCGGCCACCAGCACGGGGCCCGAGGGCAGGAAGGTGCCCTCCACATCCTTGCCGCCCACGCGCAGGAAGTCCGCGTTGGCCACACCGTGCGTCTGGTACACCTTGCCGGCAAAGCCGCGCTCCTTGAGCGCCTTTTGCGGCAGGGCGGCGGGCGTGCCCGAACCGGCAATCAGCACCGCGTCGGGCTTGGCCGAGATCATCTTGAGGGTCTGGCCCGTCACCGAGGTGTCGGTGCGCGCATAGCGCTCGTTGCCAACGATCTGGATCTTCTTGAGCGCGGCGGCCTTGCTGAACTCCTGGTACCAGCCTTCGCCGTACGCGTCGGCAAAGCCGATGAACGCCACCGTCTTCACACCCGCGTTGGCCATGTGGTCGGCAATGGCCAGCGACATCATGATGTCGTTTTGCGGAGTCTTGAACACCCACTTCTTCTTGGCATCCATGGGCTCGACGATGCGGGCCGACGCAGCCATGGAAATCATGGGCGTCTGCGCCTCGGCCGCCACGTCGATCATCGCCAGCGAGTTGGGGGTGGTGCTGGAGCCCAGGATGATGTCGACCTTGCTTTCGCTGATCAGCTTGCGCGTGTTGCCCACCGCGGTCGTGGTGTCCGATGCGTCATCGAGCACGATATAGTTGACCTTCTCGCCGGCGATGGTGCGCGGCATGAGGGCAATGGTGTTCTTCTCGGGGATGCCGAGGGACGCAGCGGGGCCGGTGGCCGACACGGTGACGCCGACAGTGATGTCAGCCAGGGCGGCGCCGCAGGCGATAGCAGCAGCGGCTGCGACCAGCGCGCGTTGGGCAAGACGGAATTTCATGGTTTTGTCTCCTGTGAATTGTTGTGGATGGGAACGTCAACGCGGGTGGCTATCCAGACCCGGGGGCCGGATGCCGGGCACCCGAAGGTGCCCGCAACAGGCGCACCGGTGCGGGCTCTGGCTGGCCCGCTGGCGGTGTGCGATGTGGGTTGTATGCATGGTCAGGCGCGGCGGCTGCGCAGGCTGTCGAGCGCGGGCATGGATACGGCGGGCACGCCGCCAAAAAAGAGGTCGGCCACGATGGGCGCCATGGTCTCGTAGTTCAGCTCGCCGTCGGGCTTGAGCCAGGTGAACATCCAGTTGATCATTCCGAACAGCAGCATGGTCAGCGCCTTGGAGAGGCCGGCAGCCTCCGTGTCGGGGCGCATCTGCGCCAGGGCGCTGGCAAAGGCGCTCACCACGGCGCGCTCCTTGCCCAGGATGCGGTCACGGTCTTCCTCCTTGAGGAACCGCACGTCTTCGGTGAGCACCCGGTGTGCGTGCTGGGCTTCGGCGTACTCCTCGACGAAGCGGTGGATCAGCTCGCGCAGGCGGGGCTCGGGCGCAAGGCCACGGGCCTCCACCTCTTCGACCAGCGCCTGCAGCCGCGAGACATGGCCGTCGGCAATGTGCACCAGCAGGTTGTACTTGTCGCGAAAGTAGTGGTACAGCGTGGGCTTGGAGAGCCCGCAGGCCTCGGCCACTTCGTTCATGGAGGTTGCGGGATAACCGCTGCGGGCGAACAGCTCGGCAGCGTGGCGGAGGATCATTTCGCGCTGGTCGTCGTATCCGGGAGATCGTCCTCGGGCCATGGGCAGTGTTCCTTTGCGTCCGGTAGTGAGCCCCTGCTCACGGGGCCGCCATCTTGCCGCATGCAGGCAGCGGGTACGCACGCGCGTGTGCACGCCGAACCCTGGCCTGGCATTGTGCGGCGGGGAAGCGGCGCGCGCCATCGCTGTTACCGTTCGTCAAACGACAGCACGACCTTGTCGGTGAGCGGCCGGCACTGGCAGGTGAGCACAAAACCGGCGGCCACCTCGGCCTTGTCGAGGGCAAAGTTGCGCTCCATGCGGACCTCGCCTTCCACGCACTTGGCGCGGCAGGTGCCGCACACGCCCGAGGTGCACGAAAACGGCACCTCCAGCCCGGCGGCCGATGCGGCATCGAGGATGCTGGCCTGCTCGCCAGAAAACGAAAACTCCCGCCGCAGACCGTCGCGCACGATGGCCACACGCGCCGTCTTCGCATCGCCCGGTAGCGCCTCGTGCACCACGGCGCCCACCTGGCCGCCTGCGGGCAGCGCCACGCCAAAGCGCTCCACATGGATGCGCTCGGCGGGCACGCCGCCGGCCAGCAGCGCCGCCTCGGCCTCGTCGTTCATCTGGAAGGGGCCGCAGATGTAGGCCTCGTCGACCTTTTGCGCAGGGATCAGCGCCTGCAAAAATTCCGCCAGCTTCTCGCGGTTGACAAAACCCATGTTCAGCGGCGCGTCGGTCTGCTCGGCCGAGAACACATGGTGCAGCACCAGGCGCGTGAGGTAGCGGTTCTTGAGGTCCTCGATCTCTTCCTTGAACATCGTGGACTGCAGCGTGCGGTTGCCGTAGATGAGCGTAAAGCGGCTGTGGGGCTCGCGCGCCAGCACCGTCTTCATGATGGACAGGATGGGCGTGATGCCGCTGCCGCCCGCAATGCCCAGGTGGTGCCGCTGCGCCTGCGGAACGATGGGCACGAAGAACCGGCCCTGCGGCGCCATGACCTGCAGCGTGTCGCCCACGCGCAGCTGCGAGTTGATCCAGCTGGAGAACACGCCGCCATTGACCTTGCGCACGCCCACGCGCAATTCGCCGTCGTCCACGCCGGCGCAGATCGAATACGAGCGGCGCAGGTCCTGCCCGTCGATATCGGTGCGCAGCGTGAGGTACTGGCCCTGGGTGAAGCCGAACACTTCGCGCAGCTCGGGCGGCACGTCGAACGAGACGATGACGGCCTCGGACGTGTCCGGCTCGATCGACCGCACGCGCAGGGGATGGAAGATGACGCTCATATCGTGATCGTGTGTGTGGCTGGGGACAGTGGCTTCACAGGGGCTTGAAGTGTTCGAAAGGCTCGCGGCACGCCATGCAGCGGTACAGCGCCTTGCAGGCGGTAGAGCCAAACGCAGACAGCCGCTCTGTCTCATGGCTGCCGCAGCGCGGGCAGGCCAGCGCGGGCGCGGCGGCGGTACGCGGCATGTAGCGCAGGGGTACTTCGGTGCCAGGCGGCAGCGGGCCGGGCGGCGCAATGCCGTAGGCCAGCAGGCGGGCACGTCCACGCTCGGTGATCCAGTCGGTGGTCCAGGCCGGTGCGCGCTGCAGCGTGGCGTGGGCCGGGCCCAGGCCCGCCGCTTCCAGGGCGGCCAGCACATCGTGCTCGATGACCTCGGTGGCCGGGCAGCCGGAATAGGTGGGCGTAAGCACCACCTCCAGCGCGTCGCCGGCAAGGCGCACGTCGCGCACGATGCCCAGGTCGCGCACCGACACGGCCGGTACCTCGGGGTCGAGCACGGTGTCCAGCACGTCCCAGGCGCGCTGCACGCGCGCTGCGGCGGCATCAGCGGCCAAAGGATCGGCTGCGGGCGCTGCAATCACCATGCGCCCCCGGGAAAGCTGCGCTGCAGATACTGCATTTCCGTAAGGATGAAGCCCATGTGCTCGCTGTGCACGCCCTGCCGGCCGGTGCTGACAAAAGCCGTTGCCTGCGGCACTGGCAAGCTGGCCGCTGCGAGGATGTCCGCCATCTCGGCGGTCCAGACATCGCGCACGTCGGCCCAGCGCGGACCTAGGCCGGATGCATGGGCCGCCTCGTCCACCGCATCGGCGGCAAACAGCTCGGGGGTGTAGCGCCACAGCGCGGCCAGTGCGGCTTCGGTGCGGCGGCGGGATTCGGCCGTGCCATCGCCCAGGCGCACCACCCAGTCTGCCGCGTGCTGCTGGTGGTAGCGCGCTTCCTTGAGGGCCTTGCCGGCAATGGCGGCCAGCTCTGCATCGCTGGAGTCGGCCAGCCGCTCCCAGATCAGCTTGAGCAGGGTGGCCACCATGGCGTTGCGGACCATGGTGAAGGCAAAGTCGCCGCGGGGCAGCTCGACCAGCGTGGGGTTCACATAGTCGCGCTCGTCGCGCAGAAAGGCGAGCTGGTCTTCGTCTCGGCCCAGGCCTTCAACCTGGCCGGCGCGGGTGAGCAGCGCGCGGGCCTGGCCCACCAGGTCCAGCGCCATGTTCGACAGCGCAATGTCTTCTTCCAGGATGGGCCCATGGCCGCACCATTCGGCCAGCCGCTGGCCCAGGATGAGGCAGGTGTCGCCCAGGCGCAGCAGGTACTGCACGGCGGGGTCACGGCTGATGGAGATGCTGTTGGCTTGCATGGTGGCTGCGCTCACATGTGGTTGACGGCTTCAGGCAGGGCGTAGAAGGTGGGGTGGCGGTACACCTTGTCCTGCGCGGGGTCGAAGTACATGCCCTTCTCGCCGGGGTCGCTGGCCACGATCTGGTCGGAGCGGACCACCCACACGCTGGTGCCTTCCTGGCGGCGGGTGTACACATCGCGCGCCAGCTGGATGGCCATACGGTCGTCGGCGGCGTGCAGGCTGCCGCAGTGCTTGTGGTCCAGGCCCGCCTTGCTGCGCACGAAGACCTCCCACAGCGGCCATTCAGCGGCTGGGGCAGCGGTGTCGGAAGATGCGTTGGTAGTCATGGGGTTTCCGTTCCATCGGTCAGTCACTTGTTTCCGCCTGCAATTGCTATCGTATTGATAGCTTTTGGTGCAATCAGAACAAGGGCTATAGGCACATTTGATTCAATATTGGGGGTAAACAGGTCAGGCGGCGGCCTTGACCGGCGCATGCTTGGCGGCATGGGCCAGGGCGGCTTCGCGCACCCAGGCGCCGTCGTCCCAGGCCTTGACGCGGGCGCCCAGGCGCTCTTGGTTGCAGGGGCCGTCACCGGCAATCACGCGCCAGAACTCGGACCAGTCGATGGCACCGTGGTCGTGCGCCTGGCGCTCCTCGTTCCACTTCAGGTCGGGGTCGGGCAGGGTCACGCCCAGCACGCGCGCCTGCTCCACCGTAGCGTCGATGAACTTCTGGCGCAGGGTGTCGTTGGACACGCGCTTGATGCCCCAGCGCATGGACTGCGCCGAGTTGGGCGACTGGTCGTCCGGCGGGCCGAACATCATGATGGACGGCCACCACCAGCGGTTGACGGCGTCCTGCACCATGGCGCGCTGGGCATCGGTGCCGTTTTGCATCATGGTCAGCAGGGCGTCGTAGCCCTGGCGCTGGTGAAAGCTCTCCTCGCGGCAGATGCGCACCATGGCGCGGGCGTAGGGCGCGTACGAGCAGCGGCAGATCGGCACCTGGTTCATGATGGCCGCGCCATCCACCAGCCAGCCAATGGTGCCCATGTCGGCCCAGGTCAGCGTGGGGTAGTTGAAGATGGAGCTGTACTTGGCCTTGCCGGTGTGCAGCGCATCGATCATCTGGTCGCGCGAGGTGCCCAGCGTTTCGGCGGCGGCATACAGGTACAGGCCGTGGCCGCCTTCGTCCTGCACTTTGGCCAGCAGGATGGCCTTGCGCTTGAGGGTGGGGGCGCGCGTGATCCAGTTGCCTTCGGGCAGCATGCCTACGATTTCCGAATGCGCGTGCTGGCTGATCTGGCGCAGCAGCGTCTTGCGGTAGTGGTCGGGCATCCAGTCCTTGGCCTCGATGAATTCGCCAGCGTCGATGCGCGCGTCGAATTCCTCCTGGCGGCGCAGTTCTTCGGCGCTGCGCAGGGTGGGCTTGGTATCACCAGCCTCCTTGGCCATCGTGTCCATTGCCTGGGTGTACATGGTCGGTCCTTTCGTGCGGAATGGGTGCGCCGCTCAGCGGGGGCGCTGGTCAATGACGCGGCGGGCCTTGCCCACCAGCGTGCGTTCGATCGATTCGGGAACCAGCACATCGACCTGGCAGGAAATACCCACCAGCGTCTTGATGCGGTGCTGCAGCCAGCCCTGGAGTGCGGGGCGCTCGGACTCCGGCACGCCGGGCAGCAGTTCGCAGCGCACCGCCATCTGGTCCAGGTTGCCGTCGCGCGTAACCACCAGCTGGTACTGCGCCGACAGCCGGTCGCTTTGCAGCACGATCTCTTCGATCTGCGTGGGGAACACGTTCACCCCGCGGATGATCAGCATGTCGTCCGAGCGGCCGACGATCTTGCCCATGCGGCGGAAGGCGCGCGACGTGGGCGGAAGCAGGCGCGTGAGGTCGCGCGTGCGGTAGCGGATCATCGGCAGCGCTTCCTTGCTCAAGGACGTGAACACCAGTTCCCCCTCCTGCCCGTCGGGCAGCACCTCGCCCGTTTCGGGGTCGATGATCTCGGGGTAGAAATGGTCTTCCCAGATCACCGGGCCATCCTTGCTCTCGATGCATTCGCTGGCCACGCCCGGGCCCATCACTTCCGACAGCCCGTAGATGTCCACCGCGTCGATGCCGGAGCGCGTTTCGATCTCGCGGCGCATGGCTTCGGTCCAGGGCTCGGCACCGAAAATGCCGATCTGGAGCGAGCTTTCGCGCGGGTCCAGCCCCTGGCGCACAAACTCTTCGTTGATCACCTGCATGTACGACGGCGTGACCATGATGATGCGGGGCTGGAAGTCGCGGATCAGCTGCACCTGCTTTTCGGTCTGGCCGCCCGACATCGGGATGACGGTGCAGCCGGCACGCTCGGCGCCGTAGTGGGCGCCCAGGCCCCCGGTGAACAGCCCGTAGCCGTAGGCCACGTGCACCATGTCGCCGCGGCGCCCGCCCGCTGCGCGGATGGAGCGCGCCACGAGGTCGGCCCAGGTGTCAATGTCGCGCTGCGTGTAGCCCACCACCGTGGGCTTGCCCGTGGTGCCCGACGACGCATGGATGCGCGCCACCTGCTCGCGCGGCACTGCGAACAGGCCGAACGGATAGTTGTCGCGCAGGTCTTTCTTGACGGTGAACGGGAACCGCGAGAGGTCCGACAGCTGCTTGAGGTCCGACGGGTGCACGCCCTTGGCATCGAACGCGCGGCGGTAGTGCGGCACGTTGTCGTACGCATGCTGCAGCGTCCAGCGCAGGCGCTGCAGTTGCAGGGCCTGCACTTCGTCGCGGCTGGCGGTCTCGATGGGCTCCAGATCGCCCGGGGCGGGTTGGCGCACGGCCATGGGTGTCTCCTGTAGGTACATGGTGGGCGGGGTTAGGGCCTGTTCACACTATTTTTGCCAGTGCGAAGGCCATGCAAACCGCGCCAATCTAGGCGCGTGACGACGCCAAGGCCGGGGCCTTGGCTAGTAACGCAACAACGAGTGGCGCGGTTTGCATGGCTTTCCCTTCGGGTTGCAACCCAAAAGAGCCATCCGCGTCGTTGCCAAGCCTCGCTGGGGCCGCACCCCAGCTTCGTTTGGCGCCTAGCGCCTGGCTCTTTTGGATTGCAACGCATCTGGCAAAAATAGTGTGAACAGGCCCTAGTCAGCGGCGGTCGGCGGCACGGTCAACCGCCCCTTCATGGCGTAGGAGCGGCCACGGAACACCGCAACCGCCTCGTTGTTCTGGTTGCGCACGTTCACGTCGTACACGCCGGTGCGCCCTGCCAGCGACACCTCGGTGGCCTCGGCAACGAGCAGGTCGCCCTTGCGCGCGGGCGCCAGGAAGTCGATGGACAGGCCCGAGGCCACGGTCATCTGGTTGCGCGAGTTGCAGGCAAAGGCAAAGGCCGAATCGGCCAGGGTGGTGATGAGGCCGCCGTGGCATGTGCCAAAGCCGTTGAGCATGTCGTCACGCACCTGCATCTCGATCGTGGCGTGGCCGGGGCCCATGGCCACGATACGCATGCCCAGGCCCTGCGTGGCCCGGTCGCTGGCCAGCATGCCGCTGCGCACATGGTCTGCAGTGGCCTGCGGGTCGGGCATCACGGGCGTGGCGGATGTCGCGGAAGTGGAGTCCATGGGCGGCCTCAGCGGTCAGAAAAGGTGGGACTGCGCTTTTCCGAGAAGGCTTGCACGCCCTCGCGGTAGTCGGCGGCGGCGCCCAGCGTGCGCTGCACCACGGCTTCGTGGGCAAGGGCCTGGGCGTAGTCCATGCCGGCGGCGGCGTCCAGGGCGTGGCGCGTGGCCACCAGCGCCTTGACGGGCATGGCGGCCAAGCGCTCAGCCAGCGCCTGCGCTTCCTGCATCAGGCTGGCGTCGTCCACGCAGCGCCAGATGAGCCCCAGCCGCTCGGCATCGGCAGCGGGCAGCTTGTCGCCCAGCAGCGCCAGGCCCATCGCCTGCGCGCGGCCCACCAGCCTGGGCAGCAGCCAGGTGCCGCCAGAGTCGGGCAACAGCCCGATCTTGGTGAACGCCTGGATGAAGCTGGCCGAGCGCGCAGCCAGCACCAGGTCGCAGCCCAGCGCCAGGTTGGCGCCGGCACCGGCGGCCACGCCGTTCACGGCGGCCACCACGGGCACCGGCATGTTGCGGATGCGCAGGCACAGCGGGCGGTACAGCGTGTCGATGACCTCGCCAAGGTCCTTGGGCGCAGCGCCGGGGCTGAAGTCGGGCGCCACGGCAGGGTCGGCCAGGTCCTGCCCGGCGCAGAAAGCACGCCCGGTGCCCGTGATGACCACGCAGCGTACAGCGCTGTCGGCCGCCGCCGCCTCCAACGCAGCCAGCAACTGCGCGTGCAGTTCGGCCGTGAAGCTGTTGAGCGCCGCGGGCCGGTTCAGGGCCAGCGTCTGCACGGCGCCTGTCTGCGTCACGACGACCAGGGGTTCGGTCATGGGGTTGCTCCTGCCTGCCAGATGGAAAGAAACATTGCGTTGATCGATCGCAAACATCATTGACCGACCGTTCGGTAGAGAATAAACTTTCCCCAACCCTGATGCAAGTCAAAAGACTCAGGGCAAACCCTCATCGGAGACAAAACCCATGCCCCTGTTCGACACCCACCGCGCGCTGCTGGATGGCGCACTCAACGCACTAGCCACACGCAGCCACTGGACACCGTTCCCCGAATCGCCCTCCCCCAAGGTGTACGGAGAAACCGGTCAGGCTGATGGCCAGGCCGCGGTAAATGCCCTGCTGGGCAAGGACTACCCGCTTCAGCAGCCCGGCGAGCGCAGCCGCGCTGCCACCGAGCGCTCGCCCTACGGCGTAGCGCTGGACGTGCGCTACCCGGATTGCGACGTGCATGCACTGGTGGCCGCCGCCGAAGCAGCCGAGCCCGCATGGCAGGCGCTGGGCCCACAGGGCCGCACAGGTGTGTTGCTGGAGGCGCTCACGCGCATCCACCGCCGCAGCCACGAGATCGCCCATGCCGTGACGCTGACCACGGGCCAAGGGCCCATGATGGCGTTCCAGGCGGGCGGCCCCCACGCGCAGGACCGCGCACTGGAAGCCATTGCCTACGCCTGGAAAGCCATGGCCGATGTACCTGCGCAGGCAGTGTGGGACAAGCCCCAGGGCAAGAACCCGCCGCTGGTGATGCAAAAACACTATGAGATCGTGGGCCGCGGCGTGGCGCTGGTCATTGGCTGCGCCACCTTCCCAACCTGGAACACCTACCCCGGCCTGTTTGCCGCGCTGGCCACGGGCAACCCGGTCATCGTCAAGCCGCACCCCAACGCCGTGCTGCCCGCCGCCATCTCGGTGAGCATCCTGCGCGATGTGCTGGCCGAACAGGGGCTTGACCCGAACACCGTGACGCTGGCACTAAGCCCCCGCGCCGAAGACACACAAGCGCTGGCAACCCACCCGTCCGTCGCCAGCATCGACTTCACCGGCAGCACCCAGTTTGGCCAGTGGCTGATCGGCAACGCACGGCAAGCGCGCGTGTATGCCGAGATGGCGGGCGTGAACACGGTCATCATCGAATCGACCGACCAGTACGGCGCCATGCTGCGCAACATCGCGTTCACGCTGTCGCTGTACAGCGGCCAGATGTGCACGACCACGCAGAACATCCTGATCCCGCGCGGCGGCATTGCCACCGACGAAGGCCACAAGAGCTTCGAGCAAGTGGGCGCAGACCTGGCCGCCGCAGTGACCGAACTGGCGTCGAACCCGCGCGTGGCCACCTCGGTGCTGGGCGCCGTGGGCTCGCCCGACACGCTGGCGCGCATGCAGCAAGCCAGCGGCAAGGGCCGGCTGGTGCTGGCGTCCCGCGCCCTGCCCCACCCCGAATTTCCTACCGCGCAGATCCACACGCCGGTGATCGTGGCGCTGGACCAGGCCGACAGCGCCATCTACGGCAACGAGTGCTTCGGCCCGGTGTCGTATCTGGTAGCCACCGATTCAGGTGCCGCCAGCCTGGACGTGGCCCGCAGCACGCTGCTCGCCCACGGCGCCCTCACGCTGGGCGTGTACTCCACCGACCGCGGCTACATCGACCAGGCCATTGCCCTGGGCCGCCGCACGCGGGTGGCCCTGTCCATCAACCTCACGCAGGGCGTGTTCGTGAACCAGTCGGCCGCGTTCTCCGACTACCACGCCACGGGCGGCAACCCTGCCGCCAATGCCAGCTACACCAGCCTGGCGTTTGTGGCCGATCGGTTCGTGGTCGTGCAGCGGCGCGAACACGTAGCCGCACCGGCTGCAGCGTAACGAAGATTCAAGCACGCTGGTAGCGCGCGGCCAAGGCCGGGGCAGCCGTGCAAGGGCAACCCCGCCGCCCTGGCTGCGTCCGCCTTCCCGAATGGCGCAGCCATTCGAGCGAAGGGGGGGAGCGGTAAGACGCGGAGCGGCTCAGGGGGCTGCTCCTGCCTCAGCGCTGCGGCATGTCTTTGACCGAGTAGCCCAGGCTCACCGTCGCATCTTCCGGTATGGCGGGCATGGATGCATTCCAGGCTTCCCACGCCGCGCGCATGGCCTGCAGGCGCTCGGGCTCCACGGGGGCGCGGTTGGCGCGCTCGCGCTCGTCTTCGGCCAGGTTGAACAGATAGTCGTTGCCATCCACGCGCAGGTACTTCCACACGCCCTGGCGCATGGCCCGCTGACCGCGGTGGTTCATGCGCCAGAACAATGGCGGTTCGTCCAGCGCCGCTGCATCGCGCAACAGGGGCATGAGCGAGCGGCCGTCGAGCGCGTAGCCCGGCGCTCCAGGCACGCCCGCTGCATCCAGCATGGTGGCCGACCAGTCCATGGTCATGCAGGTCTGCGTGCTTTCGCCGCCTGGGCCAATCACGGCGGGCCAGTGGGCAATCCACGGCACGCGGATGCCGCCTTCGGTCAGGTCCATCTTGCCGCCCACCAGCGGCCAGTTGTCTGAAAACCGCTCGCCGCCGTTGTCGCTGGTGAAGACCACCAGCGTGTCGCGCTCCAGGCCGTGCCGGCGCAAGGCGTCCATCACACGGCCGATGCCTTCATCCATGTGGTGGATCATGCGGCGGTAGGTCTCGATGTTGCCGCCATGCAGGTGAAAGAGATTGCCCTTGACCTCCTGCGCCAGCGCCTCGTCATCGCGCGTTTCCCACGGCCAGTGGGGCGCCGTGTAGTGCAGGCTTAGGAAGAACGGCGTGCCCGCCTGCGCGGCGGGGGCCATGCGGTGTACGTAGTCCAGCGCGTGGTTGGTGATGAGGTCGGTCAGGTAGCCGTCCTGCTGCTTTTCCTCTTCGCCCAGATACAGGTCGTGCGTGCCGTTGGAACTGCAGTGGGTGAAGTAGTCCACCCCGCCCGACATGGGGCCGAAGAATTCCTCATACCCCGAGCGCAGCGGCCCGAACGCGGGCGGGTAGCCCAGGTGCCACTTGCCCATCAGCGCCGTGCGGTAGCCCGCGTCGCGCAGCAGCGACGGCAGCGTGGGGTGCTCGGGCGGCAGGCCCAGCGTGGTGCTGCCCCGGCTCTTGCTGTTGATGGGCTCCTCGGCCGCGCCGCGCAGGCGGTACTGGTAGCGCGCCGTCATCAGCGCAAAGCGCGTGGGCGAGCACACCGGCGAGTTGGCATAGCCCTGCGTGAGCTTGAGGCCGTTGGCCGCCAGGCCGTCGAGCACCGGCGACACGGGGCCAAAGGCGGCCTCGCGCCCGCCATAGCAGCCCAGGTCGGCATAGCCGAGGTCGTCGGCGACGATGAAGATGATGTTGGGGCGGGGTTTTGTGGTCATCTTGAAGTCCAGTTTCGCTCCGCCGCGTCCATTTACTTTTAAACAGGCATGGCCGAGGCGAGGGGCGGCAAGCAAGGGCCGCCCCGCAGCGAGGCCGCCGTCCCCCTGTGGGGGAAGCGGCGGAGCCGCTCAGGGGGTGCTTCCTATCAAGGTTTGAACCCGGAGCGCTGCACCACGGGCGCCCACTGCGCCCGGTACGCCTTGAGCATGGCCTCCGTCTGCGCCATGGTGGCCACTTCGGGCGTCATCTTGGCGGCCTCGAACTTGCGCTGGGTGTCGGGGTCTTTCATCACGTCGTGGATCAGTCCGGCCAGCCGCTCGGCCTGGGCCTTGGGCATGCTCAGGGGCGCAAAAAACGTGTTCCAGCCGGTAGCAGCCAGGTTCAGGCCCGCTTCCTTGAAGGTGGGGATCTTGGGGTCCAGCGGGCTGCGCTTTGCACCGGACACCGCAAGGATGCGGATCTTTCCGGCCTCGTGCTGGGGCAGCAGCGTGTCGAAGGTGTCGAACGCCACCGGCACCTGGCCGCCCAGCAGGTCATTGAGCAGCGGGGCCGACCCGCGGTAGCCCACCACTTCGGCGCGCACCTGCGCGGCATCGCCCACCATCAGCCCGAAGAAGTGCGGCAGGCTGCCCGTGGCGGGCACGCCGAAGTTGGCTTTCTCAGGGTTGGCGCGCAACCAGGCCATCAGGTGCGAGAGTTCGCGCACCGGCACCGCCGTGGACACCGCCACGCCAAACTCGTAGCTGTTGACATGACTCACCGGCCGGAAGTCGCGTTCGGGGTCGTAGCCGGAATCGGAGAACACCAGGGGCGCCACCAGCATCACGGCCGGGTTGGCCAGCAGCAGCGTGGGCTGGTTGGCAGGGGCCGCCTTCACGGCCTGGGCTGAAAGCCGCCCGCCCGCGCCCGTCTTGTTCTCGACGATCACTGGCGTACCGAGCTTGGTGGCCAGCTTGTCGGCCACGATGCGTGCCACGCGGTCGGTCGAGCCGCCCGGGGCATAGCCCACCACGATGCGCAGCGGCGCCTCCTGGGCGTTTGCCAGCGTGGCGCTCCAGGCCAGGCAGCCGGCCAGCAGGCCTGCCCACAGGGCACGTCGGCGAGGTGGGCCAGGGCGGGCACTGCCGTTGCTCAGGGTCTGGGAAGATGGGGGCGGTTTCCGCATGGTCGGTGTCTCCAGGGGCAGTGATCGGCGCGCGGGCACCTGCAGTCGCGGGGCCGCAGCGCCAGCGGGTTGACGCATGTCATGGCGTGCTCTGCAATGTAGGGGCCGCCCGAACGATTGATCTAATCAACTTTCACCCGGAGATACCCTCATGCCCGCGCCCGCCCCGGCACCTTCTGTCACTGCGGCCCCTGTTGCACCGGCCCAGCGCCTCACGCACCCGCAGGCCGCCAACGACCTGCTGATGTACCGGCTCAACCGCCTGCTGGCGGTGGCGGGCAGCCTGGTGGTGCGGCTGTGCGAGGGCGGCTACGGGGTGACCCGGCGCGAGTGGGGCCTGCTGATGATGCTGGCGCAGCACCCGGGCATGCCGCCCGCCGAGCTGGCCCGGCGCCTGGGGCTGGACCGGGCCCGCACCTCACGCGCCATCACATCGCTGCTATCGAAGAAGCTGATTTCCCGCGAGTCCATGCCCGGCGACCGGCGGCAGGCCGTGCTGTCGCTCACCGCATCGGGGCTGGCCGTGCACGATGCCTTGCTGCCGCAGGTAAAGGCCCTCAACCAGGAGCTGCTGGCCGGGCTGCCGCCCGACGCCGTGCAGGTGCTCGACGCCGCGCTCGCCCACATGCAGGAGCGGGCTGAATCGCTGGTGAGCACGCGCACCGATGTTCCGCGCACCTACCGCCTGCGCGGCGGTCGCCACAACGACGCCTGACAGCCCTGCGCGCACACGAATCGGCGCCACGCTATATCCTCGACCACCGGCAGCGCCAGACCCAGGCGCTCATCGCCCCCCCTGCGCCGACCCGGCGCTCCGTGCCCGCTACCGCAACGCACCCTCTCAGCACTCTCTGTCCATGTCCCTGTCGTCCTCATCGCTTTGGAGCCCCCTGCGCCAGCCTGCTTTTCGGGGCCTGTGGCTCGCCGGCGGGGTGTTCTTCATTGGCAGCGGCATGCAGACCATGGCCGCAGCCTGGCTGATGGTGGAGCTGTCGGGCTCGTCGTTTCTGGCGGCCCTGGTGCAGACGGCCGTGTTCATGCCGATGTTCCTGCTGGCCTTGCCGGCAGGCGTGCTGGCCGACACCACCGACCGCCGCCGCCTGATCTCGGGCGCACTCCTCACGCAGACGGGTGCCTGCGCCATGCTTGCACTGCTCGTGCTGCTGGGATGGGGCGGGCCGGCCTCGGTGCTGTTTCTGGTGTTCGTATGCGGCTGCTGCACGGCGGTGCTCACCCCGGCGTGGAACTCGTCGGTGATCGACCCCGTGCCCCGCGACGAATGGCCCCAGGCGATCACCGCCGTGAGCATTGCCTACAACGCCGCACGCGCCGTCGGCCCTACGCTGGCCGGGCTGGTGTTTGCCCAGCTGGGCGCGGGCTGGGTGTTTGCCGTTACGGTGTTCACCACGCTGGTCATGTGGCAGTCGATCCGCCAGTGGCCGCCCAAAGCGCATGCGCCCTCCAAGCTGCCTGCTGAACGGCTGTGGGGCGGCACGCTCAGCGGCCTGCGCTTTGCCTGGCACTCGCGGATGATCCTGGCGCAGCTGGTGCGGGTGATGGCGTTCAGCGCCGCGGGCTCGGCCCTGTGGGCGCTACTGCCTGTGATTGCGCAGCGCCAACTGGGCACCGGGGCGCAGGGCTTCGGCCTTCTGATGGGCTGCCTGGGCACGGGGGCCGTGGCGGTGGGCCTGGTGCTGGGCAAGCTGCGGGCGCGCTTTGGCATGGAGCCCATCGTGGGCGTGGCATGCGTCGTGTTTGCCGCGGCCATGCTGGTGGCGGCGCTGACCAGGACGGCGTGGGTGGTCTACCTGGCCATGCTGTTTGCCGGCGCGGCCTGGATGTCGGCGATGTCCACCTTCAACACGGCCACGCAGGCCAGTTCGCCGCAGTGGGTGCGCTCGCGTGCCGTGGCGATGCACATGGTGGCGGCGCTGGGCGCGTTCGCGCTGGGCTCGGCCTTCTGGGGCGCGGCGTCCGACATCATCGGGCTGTCGCCCACACTGTATGTGGCGGCTGCGCTGATGGGCGCGGGCCTTTTGCTGGCCCGGCCCATGCCGCTGCGCATGGGCGCGTTGCACGAGGTGACCCAGGCCACGCCCTGGGACGAACTCTTCATCGAGGCCGAACCGCTGCCCGAGGCCGGCCCCGTGGCGGTGGAGGTGGGCTACCGCATCGCCCCCGGCACCGATGCAGCCTTTCTGGACACCATCAGCCGCATGAAGGCCCCGCGGCGGCGCGACGGCGCCACCTTCTGGCGCGTGTACAAGGACCTGGGCGAACCCTCGCGGTATGTGGAGCGGTTCATCGTCGAATCGTGGGCCGACTACCTGCACCAGCGCGCCCGGGCCACCATGGCCGACCAGGCGCTGGAGACCGACGTGCGAGCGTTTCTGGCGCCGGGCGAAGTGGTGCGGATGTCGCATTACATCGCTGAACGGTGAAGCCCCGGGCTCCAAAACTGGCGCGGCCAAGGCCAGCGCACCCGTGGAACTGGCTTTGCCAGGCCACCGGGTGCGTCCCCCTCCCGCGCAGCGAGGGAGGGGGAAGACGCGAAGCGTCTCAGGGGGAGCACTCCCGCCTGCTGCGACAATCGCCGCATGACCTTCGCCCCCCTTGCCAACGACACCTTCCTGCGCGCCTGCCGCCGCCAGGCCACCGACTACACGCCCCTGTGGCTCATGCGCCAGGCGGGGCGCTATCTGCCCGAATACAAGGCCACGCGCGCCAAGGCGGGCAGCTTCATGGGCCTGGCGACCAACGTGGATTACGCCACCGAGGTCACGCTGCAGCCTTTGGCCCGTTTCCCGCTCGACGCGGCCATTTTGTTCAGCGACATCCTCACCGTGCCCGACGCCATGGGCCTGGGCCTGAGCTTTGCCGAGGGGGAAGGCCCGCGTTTCGCCAAGGTGGTGCGCGACGAGGCGGCCGTGGCCGAGCTGGCCGTGCCCGACATGGACAAGCTGCGCTACGTGTTCGACGCGGTCACCAGCATCCGCAAGGCCCTGAGCGGCCGGGTGCCGCTGATCGGGTTTTCGGGCAGCCCATGGACGCTGGCCTGCTACATGGTCGAGGGCAAGGGCAGCGACGACTACCGCCTCGTCAAGAGCCTGATGTACAGCCGCCCGGACCTGATGCACCGCATCCTGGCCATCAACGCCGACAGCGTCGCGCAGTACCTCAACGCCCAGATCGATGCCGGCGCCCAGGCCGTGATGGTGTTTGACAGCTGGGGCGGCGTGCTGGCCGACGGCGCCTTCCAGGAATTCAGCCTGGCGTACACGAAGCGCGTGCTCGCGCAATTGAAGCGCACGGGCGTGGACGGCGCCGACGTGCCCCGCATCGTGTTCACCAAGGGCGGCGGCATCTGGCTGGAAGACATGAACGACCTGGACTGCGAGGTGCTGGGCCTGGACTGGACCGCCAACCTCGCCAAGGCCCGCGCCATGGTGGGCGGCAAGGTGGGTGGCCCCGGCAAGGCACTGCAGGGCAACATCGACCCCAACGTGCTGTTCGCGCCGCCCGCGCAGGTGGTGCAGCAGGTGCACAAGGTGCTCGACAGCTTCGGCAAGCCGCACACCGACCGCACCACCACGGGCCCCACGCACATCTTCAACCTGGGCCACGGCATCAGCCAGTTCACGCCCCCGGAGCATGTGGCGGCGCTGGTCGAGGCCGTGCACACGTACTCGCGGGCGCAGCGGCAGGCCTGATCGGCTCTCTCCCACAAGCTCGGGGCTCCCTTGGGGCGAGCCCCTTTTTCTTTTCTGGCGCTACGGGTGTCTTTCCCGCCGAGCCGTACCGCGCGTGGGCTGGACCTTGCCCCAGGGCCCCGCTTTCCATCAGGCGGGCGCATTCCATGGTGGCCAGACCGCCATCCCGGCACGGCACTTGTGCACACAAACAGTGCAGCGGCAACCCAAGTTTGGTGGACGGCGAAAACGCCGCGAATTTTTTCGCGACACACGCAAGTGCTTGATTTGTATGGAAGTTGAATCCCTGCCGATTTCATGGGCAACCCACCAAAAGCACGGTTTTTCAAGGCTTTGGAAGCGCTCCACAGGAGATATCAACAAAGTTATCCACAGAAATTCTGGATTTGTGCAAAAAACCTCGTGAAATCAAAGACTTGCAGTGCGAACCGCATAAAGCACTGAAAAGCGGAACCGCCAGCTAGCACATCGGGGCTTGCCAAATGCCTCTTGACGGCACGCCCGGAACTGACTTATGCACACATCGCGTGATGCACCGCAGCAAATACACCGCGTCAGCCGATAACACAAAAATCGGCCTCGATTTGGCTCAGATGATTGATTCATAACGATTTTTTGAAGCTGCCACTTTTCAGGGCACTCTGTTGAAACGCTGCGCTGGCGCGGCCTGGGACGGCATCGGGCCAGGATGTCAACAAAGTTATCCACAGAAATGGTGAATCCTGCAAATTGCCAGCTTCAGCAGTTGGATCCGCCGCAGGGCCAGCAAGGCAGACAGGGTAAATCCCGGCTCAAGTCGGAAACGTAGCGCACTAATATTAATTACTTTAATTATTTGTGTGACCCGCTTCTACAAGGTCCCGATGCCTTGCCGACCATGCAGCCCATTTCTCCCCCTTCCCTCAAGCTCCAGCGGTCCATTGGCACCGTGCTCGTGGTAGCGCTGGCTGTGCTGGCGCTGGTGTTCCTGGCTTCCGCTGCCAGCGCGTTCGCGGCTCTGGTCAAAAGCAACGCATCGCTGGACCAGGTGACGCGGGAAATCACCGTGCTCCAGGATCTGTCCGATGCCGTGAACCACACGCGCACGTCGCGCGTGTGGATGGTGCAGGCCTCGGTATACGGCTCGTACGGCATGTTCAAGGAGTCCGCCGCGGCGCTGGCCACCGCCCGCAGCAAGCTGGCCGAATCGCGAAGCGCGTTCGGCCGGTACGAGCAGTCGGTCAAAGACTCCACCGAAGCCCCCCTTGCAAGGGTCGCTGCGCAAACCTACGCCGCCTACCTCACAAAAGGGCTGGACCCACTGATCACCGCGCTGGAAGCCGGCAACCCGCAGAACTACATCAACACCCTGCGCAACCGCACCCCCGCGCTGGACGCCGATTTTGAAAAAGCCGTGAATGCCGTGCTGGCCCTGCGCACCGAGCAGTCGCGCCAGACACAGGCCGACATCCAGGCGGGCTACCAGCGCAGCCTGGCCGGGCTGTGGGTACTGGCTGCGCTGTTTGGTGCCACGTGCCTGGCGCTGTGGGGCGGCGCCCGCCGCTGGCTGGTGCGGCCGCTGCGCGGGATGGCGCATGACATCGAAACGGTCGCGGCCAACGATCTTTCGGTGCCCACGCAGAAAGCGCAGCGCTTTGCGCCGCAAGAGATCGCGCAGGTGCAGGGGACCATGGAACGCATGCGGATGCAGCTGCGCACCACCGTGGGCGCGATCCGCGGTGCGGCCCACACGGTGCAGGCCGCCAGCCACGACATTGCCACGGGCAACGCCCACCTGGCCGAACGCACGCAGCAGCAGGCGCTGCACCTGGGACATACCTCGGAAGCCATCGGACACATGGCGCAGAGCCTGGCAGCGTCTGCAGGGGCTGCGGCACGGGTGGCCAGCGTGGCCCAGAGCGCCGCAGCCGTGGCGACGGAAGGCGGAACCAAGGCAGCGCAGGCGCGCGCCGCCATGGACGAGATCCACGCCTCCAGCCGCAAGATTGGCGAAATCACCACCGTGATCGACGGCATCGCCTTCCAGACCAACATCCTGGCCCTCAATGCAGCCGTGGAAGCCGCCCGGGCCGGAGAGCATGGGCGCGGCTTTGCCGTGGTGGCCAGCGAGGTGCGCACGCTTGCCCAGCGCAGCGCCGCGGCCGCGCGAGAGATCAAGCACCTCATCGACGAATCCATGGCCTGCGTGGAACGCGGTGTGGCCCATGTGCACGATGCAGGGGTGACCATGCAGGGCGTGCTCGACCAGATCCATGCCGCAGCAGCGCTGGCCGCAGACATTCGCCACGCCACCGAGCAGCAGGCACGCGATGTGGAACACGCCCGCGCCACGCTTCACCAGTTGGAGCAGATGACCGACCAGAACGTGCAGCTGGTGGCGCAAGGCGCACAGGCCGCGGGCAGCCTGGACCAGCAGGCTGCCGCGCTGGCACGGGCTGTAGATTCCTTTCGGCTGCCCGATGACGCAAGCCAGGTGACACTGCGATCCCCGGGCACGCAGGCGTTTCTGGCCCCCGCGCCCGCGCTGGCCGCCCGCATCGCACACACCCGATCGGCGGCCACGCTTACCGCCGTTCTGACCGCTTTGCTCTGCTCCGCACCAGCAGGCAAGGCCGCCGCCACCGAGGTCGAACTGCTGCACTGGTGGACGTCCGAAGGCGAATCGCGCGCGGTGCAGACCCTGCGCCCCCAGCTGGCCGCCAAGGGTCTGGCGCTGAAGACCCCCGCCGTCAATGGCGGCGCTGAGGCACTGGCGCAGACCCTGCGAGAGCGCGTGGCCGCGGGCAAAGCGCCCGATGCGGTGCAGATGAAGGCCGCCGACCTGGCAGCCTGGGGCGACCAGGGCGCGCTGGCCTCGCTGGACGCCCTGGCCAAAGCCGAAGGGTGGGACTACAAGATTCCCCGCCAGATTGCCGAGCAGGTGAAATACAAGGGCGCCTATGTGGCCGTGCCTGTCAACGTGCACCGCATCAACTGGCTGTACATCAACCGCGCGCTGCTACAGCAGGTGCAGGGCCGCGTGCCGCAGACCTGGCCCCAGTTCATGGCGCTGGCCGAACGGCTGCAAAAGGCGGGCATCACCCCGCTGGCGCATGGCAACCAGCCGTGGCAGAACCTCACGCTGTTTGAAACCGTGGCGCTGGGCGTGGCCGGGCCTGACCTGTACCAGCGCGCCCTGGCCCGTGGCGAGCCGACGGCGGTGCAAAGCGAAGCCATCGGGCGGGCGCTACAGACCTTTGCCGCCCTGCGGCCCCTGACCGAGCCCGTGGCCCCCCCGCAGCCAGCGGCGCCCGGTGCCAACGCACGCAAGCCTGCACCTGCCCCGGCCAGCACAACCACCAGCGGTGCAGACAGCCAGGCCGCCAGTGCCGAGTGGAATGCCGCCACCGCCAAAGTCATCACTGGCAAGGCCGCGATGCAGATCATGGGCGACTGGGCCAAGGGCGAGTTCCTGGTGGCGCGGCAGGTGCCCGAGCAGGACTTCCTGTGCGTATCCACCCCCGGCAGCGCCAGCAGCTACATCTATGTGGTCGACAGCCTGGCCCTGTTCCGCAAGGCCGGCAGCCCGGTGGCCACGGCCGAGCAGACGGCGCTGGCGCGGGCGGTCACCGGCGCGGAGTTCCAGGCCACGTTCAACCTGGCCAAGGGTTCCATCCCTATCACGCCGGGCGTGGACATGTCGCGCTTTGACGCCTGCGCCAAGGAATCGAGCGCGTTCTTCCTGGCCGCCCGCATGGCCAACACGCTGGTGCCCTCGGTCGCGCACCGCATGGCGCTGCCCGCCGCGCGGCACAAGGCGCTGGAGGCGCTGGTCGACAAGCTCTGGAACGACCCCACCTACGGCGCGGCGCAGGCCCAGCGGGACTGGGCTGCCGCCAGCAAGGCGCGGTAGCTCACACTGGCGAGGCAGCGGCAGCGACAGGCCACCCAGCGGCGACAATCGGCCCTCGTTCTGTCCGCTTTGCCAGCCGTCCGCCCGCCTTGCCCACCCCGCCGCCCTCCCCCGCCCGCCATCTGGTCCATGTCGCCCTGCACACGCCCTCGCACAGCGGCGTGGGCGACCTGCTGAGCTACGCCAGCGACCGCGCGCTGCCGCCAGGCACCCTGGTGCGCGTGCCCCTGGGCACCCGCGAAGTGCTGGGCGTGGTGTGGGATGCCGACGCTGCCACGGGCGAGCTGCCCGAGGGCGCCACCATGCGCGCCATTGCCGGGGTGCTGGAAGGGGTGGCGCCGCTCGATCTGCCCTGGCGCAGGCTGGTGGCGTTTGCCGCGCGCTACTACCAGCGGGCGCTGGGCGAGGTGGCCCTGGCCGCCCTGCCCCCGCAGCTGCGCGACTTGCGCCCCGAGCAGCTGGCCCGGCGCCTCAAGCGCCCCGCCAAGGCCGCGGGCGACACTACAGATACTATCGAAAACATAGCACTCAGCCCAGAACAGGAAAGCGCCAGGGCCCGAATTTCGTCTGAAACCGGCCCCTTCCTGCTGTTTGGCAGCACCGGCAGCGGCAAGACCGAGGTGTACCTGCGCTGCGTGCAGGAGATGCTGGAGGCCGATCCCACCGCCCAGGCGCTGGTCATGGTGCCCGAGATCAACCTCACGCCTCAGCTGGAAGACCGCTTTGTGAGCCGCTTCGCCCCCCGCTTTGGCGCGGGCGCCGTGGTGTCGCTGCACAGCGGCATGACCAACCCGCAGCGTCTCAAAAGCTGGCTGGCCGCGCACAGCGGCACCGCGCGCATCGTGCTGGGCACGCGCATGGCGGTGTTTGCCAGCATGCCGGGCCTGAAACTCATCGTGGTCGACGAGGAGCACGACCCCAGCTACAAGCAGCAGGAGGGCGCCCGCTACTCGGCGCGCGACCTGGCCATCTGGCGCGGGCGCGAGCAGGGCGCCAAGGTGCTGCTGGGCTCGGCCACGCCTTCACTGGAGAGCTGGCACGCCAGCCGCCCGCCCACGCCTGACGAACCCGACGGCGGCCGCTACGTGCGCCTGCACATGCCCAGCCGCATCGGCGCGGGGGCGCTGGCGCGCGTCAAGCGGGTGGACATGAACCAGCAGCCCCGGCGTACGGTGTTCAGCGCGCCCTTGCTGCAAGCCATCACCGACCGTGTGGGCCGGGGCGAGCAGAGCATGGTGCTGCTCAACCGCCGCGGCTACGCGCCCGTGCTGCACTGCGTGGACTGCGGCTGGAAGAGCGACTGCCCGCACTGCAGCGCCCACCAGGTGTTCCACAAGACCGACCGCACCCTGCGCTGCCACCACTGCGGCTACACCGTGCGCGTGCCCGCGCACTGCCCCACCTGCGGCAGCCCCGACATCCACCCCATGGGGCGCGGCACCGAGCAGCTCGAAGAGCAGCTGGCCGCCCTTTTGCGCAACGTGCAGCGGCCCGATGGCAACCCCGCCCGCATTGCCCGCATCGACGCGGACACCACCAAGGCCAAGGGCGCACTGGAGGAACAACTGGCCCAGGTGCACGCGGGCGAGGTGGACGTGCTGGTGGGCACGCAGATGATCGCCAAGGGCCACGACTTCCGGCGCATCACGCTGGTGGCGGCCGTGCAGCCCGATGGCGCGCTGTTCAGCAGCGACTTCCGCGCGTCGGAGCGCCTGTTTTCGCTGTTGATGCAGGCGGCGGGCCGGGCCGGGCGCGACGCTGCCTACGTGGCGGCGCAGGCCAGCCAGGCCGAGATGTGGGTACAGACCTTTCACCCCCAGCACGCCGTGTACGAGGCGCTGCGCAAGCATGACTACGAGGCCTTTGCCGCCCAGCAACTGAAGGAGCGCGAAGAGGCCGCCATGCCGCCCTTTGCCTACCAGGCCCTGGTGCGGGCCGACGCGCGCACCCAGGATGTCGCCCAGGGGTTCCTGCAGGCGGCCAGCGCGGCCGCGCATGCCGCCGCGCTGCCGGGGCTCGATGGCACCGTGATCCTGTTCCCGCCCGTTCCCCTGACCATCCAGCGCGTGGCCAATGTCGAGCGCGCGCAGATGCTCATGGAAAGCAGCAGCCGCACAGCCTTGCAGCGCTTTCTGGCCGCGTGGCAGCCGGTGCTGCAGGCCACGCGCAGCCAGCCCGCGCACAAGGGCCTGACCCGCTGGCTGGTGGACGTGGACCCGCTGGCAATCTGACCTCAGGCCGGGGGCGGCTGCAGCGCATCGTCAAACAGGTGCGTCTGCAAAATCTCCCGAAAGCTCGCCATGGCCGGCGCCGTGGTGCGGCCGGCCAGGGTGATGACGGCGTAGCGTGCCCGGGCACGCATGTCGGGGTGCAGGGGCAGCAGCACCAGCCGGCCCGATTCCATGCCCGCCCGCGCGGCGGCGTGCACGCCCAGGAACACCGCGTCCGACTGCTCCACCGCCGCCAGCAGGGCCGCCACGTCGTCGCACTCCAGCCGCACCATTTCCGAGGGGTGGGCCTTCAGGCCGAACTGGTCGACCATGAGCCGGATCACCTCGTCCGACAGCGGTGTGCACGCCACCGGGTAGGCCAGCACCTGCGCCAGCGTCACGCGGGTGGCACCGGCCAGCGGGTGGCCTGCGCGCACGATAAAGCCCGCGCGCTGCTCGGCCAGCGCCTCGATCTGCAAATCAGGCGCGGGCACCACGCGGCGCAGGTCCACCACCAGCGCGTCGCACTGCCGGTTGCGCAGCTGCATCACCAGCAGCTCGGCCGGCCCGTGGGTAACCGATACGCGCAGGCTGGGGTAGTCACGTGCCACGGTGGTCAGCAGCGGCACGGTCAGCAGCGCCGCCGGGCCCGAGCCCAGCCCCACGCTGATGCGCCCCAGGTCGCCCTGCTGCAGCAGGCGCGCGCTGTCGCGCAGGGCCTCCAGGTCCCGCAGGATGGGGCGTGCGCGCTCCACCACTTCCAGGCCCAGCGGCGTGAGCGTGTTGCGCTTGCCCAGCCGGTCCAGCAACGGACCGCCCAGCTCCTCCTCCAGCCCCTGGATGCTGCGGCTCAGGGCGGACTGGGTGATGAACAGCCGCCCCGCCGCGCGGCTGAACGAGCCCGTGTCGGCAACGGCCAGCAGATGCTCCAGGTGGCGCAAGTTCATGGCGTGTATGAGTAAAGCGAATGATGATCAGGAAAATAATACATTGGACGCATAGGCTTGGGCTACCTAGCATTCACCGCACAACCCATCCACCCGGAGACAAACCATGCCCACGTCCTTCCCCCGCCTGGCCAGCCGCACGGCCGCATTGATCGGTGGCCTGCTGCTCAGCGCCACCGTGTTCGCCCAGAACGCCTTCCCGGCCAAGCCCGTCACGCTGATGGTGCCGTACCCGGCCGGCGGTGTGTCGGACGTGATTGCACGCACGGTCAACACCACGCTGGGCAAGCAGCTGGGCCAGCCCGTGATCGTGGAAAACCTGGGCGGCGCCAGCGGCTCCATCGCAGCCACCAAGGTGCTGAGCCAGCCGTCGGACGGCCACGTGGTGTTCCAGGGCTCGCCCAACGAACTCATCCTGGCCCCGCTGGCGCTGTCGGCCGTCAAGTTCAAGAGCGAAGACTTCCGCCTGGTCAACATGATCGCCACGGCGCAGATCGGCTTTCTGACCCGCGGCAACCTGCCCGTGAACAATATCGACGAGTTTGTGGAATATGCCCGCAAACAGGCGCAGCAGGGCCGCCCCATCACCTACGCCAGCGTGGGCCCGGGCTCGTTCTACCACCTGCTGGGCGAGCACCTGTCCAAGGTCACCGGCATCCCCATGGTGCATGTGCCCTACAAGGGCGGCGCCCCGGCCGAGCAGGACCTGATCTCCGGCCAGGTGGACATCTTCATGTCACCCTTTGGTACCAAGCACGTCGAGCTGCACAAGGCCGGCCGCATCAAGGTGCTGGCGCTGCTGAACCCCACGCGCATCGACACCGCCAAGGACTTCCCCGCCATCACCGAGAGCAAGGCCCTCAAGGACTTCACCTTCAACATCTGGACCGGCTACTTCGTGAAGCGCGACACGCCTGAAGCCGTGGTGGCCACGCTGCACAAGGCCATTGCCGGCACGCTGACCGACCCCACCGTGCGCGCCAACCTGGAAGCCGCCAGCCTGACGGCCCCGCCCAGCCTGTCGATCGCCGATGCCTCCAAGGCCTACACCGACGGCATCGCGCAGTTCCGCGCCATCGCCAAGTCCATCAACCTGCAGGCGCAATAAGCCATGGGCAGCTGGATTGACCAGGCGCTGCTTGCGCAGGCCGACACCTTTGTGGCGCTGCGGCGCGACCTGCACCGCCACCCCGAGCTGGGCTTTCAGGAAGTGCGCACCAGCGCCCTGGTGGCCGAAAAGCTGGCCGAGTGGGGTTATGAAGTCACGCGCGGCCTGGGTGGCACGGGCGTGGTGGGCCAGCTGCGCCGCGGTACCGGCGAGCGCCGCCTGGGGCTGCGCGCCGACATGGATGCGCTGCCCATCACCGAAGCCACGGGCCTGCCCCACGCCAGCTGCCACCACGGCCTGATGCACGCCTGCGGCCACGACGGCCACACGGCCATGCTGCTGGCCGCGGCGCACCACCTGGCCAGGCACGGGCAGTTCAGCGGCACGCTCAACCTGATCTTCCAGCCTGCCGAAGAGGGCCTGGGCGGCGCCCGCAAGATGATGGACGACGGCCTGTTCACACGCTTTCCGTGCGACGCCATCTTTGCCATGCACAACATGCCCGGCCACCCCCCGGGGCACCTGCTGTTTCGCACCGGGGCCTTCATGGCGTCGAGCGAGAACATCACCATCACCCTGCACGGCGTGGGGGGCCACGGCGCCATGCCGCACCATGCGGCCGACCCGGTGGTGGCGGGCTCGGCCATCGTGCTGGGGCTGCAGAGCATCGTGGCGCGCAACGTGCCGCCGCTGCAGATGGCGGTGATCACCGTGGGTGCCTTCCAGGCGGGCGATGCCAACAACGTGATCCCGCAGACCGCCACGCTGAAGCTGAGCGTGCGCTCGCTGGACCGCAGCGTGCGCGAGCTGCTCAACCGCCGCATCCGCGAGCTGGTCGAGGCGCAGGCGCACAGCTACGGCGTGCGCGCCGAGGTGGACTTCCGCGGCGGCTACCCGGTGCTCGTCAACACCCCGGCAGAGACCGAATTTGCGCGCCAGATCGGCCGCGAACTGGTGGGCGATGCCAAGGTGACGGAACAGGCAGAGCCCCTGACCGGCAGCGAAGACTTTGCCTTCATGCTGGAAGACGTGCCCGGCAGCTACCTGCTGATCGGCAACGGCGACGACGCCACCGGCGGCCACGGCGCGTGCATGGTGCACAACCCGAACTACGACTTTGAAGACCGCAACATCGCGGTGGGCAGCGCCTACTGGGTCAAGCTGGCCGAGCGGTTTCTGGCCGACGCGGCCTGACAAGCGCAAAGCGCGGGTTCTGGCAGCGACGGCCGTGCGCTGAGTGCCCCCGGGGCAGCGCACAGGCAAAAATATGGCCAAAATGGCTTGTAGTGCAGGTTTTAATTGCACCTATAGCTATTACTTTTATAGCACTCAAGCCAGCACGTGCCGAGGAGCCCCCATGACCCCCGACCAGTTTGCCCAAGCCCTGATGGGCGAGGGCTTCGAGCCCGCCGTCACCATCACCCGCGAACCGGGCGGCCGGTTGGACGAACACACCCACCCCTTTGAGGCCAGGGCGCTGATCCTGGCGGGAGAAATCGGCATTGCCACTGCGGGTGTGGAGCGTGTGTACCGGGCAGGCGACGTGTTTCACCTGCTGGCCGAAACGCCGCACAGCGAGTGGTACGGCGCCGAGGGTGTGCGCTACCTGGTGGGGCGAAGGCCCGCGGCCTGAGCCAGCAAAGCCACCCTTGTGCCGCTAGGCCTGGGGTGCGATTGTTGACCGCCCCGGGACAGCATCCGGATACAGGTGGACCTCGATGGTGGAGTGCACCACCTCTTCATGCACGGCCAGCCGCTGGCGCAGGATGTCGGCCGTGAGCGCCGCATCGCGCGTGACCACGGTGAGCGCGCAGGCATAGATGCCCTTGCCGATGCGCCACACATGCAGGTCGGTCACGCGGGTTCCGGCCGGGTCGCCCGGCTGCTCGATCACTTCGCGGATCTCCTGCACCACGGGGTGGTCCATCTCGCGGTCGAGCAGCACGCGTGATGTGTCGGCCACCAGCCCCTTGGCCCACCAGGCCACCAGCCCGGCGCCCACGATGCCCATCACAGGGTCCAGCCACGCCCAGCCATACAGCCAGCCACCCGCCAGCGCCACAATGGCCAGCACCGACGTGGCGGCATCGGCCACCACATGCAGGTAGGCCGACTTGAGGTTGAGGTCCTCGTGGTGGTCGTGTCCATGTGCATGTCCTTGTCCATGCCCATGTCCATGCCCATCCCCGTCGTGGTGGCGGGCATGGCCCAGGATCCACGCGCACACCACATTCACGGCCAGCCCCGCGGCGGCCACCGCCATGGCCTGCTGGTACTGGATGGGCTGGGGCGACAGCAGCCGCTCCACCGAGCCCACCACCATCAGCGCCGCCACGCCCAGCAAAAAGATGGCGCTGGCAAACCCGGCCAGCACTTCGATCTTCCAGGTACCGAAGGCAAAGCGCGGGTCACCCGCATAGCGGCGCGCGGCAGCATAGGCCGCGGCCGACAGGCCAATGGCCACGGCGTGCGAGCTCATGTGCCAGCCATCGGCCATCAGCGCCATGGAGTTGAACCACCAGCCGCCCGCAATCTCCACCACCATCGCAGCCAGCGTGATCCACATCACCACGCGCGTGCTGCGCTCGGCCTGGCGGGTGTCGCCCGTGGCAAAGCTGTGGTCGTGGGCCCAGGGGGTGAGGTCGTCGATGAGCATGGTCTCGGTCGATGGGAAGGCTGAAAACAAGACGCCAGCGCCGTGGCCCACCGCGTCAGGTGAGCAGCGCCACCGCCGCAGAAAAGCTCAAAAACGCCAGCGCGGTCGACACCAGGATGATCCGCGCCACGCGGCCGTTGTTGGCGCCAAACTTTTCGGCCAGCAGCGACACATTGCTGGCGCTGGGCAGGGCCGCCAGCAGCACCAGCACGGTGAACGCAAACGGATCGAGCGGCACGCCCAGGGCGATGGCGGCGGTGCCCGCGCACCACACCAGCAGCGGGTGCACCAGCAGCTTGGCCAGTGCCACGGGTACGTAGTCACGTGCCAGCACACGCTCGTGCTGGTTCATCTGCGAACGGGCCAGCACCGCGCCGATGGTGAACAGCGCCACGGGCGACGCCGCATCGGCCAGCATGGCCACGGTGCGGTCCACCGGACCAGGCAGGGTGAACTGCGCGGCCGAGGCCACCGCGCCCAGCGCAATCGACCAGGGCATGGGGTTGGTGGCCACGCCCCGCAAGGCACTGCGCAGCGCCACGCCCAGGCCGTGCGTACCCGCGCCGTCCATGCGCGACAGCGCAATGCACACCGAACTGGTGATGACCATGTCGATCAGGATGGTGAGGATGGCCGGCCCGGCCGCCTGCGCGCCCAGCAGCGCCACCAAGAGCGGCACGCCCATGAAACCGGTGTTGGGAAAGGCGGCCACCAGTGCGCCAAAGGCGGCGTCGTTCCAGCCGATGCGTGCATTGCGGGTGAGCGCCACGGTAGCCCCGACCATGACAGCGGCGCACACCAGGTACACGCCCGCCACGGCTGGGTCGAGCAGCTGCGCGATGGGCGTGCTCGCGCCAAAGCGGTACAGCATGCACGGCAGCGCAAAGTACAGCACGAAGGCGTTGAGCCCCGGTATGGCCGGCTGTGGCAGCACGCCGGTGCGCGCGGCCAGGTAGCCGCACAGCACCAGGGCAAAAAACGGAAAGGTGATGAGAAGGACGGAAAGCACGGCGGCTATTGTCCGCGTTGCGCCCGGGTGGCGCAGTCGCCCGCGGGCATGGCGTCAGCGCAAAGGCAGGCGGGCGTCGTCGTGCACCACGACCGCAGGGCGGGGCCAGGCAAGGGCGCTCTGCCTTGCGCTGGCAGCCACGCTCACTGCTTGCGCTGGACGATCAGGTTGCGCTTGGCGTCCTCGGGGTAGGCAAAGGTGATGGCGCCGTTTTTCACTGCGCCAATGATCAGCATGTTGCGGGTGATGGCGTCCTTGTCCTGCACACTGAACGGCTTTTCGTAGGTGGAAACCACGCCGTAGTAGGTCTTCATCTTGCCTTCCAGTGACTCCTTGATGGCGCGGCCGTTGAGGTTGCCGTCGCGGATGCCCAGGAACGAATACATCAGCAGGTACGTGGCGTCGTACGCGTTGGCCGCGGCCATGGGCACCGACACCTTGCCCTTGAACTTGCGCGTGTAGCTCGACAGGAAGGCCGCCCGGCGCTCGTTGCTGGGCTCGGCAATGAAGGTCTGCACCATCAGCGCGCCTTCGGCGGCATCCTTGGCGCCCTCCAGAAAGAAGGGGAACGACAGCGGCCATGCGCCCACCTGCGGCACCTTCCAGTTCAGGGCCTTCTTGCCGTTGGCGATCACGGCGTTCTCGGGGCCTACGGTGTAGCTGAAGATCACGTTGGCGCCTGCATTGCGCGCGGCCGTCAGCTCTGCAGACAGGTCCTTCACGCCCAGCGGAAAGCGGGCCACATGCACGGGCTTGATGTTCTTGGCCTCCAGGGCGGCCAGCACGTCCTTGAAGCCGCCTTCGCCATAGCCGGTGGAATCGGCAAAGATCGCGACCTTGTCCCATCCACGCTTGAGTACATCGTCCACCATGAACGGCGCCTGGATGGCATCACGGGCCTGGACACGGAAGATGTAGCTGTCGGGCGCGGGGTAGGTGCTGGTGATGGCCGTGCCCGTGGAGCAGGGCACGATCAGCGGCGACTTGGCCTCCTGGAACACATCCAGCGCCTTCAGGGCCACGCCGGTGTTGCAAAAGCCCAGCGTGGCGACAACCTTCTCTGCCATGAGTTCCTGGCTGACCTTGCGGCCCTGGTCAGGGTTTGCAGTGTCATCCTTGATGACCAGCTGCAGCGGCCGGCCGAGGTAGCCGCCCACAGCATTGATCTCATCGACCGCCAGCTGTATGCCATTGAGCATGGGCACGCCGAAGTCTGCAGACGGCCCGGTGAACGGCCCCACCACGCCAATGCGCACGGGCGCCGTGCTGCCAATCTGTGCCTGCGCAGGGGTGGCGATCCAAAGGCTCGCCGCCAGAGCTGCCACGGCAGCCACGCAAAGACGCCGTGGCAAAGGCACGGTGCGGCAGCCCGCCGTAACCGCAGTGGAAACAAGGGCAGCAACTGGTTGAGGCATGGGAGTGTTCATGAAAGGTGCTCGTCGTGCGGTCGCGCTGAAGGCCAGCGAACACGTTGCTCACAAGTATCAAAGTGTGACCGGCAGCACCCTAGCGGGATTTCCCCAAGAGGCCGATTCGGACACCGCCAAATTCCATGTAACAGATGGCTACATCGCGTAACGGCGGCGATTTTTCATTGCGGAAGTCAGGCACCCGTCAGCTACGGGCCGGCGGTTTTGCGCCGATTTGCAGCAGCCTGCGGTGTGCGCCCGGCAGGAGCTTCGAGACCCGTCCACGCCCCGGCGCCGGTATCATTGGCCGCATCGGCCCGCGCAGTGATGGCGCCCGCCGGCAGCTCCACCCTCCCTCGACGACGTTGCACCGCCTGCGCTTTTGCAGGCGTGGCATGCCTTGCCACCCAGCTTTTCATCTCCCATGTCCGCCGGCCTCAACCTAGCCCAGCTCCAGGCTGTCCACTACACCGACGGGGCCTGCCTGGTGCTGGCCGGGGCGGGCTCGGGCAAGACGCGCGTCATCACCCAGAAGATCGCGCACATGATCGAAAAGGGGATGGAGCCCAAGCGCATTGCAGCCATCACCTTCACCAACAAGGCCGCCGCCGAGATGCGCGAGCGCGCCAAGGGCCTGATCGGCCGGCGCGCCAAGGATGTGCTGGTGTGCACCTTCCACGCGCTGGGCGTGCGCATGGTGCGCGAAGACGGCGCGGTGCTGGGCCTCAAGCCCCAGTTCAGCATCATGGATGCCGACGACGTGACCGGCATCCTGAAAGAGGCCGCAGGCGGCACCACCGACCTGGCCACGGCGCGCCAGTGGCAGTGGACGATCAGCAAGTGGAAGAACATGGGCCTGAACGCCGAAGAAGCCCTCGCCCAGGCGGCCGACGACCATGAACGCAGCATTGCCGTGCTGATGGCGCGCTACGAAGAACGCCTGAGCGCCTACCAGAGCGTGGACTTTGACGACCTGATCGGCATGCCGCTGCGCCTGCTGCGCGACTTCCCCGAGGTGCGCGCCAAGTGGCAGGCCGCCCTGAGCCATGTGCTGGTGGACGAATACCAGGACACCAACGCCACGCAGTACGAACTGCTCAAGCTGCTGGTGGGCGCCGATGGCCACTTCACGGGCGTGGGCGACGACGACCAGTCCATCTACGGCTGGCGCGGCGCCACGCTGGACAACCTGAAAAAGCTGCCCATCGACTTCCCGCACCTCAAGGTCATCAAGCTGGAGCAGAACTACCGCTCCACCAGCGCCATCCTGCGCGCGGCCAACAACGTGATCGGGCCCAACCCCAAGCTGTTTCCCAAAACCCTGTTCAGCGAACTGGGCGAGGGCGAGCCCGTGCGCGTGGTCGATGCCGACACCGAAGAGCACGAGGCCGAGCGCGCCGTGGCCCGCATCCAGAGCCTGCGTGCGGCCGGCAACCCGCCGCCGGATTGGAAGAGCTTTGCCATCCTGTACCGCGCCAACCACCAGGCCAAGCCGTTCGAAAAAGCACTGCGCAAGGCGAACATTCCGTACAAGGTGTCGGGCGGCACCAGCTTTTTTGACCGCGCCGAAATCAAGGACCTGTGCGCCTGGTTCCGGCTTTGGATCAACAACGACGACGACCCGGCGTTTTTGCGCTGCATCACCAGCCCCAAGCGCGGCATCGGCCACACCACGCTGGCGGCACTGGGTGCGTTTGCCACGCAGCACAAGCAGAGCATGTTCGGCGCGCTGTTCAACGGCATGCTGCCCGCTGCCGTGCCCAAGCGCGCGCTCGATGGCCTGCACGAGTTTGGCCGCTACATCAACGACCTGGAACACCGTGCCCGCCACACCCACGGCGCGGAGGACGCCCGCGCCTTCCTGGCCGACTGGCTCAAGGAGATCGGCTACGAGCAGCACCTGTACGACGGCGAAGACAGCGAAAAGGTGGCGGCCGCCCGCTGGACCAACGTGCTGGAGTTCTGCGACTGGATGGCCCAGCGCGCAGGCGGGCAGATTGACGACACCGCAGGCGCCGTGGTGGCCAAGGAAACCAAGAGCCTGCTGGAGGTGTCGCAGACGATTGCGCTGCTATCGACCATCAGCGAACGCGAGCAGGAACAGGACATGGTGACGCTGTCGACCCTGCATGCCAGCAAGGGGCTGGAGTGGCCGCACGTCATCCTGGTGGGCGTGACCGAAGGCATGCTGCCCTTCAAGCTCGACGACGACGAGGGCCGCCAGCTGAAGGTGAGCGACGACACCGCGCAGCGCCTGCAGGAAGAGCGCCGCCTGATGTATGTGGGCATCACCCGCGCGCAGCGCACCCTGGCCGTCAGCTGGACCAAAAAGCGCAAGAAGGGCCGCGAGATGGTGGCCGCCCAGCCCAGCCGCTTCATCGCCGAGATGGGCCTGGACAAGACCACCGCCCGCGAAGACCCGCGCGAAAAGCTCAAGGCCCTGCGCGCCGAGTTCGCAGCCAAGGCCCAGGCCAGCGCGGCAGCCGCTGCAGCAGCACCACAGCCATGAGAAACAGCGCCATGCAAGCCGTGCCGGCATCCGCACCCGCCTTCACCCCGCCAGGCCCGCCCAGCGCCACCGGTCGCCACTGGCACAGCCCGGCACACGGGCTCGCGGTGTCCGCTTTTATTTTGATAGCTATCAGCGCTTATCCTACAAGCGCTTCAGCCCAAAAACAGTCAGAATCGACCGCAGCTTGCCCTGCGGCGGCCGACATGAGCCACCTGCACCTGCAAGGACGATGGGTCGCCCAACTGCAGCCGTCAGCGCAAGGTCCGTCAGCACAGCCTTCTGCGGAGACGGCCGTGCTGCAACTGGGCCCGCACCCCGAGCTGGCACACAGCGTGCGTGGTACCGTGCGGCGCGGCAACGCCACGGCGCTGGTCAGCGGCGATGTGGACGATGGCGACCTCACTCTGGAAGAATCACTCAACGGCACCAACATCAGTGCGACCTGGACAGGCCGGGTCGTGGATGGCAGTTGCGGCAAGGAAATACGCGGAACATGGAACAACGCCCACCCCACACCTACAGCCCCATCGGCACCGTTTGTGCTGCGCAAGCAGCCGGGCTGGCAATGACACGCCGCTCCACACCACGCACCGCGCGATCGCTTCGCCGGGTGGCCGTCATGGCGCTGGCCGCGCTGGCACCGGCCGGCGCAGCGCTGGCGCAGGCAGCCCCGGCCGCTATGGCCTCTGGCGGCAACTCGGCCAGCACCCTGAGCCGCTGCACCGCCCTGAGCACCGACAACCAGGCCCGCCTGGCCTGCTTTGACCAGTGGGCGGCCGAACAAAAATGGCAGGCGCCCGGTGCTTCAGCGTCTGCAGCCGGTGGCGCTGCGGCCAGCGACAGCACCAGCCTGCCCGCACCGGTCGACAGCACGCTGCCCGCCACCCGCATCATTGACGTGGCCCGCACCGAAGGCTGCCGCGATCCGCAGTACAGCGACCTCTCGCGCTTCTGGGAGCTGGAGTCGGGCAGCGACTGCGGCACCTTCAGCTTCCGCGGCTACCGGCCCATCACCGTATCGGTGGTGGCATCTGACTCGGTCAACCGCCAGCCGACATCGCCAGGGCCCAACAATTCGGCCACCACCAGCACCAACTACCGCACGACCGAAAACCGCATCCAGCTGTCGGTGCGCACCAAGGTGGCCCAGGGCCTGCTCACGCAGGGGCACCCTACGCTGAAGGATTCGGTGTGGTTTGGCTACTCGCAGCAGTCGTACTGGCAGCTGTTCACGCCGCAGATCTCGCGCCCCTTCCGCGCCACCGACCACGAACCCGAGGTGATGTATGTGTACCCCACCACGGCCGAGCTGCCGTTTGGCTGGAAGTGGCGCTACAGCGGCATCGGGCTGGTGCACCAGTCCAACGGCCAGAGCGAGCCGTTGTCGCGCAGCTGGAACCGCGCCTACCTGATGACCGGCATGGAGCTGGACAGCCGCTGGGTGGTAAACGCCCGGCTGTGGAAGCGCATCAGCGAAAGCGCCGACAGCGACGACAACCCCGGTATCAGCGATTACGTGGGCCGCGGCGAGCTGTCGGTGTTCTGGAACGTGAACAAGGAAAACACCGTGGGCGCCACGCTGCGCAGCTCCCTGTCGAGCAGCGACCGCGGGTCGGTACGGCTGGAATGGATGCAGACCCTGGGCAGCGGACTGTGGGGCAGCAAGAGCAACCTGCGCCTGCACACCGCACTGTTCAGCGGCTATGGCGACAGCATGATCGACTACAACCGCAAGCGCACCGTGTTCAGCGTGGGGCTGAGTCTGGTGGATTTTTAAGCAGGTACATCCCCCTGAGGCGCTGCGCGCCTTCACCCCTTCTCTCGAATCACTGCGTGATTCGGGAAGGGGGACGCAGCCTTAGAACCTGTTCAAAGCCTTTTTGGAGATTGCATTGGAGTGCAATCAGGATGAGTGGATGCTTCGGATGCGCCGCATGGGCTCGTGCCCATGCAAGCAGCCGGGGCGTTCAGTCGCCCGATTTCACTCCAACCCTTCGGGCAAGTGCCTTGCCGGGCGGTCTGCGTTGTTGCAGCGCTTGCCAATAGCCGTGCTATTGGCGGCGCCCCGCGCCTAGCAGCCCATCCCGGCAAGGCGCTTGTGCAACTCCAAAAAGACTTTGAACAGGTTCTTACTGCGGGGCGGCCCTTGCTGGGCTGCCCTCGCGTGGGCAGTGACAGTTTCAAGGGCCACGCCAAATAGCGGCCACCGGGAGTCCCTTTGCCCCCCGTTCACAACTTGTTACGACATCATCCTCAAGTTGAGGGCGGCCATGCCGAGGGGCCACGACAATGTCACGCGCGCCGAGCCCTGCATGGCCTTGCGCGAAAGGCGTCGGATAAGAGCCCCTTTCGCACCGTTTTACCTGCCATTGCCCCGCCGTGCGACCTCGACAATGCCGACAAAGAGGAACATCCCATGGACATGCAATACCAGCTCAAGGCAGGCAGCTACTACCTGTATGACATGCGCGAAGCGCCCAGCGCCGTGACGGGCGAGCGCCGGTTCAAGCTCAAGACAGACACCGTGGCCATCGCATTTGATGCGTACACGGGCGAATTGCACCAGCACGGCAGCCCTGCCCGCATCCAGTCGTGGGCCAACAACACGCGCCGCCGCCTGCGCGCCGCCGGTGCCCAGGACGTTGCCAACGACATCGTCGTCGTCTCAGGCCCGTTGCCGGTGGATGAACTCAACAAATGCCTGTGGGTGCGCGGCTATGTGCGCCGCATGTTCTCGCGCCTGGCCACGCTGCCGCACGGCAAATTCCAGAAGCCTGCAGAGCCGTTTCGCAAGGCAGCCTGAGGGGCAGCCTCACAAGTAGACAACGCTCCGCGGCAGTGGCCCGAGCAAACGGCACAAACGGCACGACCGGCGCTGCCAGTGCTACCGGTACTTCGCTGCCGTGATGAATTCGCTGAAGGTCTCGCACCAGACGACCACCGCCGCGTACTTTGCCGGGTCCACGCCAGCCGGCAACGCCACCACAAAGTTCTCGAACGTCTTCACGTCGCCGACGCGGACCATGCTGCCCTTGAGCCGCTTGAAATCGGCTTCGGTCTCGACGAACTCCGGAGAGAGATAGAGCTTGTAGTCCGGCCCTGGCGAAAGCCGGCCCAAAAGCGACACCGTGGTCGCCGTCACGGTGACTGCCCCCTCACCCCAGTGCAGGGCATCGCTGTCCTTCAGGTCACGCCGGAACTCGCCTTTGAACAAAGCCTGCGCGGTGGCGGCTGTGAGCTGCTCTGCGGTAGGCGCATCAGGCGCAATGAGAATAGGCAACGCATAGATGCCGCCCGCAAAGCCTGCAACGGCCACGGCACCATGCGAGAGAGTGAGCAAAACGGTTCTACGTGTGTTCATGGGCGGTGGCCAAGGTCAACGGTTGGAATGCTGCAGAGGGCCAGGCTGCCCGCTGAGCGAAGCCGCACCGCTGGGCGGCGTCGGCGCGAAGGAAAAAACGGTCAGGCACCGCTGCGGCCACGGCGCAGTGCTAGCGCCAGGCCAATGGCAATCACCAGCGGGCCGCCGACCACGAACACCAGATTCATCATGCGGTCGATGCCAGCTGATGCCCCCCAGGCACGAATGCCCAGCACCAGCAGCCACGCGCCCCAGCACGCAAGCCCGATACCCGCCAGTCGCCGCACCCAGCCGCCCGCGCGCACCACCCTGGAGCCATCGGGGATGGGGGCGGTAGTGTCGCCAGGCAAGCCGCGCAGCAGCCGCCAGCACCCCCCTGCGCTCAGCGCGAACATGAGGCCCATGGCGCCCGCCTGAGTCCATTGCGCTGCACTGCCGGACGGGCGGTAAGGTTTGAATGGACCGAGGAGATGGATCACCAGCCCGACCGTGGCGATCACGGCAAACACCCCCAGCCCCTCCAGCCACATCCCCGACGAGGCGGGGCGGCGCATCCGGCGCTCGTGTCCCGACCGCGGTCCGGGCACAGGGGACCTTGCCCAAAAGAACCAGGCAAATGCGGCGCTGGGCACAAACCAGCAAAGATAAAGCGTCAGATAGGCAAAACTCACAGGCGGACGGAAGGCAAGCACAAGGTGCATCAGCGCGCCGATGGCCAGGATCAGTGCGAATGTGGTTCTGGGGCGCATGGTTAGGGCGGTATGTAGCTTAAGGATCCTCTGCACGAATCACGCGGAAAGTGAGCGCTGCGGAGCGGGATGGGCTGCAAGGCGCAAAAGGCAGCCATAGCCATTGCTAGTGCGAGTATTTGCAACGCTGCAGACCGCCCGAGCCCGCAGACGCACACCGCGCGCTGATCGGTGCAAAAGGTCCTTAAAGGATTTACTGGAAAAATTGATGTAGCACTCGATTATCTAGATTTGGCAAGAAATTTTTCGTGAATTCTTTTAAGAAATAGAGACACAACAAAAATAAAGACCCCGACCGCCGTAACCAGCGAATTGAATTCATGGCTCTCTTTATCTTCTTCAGAAACGTAGTAGCATCCCGCCTTGATGCACAACTCTGATTGTAAATTTTCTTTAGGTGCTTTATGACCCATGTGCACAGCCATATCGTTTATTACATTGCATTCGTATAAACCATATGCAGCCACAGCCAAACCCGCCGCAATTAGAGCCAAAAACACATTTCTCATGAACGCCCTCATAGGACAGTGATTTTATTGCCTGAAGCTGAGGATGACACGCCACGGCCGCAGTGCGGTTGTGGTATCGATAAAGACCGCTTGGACTTGGTCATCATGGATGACTGTGGCTCAATCAACCCCTGGCATGCTGGCTCAACGGCCGACCCACATGGCCCACGGGGCACACCCTAGACCGTCTGACGCCAATAAACCTTCCGACTCACCTGCAGCGCTGGCATTGTTTGGCGCGATGGTCATGTAAATGACCGAGCGCTTGCTACTACACGCAACATGTCAACTGGTCTATTGAAATAGCCTGCGCACACCCAAGGATTTATTAACCCAGTTCACGCCAGCGTACCAATCTTGCCAAGCCAAACAGCAATGCGCTGATGCCAGCCCAAGCAATTATTATCCAGCCGAAATGCACGCCTAGCAGATAGGGCGCTGCAAACCAACCCTCGGCAGATGAAACGTAATCACGCAATCGCGGAACCCAAAACCCTCCCGATTCCAAACACGCGGGCGGACTGCGCCCACTGCCGAACGCGGCGAGCGGCAACCGTATGCGCCAAGGATTCACTTCGCAGCCAAGCCAAGAGAGAACAACTCTCGCAGTTTCCGTTGCCACAAACGGCGTGCCAAGTAGTGCGCAAAAAGATATCAAGCTCCCAAGGCAAGCCCACGCTAAAAATTGGGGCCAACGATAAATGGGCGAGCGCCGACACCAATCTTCCAGAAGAGATAACAGCGTCCGTGGGTTCCGAGGTGGCTTGCGGTAGCGAACGAAGAGGATCAGCCCGAGCGATAACAGGATGGCAGGCCAAAATTGAACAAGAAAAATGAACGGGACGTCCAAAAATTGATCGGCCCGATAAAACGCGGAAAACCGCGCAGCCACGATTTTTACGACAATGGGGCCGCGGCAATCAACACCTCCCGGACATCCTAACATCGCAAGTGCGAAATCCGCGATCGTTGGCCCTAGCAACATCATGGCTGAGCAGACGACGATCAGCACCAACGCCAAACGACGCGCAATTATTGCGTTGCGTGCAGCGTAAGAAACGGCGCTTTCGTTCAACCGACTTGGTGTGTCAGATGGCATGAATATGCGCCTCCGCGTTCGGATCTACCATTTTTTGGGGACTGCGAAGTGACAGGCCGATACTGCTTTAGAACCTGATTGCGCAGGCGAAAACCCAGATTAAGCCGCGCCGCGGAGCGGCTTCGTTTCGAATTAATAATTAGATGCCGAATTATGGCGTTCAAAAACTATATGCGCAGCAGACACCAACGCTGGCGCACCGTACGCATGAACGCCAAACACTTTAAAAATATCCGGCATTTCAAACCACCGAACAGACAGCATGCAAAATATACCAAATATAACGAGAAAACCGCCCAAACAAATTGCAATGACGAATTTGCGATCTACTTTAGCCAACCCTATACGGCCTTGAAAAAAAAACGCCAATACAGCTTTCCATAGGCAGAGTAGACATCCGAGCGCGGCAAGTGCAAGCATTGGCGCGGCATAGCCATGCCATGGGAGAAGGTCGTATGTTTCCCAATGCAAGGCAGCAATAAAAGCCAAGTAAAACGAGGCAAGCAGAGTTAGCGGAACCAACATCGCCAACGCTTCGAGGGCTGCCAGCACTCTGGATAGCGGCTCTTTCATGGCGGAATCGAAAGTTTTGACCTCATGTTTGGCATGAGGCGTAATTTTTAGTCAGGGCTTGATCATCACCTTTGAAGAAACTAGAGGCCGTCGTCAGATCAAGAACATAGGCAGAGTTCTGATCATCCTGTGGCAATAGCAAGTAGCGGGAGCGATAGTCAACTTGCATGGCAACTCCTTCGTCAAACCAAGCAGGAATCGGCAAGAAGCACGCCAGGTAGCCCACGCGGTCATGAATTTCCGCGTGCATGATTTCGTGAGCAACGACGTCAACGTTTTGACCTTTAGGCCCAACCATGACGCAGACGCGGCTGCCGATGAATTGTGTACTACCGCAGGCATTGAGCCTGAACGGGCCAAACCCGGCTGGCTGATCGAAGAACACAAGTATTGGGTTGGATTCACCTGCGCCGAAGCTACTTTTAATTCTCGCGCGGGCATCCCGAGTGAGTGCAACATAGCGCTGCTGATCGACCTCCGATTCACTTCCCGTGAGAGAACCATCGGAGAGCCTATGAAGTTCGGCTAGGCCAACAAGAAGGCAGGCCGTTGGGCCCGGAAGAGCGAAGGCAAAAGTAGTGGCTGATGCCAATACGGCGGCAAATATGGCGATCAGATATTTGTGCCTGGTTGCAGACATACTGTTCTGATGCGAGCTACGCATTGCGCCTCTAGGCGTTGGTCTCGACCTGTGAACCCGCGTCTTGAACCGCGATGAGCCTCTGTATTTTGGGCCTCGCGTCGGTGACCGAATCTTGCACGCCAAAGTGAGCTTCAAGCCGCTCAACTCCCTTGAGGAGAGTCGGTCCCAATTCGACGCTCGCTGCCTCCACACCCATCTCGGATCTGGCGAGCGAGGCGAGGAGCTTTCTCGACGAGTCCATGGTTCCGTGATCAAGGATGGAGTAGAACAAGCCTCTTTGGATGCCGATGTGCTTCGCGATGCCATGTGCGAGGTTGCGGCTCGACCCGAAGCCACTGCGCTTCCAGAAGAAGACGAGAAGCGCAATGATGGTTACGAGCCCGAGGAGTGCTGGAAAGTAGGTCAACGGATGGTCCTCGCTGGTTGCGAATGAAACTCAAGGCTACACGATGCTTCATTCGCGCGGACCGGTGGATGTTCCTGCGATGTCTAACGTTGGCGCTGTCCGGCACGCAGCAAGCGCCGCGAAGCGGCAACCTGCTGCTGCGTGTCCGCGACGAGCAACCTGTTAGCCGACAATTTTGCCCCCCGCAGAACGGACACGCTGCAAAACGAATGTCTGCATTTCAGGTGAGACATTTGCGAGGGGTATCGTCGAAAACTGGGCTTTAGAGAACAGCAAAAGCCAGAAGTCCTTGAAGCACCACACCTCGGCAATAGACGACCACGCAAGCGAAGTACTTCCAATTCCCGATGTGAGCGTGAATGCCTTGTCTTCGACGACCAGCAACGCCTCCGGTGTACCCATGTCGCGAAATTTTTGCATTGCGTTTCGAAAGTGAACTACATAGATAACCACGATGAACGAAACGCCTACGACTAAAGCCACAGCAAGCGCTCCAACAATCCAGGATGTGTCGCCTTTATACAAAAGCTGCGCAAGGCCACCCCCAACAAAGACGAGCGCAACAACAAAACCAAGGCCAACAGTTCGTCGCCAAAAGGCAAACACGGACCGACGCAGCAAAGTCTCGCTGTAGCGGAGGGTTGTTTGGTGTGTCATGTCGGCTAACGTCAAAGCTGCCCGGCACGCAGCACACGCCGCGAAGCGGCATCCTGCTGCTGCGTGTCCGCGCCGAGCGAATTGTTAACTGTCATTTGAGGAAAAAGCCTGCTGATTGGAGCTGCCGGAGACGTGGCTTCATCGCGCGATGGACGGCGAAGAAACAAAGGCCGAAACACAGAAGTGGCAAGAGCATCGCCGGGGCCTCCATAAACAACGGGAAATTGGAGCGTTCGAGCGCGATCCAGCCAAATAGTGGAGCCACGAAGATTCCACCAAAGGTTAACCAAAGCAACCCACCAAATACGACTCTCACCACAACGCTTCGTCCCTCAAGGGCAATCAAAAGACGAGCATAAACACAAGCCAAAAAGTACAAAACCGTCGCCGCAAACGAAAACCAAAGCGGCGGCACGAGATACTGAAAGAGTGTGGAATCCATGAAAGTTAACTTATGGTTTATCTGACCAGACGAAGGGTACCCACAATCGTGGTCGTTAAACAAAGTCGCATATCAGTCCAAAAAAGTGTTTGAAATCAGTTCTGTAGCGCAGCATACTGTATGTATGAACAGGCATAACAAAACCGACAAACCTGACTGGGCTCCTCCACGGTCCGTCAAGCTGCTGGATCAGGTACGCGAGAGGGTTCGCTACCTGCACTACAGCCTACAGACCGAAAAGGCTTACGTCTATTGGGCCAAGGCATTCGTGTTATGGGCAGCACGAACCCAGGGGGCATTTCGGCACCATCGCGAAATGGGGCAAGCGGACGTCGAAGGTTTTCTGACCATGCTGGCGACCGAGAAGAAGGTAGCGCCCGCCACGCACCGGCAAGCACTGAATGCGCTGTTGTTTTTGTACCGGCAGGTGCTGGGTATGGAGCTGCCATGGCTGCAGCAGATTGGCCGCCCGCCAGAGCGCAAGCGCATTCCGGTCGTGCTGACGGTGGCAGAGGTTCAGACGCTGCTTTCGCACATGGCTGGCACCGAGGCCCTGTTGGCTGCCCTGTTGTACGGCAGCGGGTTGCGCTTGCGGGAGGCGCTGAGCTTGCGGGTCAAGGATGTGGATTTCGACCGCCACGCGCTCATTGTGCGCAGCGGCAAGGGCGACAAAGACCGGGTTGTGATGCTGCCTCGGACGCTGGCGGCTCGGTTGAAAGCGCAGCTGATGCAGGCGCGCTCTTTGTGGGGGCAAGATCGGGCCACAGGGCGCGGAGGTGTGTACCTGCCCCATGCGTTAGAGCGCAAATACCCCAGAGCAGGCGAGAGCTGGGCGTGGTTCTGGGTGTTTCCGGCAGCGAAACTGTCTGTAGACCCGCAAACAGGCGTAGAGCGCCGACACCAGTTGTTTGAGGAACGGCTGAACCGGCAACTGAAAAAGGCAGTGGTGGAGGCCGACCTTTCCAAGCATGTGTCTGTCCACACCTTGCGGCACTCATTTGCAACGCATCTGCTGCAAGCTGGCACCGACATCCGCACGGTACAGGAGCTGTTGGGTCACTCGGATGTCTCGACGACCATGATCTACACCCATGTGCTCAAGGTGGCAGCGGGTGGTACGGCCAGCCCGCTGGATGCGCTGGCGCTGCCATAGCTGCCTGCCTGCGGCGCGTCGTCCAACGCAAGCCTTTGCTGGGGCTACGACGGAGCTGTCACCACGGCATCCCCACCAAGTCAGGCTCGCCACGGAGCGACTTCCTGGCAAATTCTGAGCAAAATGAGCCGGTAGCCCCCGCTGATTCATCCCTGATTGCTATTGAGTTGATAGCACACCAGCAATTCACAGCACCTCACAGCGCCAGCACCACCCGCCCCCCCACCGCCCGCGAGCAGCACGCCAGCATGCGCTTGCCGGCCGCCCGCTCGCTGTGCGTCAGCACCTTGTCGCGGTGGTCCACCTCGCCGTCGATCACAGCCACCTCGCAGGTGCCGCACAGGCCTTCGTTGCAGTCGCAGGGCACGTCCACACCGGCGGCCTGCAGGGCTTGCAGCAGGGTGCGGTCGGGCGGCACATGCACCTGCAGGTTGGAGTCGCGCAGCTCGGCCACAAAGGCGTGCTCTTTGGCCGGGTCCAGCGCGGCGCCTTCGCCGCTGAAGTGTTCGTAGTGCAGCACGCCTTCGGGCCAGGCGGTGGCCAGGGCTTCCAGCTCGTCCAGAAGGCGGCTGGGGCCGCAGGCGTACACGCGGTCTTGTGGGGTGATGTGGGCCAGCAGCGCGGGCAAATCCATGCGCTGGCCTTCGGCCTTGATGTACAGGTGCAGGTGGGCGGCGTGGTCTTGCTGGAGACGCGCCAGCAGCGCCATTTGCGCGCGGGCACGGCCTGCGTAGTGCAGGGTGTAGGGCTTGCCCAGAGCCTTCAGGCGGTCGGCCATGGCCAGCATGGGGGTGATGCCGATGCCCGCCGCGATCAGCACGTAGCGCTGGGCGGTTTCATCCAGGCGGAACATGTTCTTGGGGCCGGCCAGCTGCAGCGTGCTGCCCACGGGCAGTGCCAGTGCATCGCAAAAGTGGCGCGAGCCGCCGCGGCCTGCGGCCTCGCGCTGCACCACCACCTGCAGGGTGTGGCGGTCTTCCGGGCGGCCGCACAGCGAGTATTTGCGGCGGTAGCCGCCTGCGACCAGATCCACATGCGCGCCGGCGGACCATGCAGGCAGCGGGGCGCCGTCGGGGCTGGCAAACACCAGGCGCCACTGGCCGTCACCCTCGGGCTCGCGGGCTTGCAGCACCACGGTGCGGGTGATGCCTTCCTTGGCGGGGGGGCCGATGGTGAAGGTGGCGGGAGTTGCCGCAGACGGCGAGGATGCCAGGCGCTCGGGGTTGCGCGCAGGGTCCCATTGCACCCACAGCTCGGACGGGCCCCGGAACGAGGTGTTGGACAGGTAGTCGATGTGCTGCCCTTCCACCAGGCGCATGTGCGGCAGGCGGCGCACAAACTCTTCGATGAACACACGCATCTGCAGGCGGCCGATGTTCTTGCCCATGCACTGGTGCGCGCCGTAGCCAAAGGTCATGTGCTCCACGGCGCTTTCGCGGTACACGTCGACCTCTTCGGGGTTCTCGAAGTGGCGCGGGTCGAAGTTGGCCGACGCCTGCACCAGCAGCAGCTTGCTGCCCTTGGGGATGGACATGCCGCCCACCACCGCATCGGCCGTGGCCACGCGCCGCCACGCAATGATGGAGCCGGCCACGCGCAGGCACTCTTCCACCGCGTTGGGGATGAGCGCGGGGTTGGCGCAGATGTCGTCCCACGCCTTGCGGTGCGACAGCAGCGTGAGGAAGGCGTTGGCCGTGGCGTTGGAGGTGGTCTCGTGCGCGGCGGCCAGGATGGCCATCATCATCGAGCGCAGGTACGACTCGGGCACCACGTCGGGGTGGGCGATGTGCTGGCGGATGGTTTCGTACATCCAGCCTTCACCGTCGGGCTGGGCACGCATGGTGTCCAGAATGCGCTGCGCGGTCTGCCAGAAGCGGCCCACGTTATGCGCGATCTCGATCTGCTCGGCGGGCGTGGGGCGGCCCCAGGTGTTCAGGGTGTGCGCCACCGCAAACTGCCGCAGCTGCTCGGCGCCCTCATCGGGCACGCCCAGGAACTTCAGCGCAATGGTCAGCGGAATCTCGTAGAACATCTCGGCCACCAGGTCGGCCCGGCCTTTGTCGATGAAGCGATCCATCGTCTGGCGCGCGAGCTGGCGCACCATGGGTTCGAGCGTGATGAGCCGCTCGGGCAGAAAGGCGTCCATCAGCAGGCGTCGGCGGGCCATGTGGTCGGGCTCGTCTTCGTTGACCATGGTGCGGTTCATGGCAAAGCCGTAGCCCTGCAGGATCTGCAGCACCTCGGGCGATGCGGGGGTGATCTTCTCCAGTGCGACGGATGGCGAGAACAGGATGTTGTCGCGGAACACCGCCTTGACGTCTTCGTACCGCGTAACCACCCAGTAGCCCAGCTCGGGGCTCCAGAACACGGGTTCTTCCTCGCGCGCCCAGCGCAGGTAGTCGCCGGGGGCCTGCATGTAGGCGGGCTCGAACGGGTTGAAGGCGGCGGCGCGGGCGCTGATGGGGCAGCCGTTGGGGGCCAGGGCGGCAGCCGCACCTGCCAGGGCGTGGTGATCTACCGGGCAGCGACTGGCAGTGGGGGACGGCGTGGAAAGCGGGGGCAAAGTCATGGCGCAACTCGCAAATGTTTTGCGCAATGCTATTACGCATTGCGTAATTATCCAAACATTGGTCAAGCCACGCCCCGTGCGCAGGGCCGCGTTGTCAGGCTTGTGGCGGCTGTCCGGTGGCCGAAAACCCCATAGCCGCGCTGATGCCCTGCGCCTCTTGCACCACGCTCGGGCCCACCCGGCCGTCGGGCCGTGCGTCAAAGCCATTGCTGGCTCCGAGCGAAGTGAGCACCGCTGCCACATGGCCGCGTGCGTCGTAAATGGGCGCGGCAATGGCGCTGATGCCAGCCAGCAGGATGTCTTGCACGGTGGCGCAGCCCTGGGCGCGTGCACGGTGGCACAGGGCCTGCACGGGGTCGGCCCCGCCCAGCATCGCGCGTTGCTCGGGCGTGGCGGCGGCCAGCTCGGCTTCGGCACGGGTGCGCAGGTCGGCATCCTGTGAAAACGCCAGAAACGCCTGCCCGCTGGCTGACCACACCACGGGCAGCACCGAGCCCGGGCGGATGTTGACGGTGACCGGGAGCGAGGGCTCTTCCATGCGCATCACCGTGGGGCCCATGTTGCCCATCACGGCGATGAAGCAGGTCACCTGCAGCGATTCGCGCAGGCGCAGCAGCGCGGCCTCGCCCATGCGCACCGGGTCGCACTGGCGCAGCGCCGCCAGGCCGATGCGCACGGCCTCGGGCCCCAGGTGGTAGTGCTGTGTGGCGGGGTGCTGGGCCACCAGGCCCTCGCTGGTCAGGCTGCTGAGGTAGCGGTGCACCTTGGCGGCGCTCTCGCCGCATTCGGCCGCGATGGCCGTCAGGCTGGCCGCGCCGCCCAGCCGGGCCAGGGCCTTGAGGATGGTCATGCCGGTTTCGGCCGACTGCACGCGCTGGCGGCGTTTGGTGGAGGTGTCGGCAGGGGCAGATGCAGAGGTCGGCATGCGGAGGAGTCTGTAAGGGCAATCGCGGAGAAACTCATTACGCATTGCGTAATATCATTGCCAAATCTTAAATCGTTTGACCTATTTCAGGAGACACCATGCTCAATCGTCGTTGCGCCACCGGGCTGCTTGCGGCCCTGGCCGTTCTGGCGGGCCCGTCTGTGGCGTTTGCCCAGAGCTACCCCGCCAAGCCCATCCGCTGGGTAGTGCCCTACCCTGCGGGTGGCGGCTCGGACTTTCTGGCGCGCACGATCGGCCAGCAGCTGTCCACCCAGATCAGCCAGACCGTGACGGTGGAGAACAAGCCCGGCGCCAACACCGCCATCGCGGCATCGGACGTGGCGCGCTCACCCGCAGACGGCTACACCATCCTGTCGGCCGACAACGGCACCATGGTGTTCAACACCGCGCTGTACAGCAAGCTCTCGTACAACCCTGAAAAAGACCTGGTGCCCGTCACGCTGATGGGGCGCTTTCCCATGATCCTGGTCGTGGGCCCCAACTCCGACGTGCGCGACGCCAAGGATTTTGTGGCCAAGGCCAAGGCTTCGCCCGGCAAATTCAGCTACGGCTCGGCCGGTGCGGGCAGCCCGCACCACCTGGCGATGGAGCTGCTCAAGGTCAACAGCAGCCTGCACATGGTGCATATCCCCTACCGCGGCGCGGCACCGGCCCTGACCGATCTGGCAGGCGGCCAGGTCAACGCGATGATGGTGGACCTGGCCGCAGGTGCCGGTTTCATCAAGGGTGGCAAGGTGCGCCCCCTGGCCGTGGCCCACGCCACGCGCCTGCCTCAGCTGCCCGATGTGCCCACGTTTGCCGAACTCGGCTTCAAGGGCGTGGAAGCCTCGGCCCAGGTCGGCATCGTGGCCCCGGCCGGTACGCCAGCCGATGTGGTGGCCGCCCTGCAAAAGCAGGTGGCCACCGCCATCAACCAGCCCGCCATCCGCCAGAAGCTGGTGGACTTTGGCATCGAGCCCGTGGCCAGCACGCCGCAGCAATATGGCGACCTGATCCGCACCGAAGTGCAGCGCTGGCACAAGCTGATCCGCGAGCAGAAGATCTCGCTGGACTGAACCGCACCGGCCTGACGGCCGTGCACAACGCGAAGCCGCCCCGAGGGGCGGCTTTTTTGTGGGCGCTGACAAGGCGCGAGGCTTGCTCAGGCCTCCAGGTCTTCGACCGTGCCACCTTCGGTGGCAGCAAATGCCTCGCCGTGCTTCACGATGGTGACCGGCACCGGGCTGGCATGGGCCACTTCCTGCGACACCGAACCCAGCAGCGCGCTCGACAACGCGCCCTGCCCGCGCGCGCCAATGATGACCATGTCGCAACCGGTGCGCTCGATCATGTCCACCAGCGTGTGGGCCTCGTCGCCCACGCCCACTTCGGTTTCGCAGGGCACGCCGGCAGCTTCGAGCAGCGCACGCGCGGGTGCCATCAGGTGCTCGCCAGCTTCCAGGCTGGCGGCGGCGATCAGGTCGGGGTCGCGGGCGGTGACCATTTCGTACAGGGTGGCGGGCTCCTGCACATGGCCCAGCACCACCTGCGCCTGCAGGCCGTGGCGCACCAGCCACAGCGCGTGGTGCACCCCGTCGAGCGAGAGTTCCGATCCGTCCACGGCGATGAAGATCTTGAGCATGGTGTTCTCCTTGGAGTGTGGTTCGCGGGCCCAGGGGCACTTTGGTTCAGTGTAGCCACGCGGCGCCGCAGCGCCAGCCCATTCCCTTGATGAAAGTCAGGGTGGATCGACGTGGCACGGGGTCGGCGGTGCGTCTGGGACAATCCCGCCCATGCTTCAGTTCGACCTCCTCAAGACCGACCCCGCCAGCCACGCGCGGCGCGGCACGCTCACGCTCAACCACGGCGTGGTGCAGACCCCCATCTTCATGCCCGTGGGCACCTATGGCACCGTCAAGGGCGTGATGCCGCAAAGCCTGCACGACATGGGCGCACAGATCATCCTGGGCAACACCTTTCACCTGTGGATGCGCCCGGGCCTGGATGTGATGCAGAGCTTTGGCGGCCTGCACGGCTTTGAAAAATGGGACAAGCCCATCCTGACCGACTCGGGCGGCTTTCAGGTGTGGAGCCTGGGCGCCATGCGCAAGATCACCGAAGAAGGCGTAACGTTTGCCAGCCCCGTCAATGGCGACAAGCTCTTCATGTCGCCCGAGGTGAGCATGCAGATCCAGACCACGCTCAACTCCGACATCGTGATGCAACTCGACGAGTGCACGCCGTACGAAACCAAGGGGCACCTCACCACCGAGGCCGAGGCGCGCAAATCGATGGAGATGAGCCGCCGCTGGGCCGTGCGGTCCAAGGCCGAGTTCGAGCGGCTGGGCAACCCCAACGCCCTCTTCGGCATCGTGCAGGGCGGCATGTTCAAGAACCTGCGCCAGGAGTCGCTGGAAGCGCTGGTGGAAATGGACTTCCCCGGCTACGCCGTGGGCGGCGTGAGCGTGGGCGAGCCCAAGGACGAGATGCTGGACATCATGGCCCACACGCCGCACCGCCTGCCGGCCCACAAGCCGCGCTACCTGATGGGCGTGGGCACGCCCGAAGACCTGGTGCAGGGCGTGGCCGATGGCGTGGACATGTTCGACTGCGTGATGCCCACGCGCAATGCGCGCAACGGCACCATGTTCACCCGCTTTGGCGACCTGAAGATCCGCAACGCGCGCCACAAGGCCGACCACCAGCCCATGGACACCAGCTGCACCTGCTACGCCTGCGCGGGCAAGGACGGCGTGGTCTGGGACGCGGGCGGCCGCGGCGGCTTCAGCCGGGCCTACCTGCACCACCTGGACCGCTGCGGCGAAATGCTGGGCCCCATGCTCACCACCGTGCACAACCTGCACTACTACCTGAACCTGATGCGCGAGGTGCGCGAGGCGCTGGATGCGGGCACGTTCAGCCAGTTCCGCGCACAGTTCAAGGCCGACCGGGCGCGCGGCGTCTAAGGCGCCGCACCGATGATGGCCAATTGCCCCATAGGTACGCCGCGGTGGAGGGCCGCACTCCTCGCTGCGGTGATGGCCACGGCCGCCACCGGCTGCGCCACACGCATGGGCCGCGACGCCGACAGTGGCCTGCCCACCCTGCAGGTGCAAAACAGCAGCCTGCTCATGCCGGGCAACGGCGGCCAATCCATCGACAGCGGGGACTTGCGCGCCGGGGACATCGTCCTGTCGGCCACGCACGGCATCAACTCGCTGGGCATCCGCGCCATCACGCTCTCGCCAGTGAGCCATGCGGCGCTCTACCTGGGCAACGGCCGAATCATAGAGGCGGTGGGCTCGGGCGTGCGCATCCGCAGCACGGCTGAGTTCATGGCCGACGAGGCCACCATCGTGGCCTTTCGCCACCCAGGGATCACCGACGAGCACGCCGTGGCCATGCGCGCCTTTGCGCAGGCACAGGACGGCAAGAAGTACAACACCGCCGGCATCGTGCTGCAGGCGCCGTTCACGCTGCAGCGCAAGTACTGTGAGCTTCCGCTGGTGCCCGGCGCCGTCCGCGACGCCTGCATCCGCGGCATCGCCGCCATCCAGCTCGGCGCGGCGCGCAACGACCGGTTCTTCTGCTCCCAACTGGTGCTGGAGACCTACCGCGCAGCCAACCTGCCGCTCACCGATGCGTCGGCACTGCTGATCAGCCCCGCCGACCTGCTGCACATGCGCGAGGGCGACGTGCCGTCGGTGCAGATCAAGCAGGCGCTGCAGTACGTGGGGCATCTCAAGGGCGGGTACCTGATGACGGACATTGCCGCCACCGGGCAGCCCAGCCCCTGACGGGCAGCGTCAGCCGCCCACGTGCATCGTGAACAGCGCGCCGCTGGACAGGCGGCAGGTGCCTGTTCCCATCGATGGCGAGTTCATCGAATACTGGCAGCTCAGGTAGCTACCCCGGGTGCCTGCGCCGCTGGCCAGGCCCTCGCGCGAAGACCCTGCCTTGCGCGTCGCTTCCCCGGCAAAGCTCTCCCCCTGGATCGTGGCCTGGAATGTGCCGCGGCCATGCAGGTCATTGGTCACCACGGCATAGACCACGCCCAGCGCGCTGGCCTGCTCGTTGGCCGGATACAGGCGGGCTGACAGCGTGACGGGTATTGGCACCGCTGGCGGCATGGCGGCCGGCGCATGCACCACCACGGGCGCGGGGTGGAGGGGAGCCACATAACAGCCGCTGAGGCTTGCGACGGCGGCGCACACAGCCAGTGCCGCCACAGCGCGGCGACGGATCGAAGAGGAAATGGAGGCAACCATGGGGTTCCTTGGGTCCCAAGCACATGCTTGTGAGTCCGATGGTGGGGGCAGTGCGGGCAGGCAGAGGCTAATTTTTATACCGGTGGCGCCCCAGGTATCGTTGGGTAGCATAAGGCGGTACTTTTTGCCAACGAGCATTCAAATGACGGTGTTTTGCCCGGCGCGCATGCCAACAGCCCGGGCCGTGGAACGAATCGAAGCCACAGGCGCCACGGCCCCCCCTATCGTGGCGATTGCGCCCTTGCCACGGGCCGAGATCCACCGGTTTCGCACCCGCCATTCAGCGTGCCCCACCCACAGTCATCCTTGCATTTTTGGCATTGAGATGCATAAAATGCAAGGATGTTTGAGCGCCACATCATGGCCAGCCTGCGCGAGGACCTGGCCCACAACCCTGCCGTGGCCCTGCTGGGCCCGCGCCAGGCAGGCAAGACCACGGTGGCGCTGGAACTGGCACGGCAGTCCGATCACATCTACCTGGACCTCGAATCCGAGCTCGACCGCGCCAAGCTCGCATCGCCCGAGCTGTACCTGTCGGAGCGGACCGACCGGCTGGTGGTGCTGGATGAAGTGCACCGCGTGCCCGGCCTGTTTCCCATCCTGCGCGGCCTCATTGACAGCGCCCGGCGCCAGGGGCGGCGCAGCGGCCTGTACCTGCTGCTGGGCTCGGCCTCGCTCGACCTGCTGCAGCAGGCCGGCGAAAGCTTGGCGGGCCGGGTGGCCTACCGCGAACTCACGCCGCTGAACGCGCTGGAGATCCCCACTGCCGACCACACCCGGCTGTGGCTGCGCGGCGGCTTCCCCGAAAGCTATCTGGGCCGCACCGCCGCCGCCAGCCTGCGCTGGCGGCAGGATTTCATCCGCACCTATGTGGAGCGCGAGATCCCGCTGTTTGGCGGCCGCGTGGGGCCCGATGCATTGCGCCGCCTGTGGGGCATGCTGGCCCACCAGCAAGGGGCGCTGGTCAATGCCTCGGTGCTGGGGCGCAGCCTGGCGGCAGACACACGCACGGTGAACCGCTACCTGGACTTGCTGGTGGAGATGTTTCTGGTGCGGCGGCTGGAGCCCTGGCACGCCAACCTGGGCAAGCGCCTGACGAAGTCGCCCAAGCTCTATGTGCGCGACAGCGGCCTGCTGCACGCGCTGCTGGGCTTGCCCGACGACGAAGCGCTGCTGGGCCACCCCGCCGTGGGCGCCAGCTGGGAGGGCTTTGTGATCGAAAACCTGATCACCGCCGCCGGCCAGGAGGCCAGCGCGCACTTCTACCGCACTGCCGCGGGAGCCGAGATCGACCTGCTGCTGCACTGGCCCGGCGGAGAAAGCTGGGCCATCGAGGTCAAGCGCGGCCTGGCACCCAAGGTGGAGCGCGGGTTTCACACCGCCTGCGAAGACCTGCAGCCGGCGCGCAAGCTGGTGGTGTACCCGGGCGACGAGACTTTTCCGCTCGGCCACGGCGTGCAGGCGATGGGGCTGGCCACGCTGTGCGAAGAGCTGGCCCGCAAGGCCGCGGCATGAGAGCGCCCGGCATGCCTTGGCGCAGGGCTCATGCCCCGGGCGGCAGCACCCCGCGGCCCATGCCTGATTGCTATTTTATTGATAGCTACCGGACCAATTGAATCAAGCGCCAGCACCCAAAATGACTCCAAACTGGTGGCAAAAGCTGCTGCGCTGGCCCGGCCGCATGCTGGCGGGGCCGGCCAGCGGCCTGCTGGCGCTCGTCATCGTGTTCGAGGAATGGGGTTGGGAGCCCCTGCAGCACTTGCTGGCCCGCATCGGCCGCTGGCCGGGGCTGCGCTGGGTGGAGGGCTGGGTGCGCAGCCTGCCGCCCTGGGCCGCGGTGGCCGTGTTTGCGCTGCCCACCGCGCTGCTGCTGCCGGTGAAGCTGCTGGCGCTGTGGGCCATCGGGCATGGTCATGTGGTTCTGGGCATGGCCATCATCGTGCTGGCCAAGCTGGTGGGCACGGCGGTGGTGGCGCGGCTGTTCACCCTCACGCAGCCGGCGCTGATGCAGCTGCCCTGGTTTGCCGCCCTGTACGCCGGCTGGACACGCGCCAAGCACGCCGTGCTGGAGCGTGCGCGGGCCACCTGGGCGTGGCGTGTGGCAAGAGTCCTGCGCAGGCAGTGGGTGCGGATCTGGCGGCGCCGTACGCGCTAGCCGCAGGGGCAGGGGTAGGCCGCACAACGCGGCAGCGCACTGCGCGGACGGCGGCGACCTCAGCGCTCCAGCACCCGACTTAACCAAGCCACCCAAAGGCACTGGCGGGTGCCCGCCGCACGCCTCCTTCCCTGTCGGTCTCGCAGCCCCGCTACTCGCTGGCCAGCTTGACCCCGGCCCCTGTTCCGCACGCATGGCAGAACCGCGCAAACGCGCTCTTGCGCGTGCTGCACGCGCCGCAGTGGTCAAACAGCCCGATGCCGCAGTGCGGGCAAAAATCGATCTTTTCGTTTTTCAGGTCGACGGGTCGCTCGCAGCCGGGGCACACGCTCTTGGCCAGGCGGGCCAGGGCCACGTCGTAGCTCAGCTCCTTGCGGCGCTCCTGGTCGGGCAGGGTTTCGGCCAGCTTCTGGCGCTCCAGGTAGCGGTTGAGCGCCAGGATGGCATAGCGCCCCACCACGGCCGTGATGGCGATGCCCACCACGTAGCGCACATAGCCGCCGTAGCTGGGCAGGTAGGGCACCAGTTCCACAAAGAAGGCAAACAGCGCAAAGAAGATGAAGCCCCAGACAAACGGCCAGTAGGTGCTCTTGCGCTGCTTGACGAACAGCCAGCCGGCAATGGCCAGCAGCGGCAGCGTGAGCGCCAGGCGGTACAGGAAGACGCGCAGCTCGACCTTGCGGCGCTCGGCGGACATCTTCACGTAGCCATCGGCCTCCAGCTCGTTGAGCCGGCCCTGCATGGCGGCAGCGCTCTGGCGCGCGTCCAGCGCGGCCTGTTGCTGCTGCTCCAGCGCGCGCTGGGCGGTCACCTCCACCTGCTTCAAGGCATCAAGCTGCTGCGTGCGCCGGATGAGTTCGGGATCCTGGTCGCTGCGCTGGGTGGCGCTGCGGGTGGACAGCCAGTTGCTGTAGGTCTCGCGCTCGGCCCGGCTTTCGCTGGCGGCCTTGCTGCGCTGCAGGCTGGCCTGCTCCAGCGCGGTCTGGGCGTCCTGCTCGGCCTTGCGTGCGGCCCTGACCTGATCGCGCAATGCCTGCGCCGCGTTACGGTCCAGAAAGTCATCGAGCTGCAGCGGCGCCTCGACCTTGGGCAAATCGCCCACGATGGTGCCGCCCAGCCCGATCAGGAAGCCGGCAAACACGAACGCCACCAGCCACAGGCCGCGGCGAAACCATTTTTCAGACAGACGCAGGGATTTGCTCATGCGGTTCTCCTCGGGTAACAACCTGGCGCATGGCGCGCCAATGCTATTTATTTGATAGCTATCAGGCAAGATAATAAAAGGGCTACCGGCCAATATCGCTCAAAAATGGCCCGCCGCCGCTTTTTTTCACCGCAGCACGACTACCACGGGCGCTGTTGCCAGCTGCGTGCGCTGCATCCAGGCGAGCACCGAATCCACGGTCACCGTCTCGATGCGGTCCGAGAACCGCTTGTCGCCCGGGTGGTCGTCAAACGCAATGTTGGCCGATCCCACGCGGCCGCCCATGCGGGTGAGCGGGCCGAGCTTGAGCGTGGTGGGCGTGTAGCCCTTGAACTGCAGCCACGCCTGGGCCTGGTCGCGCGTTTGCACGGTGGCGGGCTCCATGGCTGTGGCCAGCGTCTCTAGCGCCCACTGGTTCGACTGCTGGTACTTGCGGCCCCACACGTAGCTGACCATGCTGTAGGGCGCGTGCTGCAGCGCCCGCACGCGGGCCGTGTCCTGCAGCACGGGCAGCATGCGCTGCTGCACCTCGGGCGTGGGCACGGCATACACGGCCTCGTAGCGCCAGAGGTCGTCCAGAAAGAATTCACCCAGCCCCTGGCGGTACAGGTGGCCTACGGCGGTGCCGCATTCGTTGAGCTTGTGCGCCACGCGCCACGGGCCTTCGGGCGTCTTGTAGGCCCAGCCCAGGTGCGAATAGCGCAGGCCGTACTTGCTGAGGTCCTGCCCCGCCCGGCCCAGCACCACCACGCGCGTGCCGGATCTGGCGTGCTCGGCATCCAGCGCGGCAGAGGTCTGCTCGGCCAGCTTCATGCCGCGCTCGATCACCTGCGCGGTGGGTTTTTTGCCCTCGCACGAACGGCCTGCGTGGGCGGGGGCCATGAGGATCAGCGGCAAGGCAGCTGTCAGCACCGTGAGCCCGCGGCCCACGAAACTGGCGCGACCCAGGCCAGGGATGCCAAGCAAGGGCCGCCCCGCAGCGAGGGCATCGTCCCCCTTCCCGGCGCGCGCAGCGCGCAGAGAGAAGGGGGAAGCCGCGTAGCGGCACAGGGGGATGTACTTCATGTCACAGCCGCTCGTTGTGCAGCAGCGCGCGGCCGATGGCGTTGGGCACAAACGCAATCGCCTCGCCCGCCACTGACAGCACCACGCCCGTACCGATCACGCTGCAGGTCACCACGGTGCCGACGGCATAGGCCGAGCCCGCCACGCCGCGCCCAGCCACCTCCACGCTCACCTGGGCGCCGTCAGAGGCGCGCTCCAGCAGGTACACGGTACCGACGGCCGATGCCTCCACCGCCTTGACGGTGAGCACCGCGCCGCCCACCGACAGCGCCACCGGCACAGTGACCACGGCACCCGCGGCAGCCGACGCCACCGAGGCCGTACCCACCACCGACGCCACGGGCAGCAGCGACAGCGCGGCCGATGCCTCGCTCTGCGCACGGGCGGGCAGTGCCACTGCTGCGCACAGCAGGCCGGCAGCCAGCATCAGGGCGGGGATGAGGGAGCGGCGCGTGGAGCCGCTGCGGATGGTGTGATGAAGATGCATGAAAAGACTCCTGAAACTGGGCCAGCAAGGGCCAGCCCCGGGATGACGATGGGAATGGAGGAACCGGCCGGACGAAGGCTTGCTTACTCGGCGCGGGCGGCTGCCGCAGCTTCGCGGCGGCCCTGCAGGCGGGCTTCGAGCAGGTCGGCCTCATGGCGGTCACGCAGCATCTTGGCCAGCGTGAAGGCCGTGGTGATGAGGTAGAGCCAGCTCACACCCAGAAAGGCCTTGTAGGTCACGTTGATGTCCATGCCCAGCAGGCCCCAGCCGGTCAGGCCCATGGCCACCGCAAAGCCGCCCCACACCACCAGCTTCCACAGCGGCGTGTCGCCAGCACCGCGGCGGGCCGCGCTGTCGTTGTCGCGTACAAACTTGGCCAGCACGAAGGCTGCCGACAGGCAGAACACGTAGCCCATCACCATGAAGGCCTGCTCCAGCTGCTGGCCCGGCAGCCAGGCCAGGCCCACGGCGCACAGGAAGACCGCGATGCCGAACGAGATCCACACCTGGAACTGCCAGGCCCGGGTGTCACGCTGAACAACGATGGGGGAGGAGGACATTTGGGTGGGGTGCCCGTGAGGGCTTTGGTTGAACACGGAACGCATCGTGCCCAGACGTAACTTGCGTGTCTGCGTTGAACCGTAACAGTGGCTGGCCACCGGCTGCCCGGTATCGCCAGGCGATACTTTTCGTACGTACAGGTGTGGTCTGGTTCCCACGATGCCCCCGCCTGTTCGATTGCGAGGCGGGCGGTGCCCCTGCGGAACCTGTGTGACACGGCCCGCCCGGCTGCCCGCAGACAATGCGCCACCCGGGCAATCGCACCCTGCCCGCCCCACCATTCCAGACGGAGACCACACCATGACCAAACCCTTTGACCTTGTCGTGCACGGCGCCACCGGCTTCACGGGCCGGCTCGTGGTCGAGTACCTGTTGCGCCAGTACCCCGCAGGCAGCGGCTTGCGCTGGGCCATGGGCGGCCGCAGCGCCGAGAAGCTGGCGGCAGTGCGCGATGAAGTCGGTGCCCCCGCCGACACCCCGCTGGTGGTGACCGACACCACCCACCCCGCCAGCCTGCAGGCGCTGATGGACTGCACGCGCCTGGTGCTCACCACCGTGGGCCCCTACCAGCTGTACGGCAACGAGATGGTGGCCGCCTGCGCCGCCAGCGGTGTGGACTACGTGGACCTGTGCGGCGAACCCGCCTGGATGCGCCACATGATCGACGCGCACGAGGCCGCGGCCAAGGCCAGCGGCGCGCGCATCGTGTTCTCGTGCGGGTTCGATTCGATCCCGTTCGACCTGGGCGTGTTCCTGCTGCAAAAGGAATTCCGCCACCGCCACGCGCACCCCGCCAACCGTGTGCGTGGCCGCGTGCGCAAGATGAAGGGCACCTTCTCGGGCGGCACCGCCGCCAGCCTGAAGGCCACCATGGCAGCAGCAGCCACCACGCCGGGTGTGCTGGACCTGCTGAAAAACCCGTTCTCGCTCACCCCCGGCTTTGAAGGCCCGCGCCAGCCATCGGGCAACAAGCCCATGGTGGATGAGGCATTGGGCGAAGGCGTGTGGGTGGCACCGTTCGTGATGGCCGCCATCAACACCCGCAATGTGCACCGCTCCAACTTTTTGCTGCAGCACGCCTACGGCACCGACTTTGTGTACGACGAGATGCTGATCACCGGCGCCGGCGAAAAGGGCGAGGCCATCGCCAACGCGGTGGCGGGTGACAAGTCGCTGGGCTCCGACACGGGCCCCAAGCCGGGCGAAGGCCCCTCGCGCGAGGAGCGCGAAAACGGTTTCTATGACGTGCTGTTTCTGGGCACCGACGATGCGGGCAACGCAGTGCGGGTAGGCGTGAAGGGCGACCGCGACCCGGGCTACGGCTCCACCTCCAAGATGATCACCGAGGCTGCCGTGTGCCTGCTGCAGGATGCCAAAGACACGGCTGGCGGCATCTGGACGCCCGCGCCCGCCATGGGCGACGCCCTTATCGACCGGCTGCAGGCCCATGCAGGACTGACGTTCGCCATCGAGGCGTGACGCCATGCTGCTGCGCCCCGCACGGTGCGCAGCAGCAGCCTGGGCAAAAGCCGCAGCGCCACCGCCCGGATGCGTCCGTTTTTGCCGCAAGCCCGTCCGCATCTGAGCGGCCAGCGGGCCTGCCGCCGACCACAATGCAGCCATACGCCCCCTGCTGCACATGAACACCCACCTCACCCCGCGCGACCTGTCCCTGGCCCTTCTGGTCATCGTGGTGTGGGGTCTGAACTTCGCAGTCATCAAGGTCGGCGTGGCCGACATGCCGCCCCTGTTGCTGGGCGCGCTGCGCTACCTGCTGGCGGCGTTTCCGGCGCTGCTGTTCGTGCGGCCGCCCAAGGTGCCGCTCAAGCTGTACCTGCTCTACGGCATGACCATGGCCGTGGCGCAATTTGCGCTGCTGTTCACGGCCATCCACATCGGCATGCCTTCGGGGCTGGCGTCGCTGGTGCTGCAGTCGCAGTCGTTCTTCACGCTGCTGCTGGCCGTGGTGCTGCTGCGCGAGCAGTGGCAGGGCAACCAGGTGGCAGGCCTGGCCCTGGCGGGCGTGGGGCTGGTGCTGATTGGCAGCGCGCACGGCGCATCGATGCCGCTGGCGGGCTTTGTACTCACGGTGGCCGCCGCGGGCATGTGGGGCTGCGGCAACCTCGTCACGCGCGCAGTGGGGCGGCACGGGCCGATGAACCAGTTTGCCTTCATCGTGTGGTCCAGCGTGGTGGCGCCACTGCCTTTTGTGGCGCTGTCGCTGCTGCTCGACGGCCCCGCTATGGTGTGGTCTGCCGTGCAGCACCTGTCGTTCCAATCGATGGCCGCCGTGGCTTACATCGCCTGGATTTCGACCCTGCTCGGCTTCGGGCTGTGGACGTACCTCATGTCGCGCTACCCCGTGAACCGCGTGGCCCCCTTCACCCTGCTGGTGCCCGTGGTGGGGCTCACCACCGGCTGGGTGGTGTTTGGCGAACAGCTGCGGCCCGTGCACTTTGCGGGCGCCGGGCTGCTGATGGCGGGGCTGGTGGTCAATGTGTTCGGCGGCCCGCTGTGGTCGGCCGTGATGGGCCGGCTGCGCGCCGCGCAGTGAACCGGCCCTGCAGCGCGACTACACCGCCAGCGGCAGCTCGGTGGTGGAGAGCACGTTGCGCAGCACCATGAACGACCGCACCTGGCGCACACCCGGCAGGTACAGCAACTGCTCGGCGTGCAGGCGGTTGAAGCTGTCGTTGTCGCGCGTGCGCACCAGCATGAAGTAGTCGAACTCGCCGGTGACCACATGGCATTCCATGCAGCCCGACACCTTGGCGGCGGCCTTTTCGAACGCGGCAAAGGAATCGGGCGTGGAGCGGTCCAGCACCACGCCGATCATCACCAGCATGCCCGCGCCCACCGCCTGCGGGTTGAGCAGCGCCACGACCTTGCCGATGAGTCCCAGGCGCCGGAGGCGCTCCACGCGGCGCAGGCAGGCGGGCGGGCTCAGGTGCACCTTTGCGGCCAGCGCCACGTTCGACAGGGACGCGTCGCGCTGCAGCTGGCGCAGGATGGCCTTGTCGGTGCGGTCCAGGTCGGCAGACACATCAACCTGCGGCACATTCTTTGCACGAACTTTTGTTGCGCACATGGCTGTTATTTAGAAATATTGGATGCATGCATTGTGCTTGAGCAACACGAAAAACTGAAAAACAGCCCAATTACGCAACCACTTTACGCAGGTGTTTTTCTACGATGAGAGCACTGCAAGCCACCGCTTGCTGCCCCCGAAACATCGACCGGAAAACCGCCATGAACCTGCAGAAATTCGCCCGCCACCCGCTCACCTTCGGGCCCTCGCCAATCACGCCGCTGCCGCGCCTGTCGGCCCACCTGGGCGGCAAGGTGCACCTGTATGCCAAGCGCGAGGACTGCAACAGCGGCCTTGCCTTTGGCGGCAACAAGACGCGCAAGCTCGAATACCTCATCCCCGAAGCGATCGCGGGCGGCTACGACACGCTGGTATCGATCGGCGGTATTCAATCGAACCAGACGCGGCAGGTGGCCGCCGTGGCCGCACACCTGGGCATGAAGTGCGTGCTGGTGCAGGAGAACTGGGTCAACTACTCCGACGCGGTGTACGACCGCGTGGGCAACATCGAGATGAGCCGCATCATGGGCGCCGACGTGCGGCTGGATGCAGCGGGCTTTGACATTGGCATCCGCCCCAGCTGGGAGCAGGCCATGGAGGATGTGCGGAAGGCCGGTGGCAAGCCCTTTCCGATTCCTGCTGGTTGCTCAGAGCACCCGTACGGCGGCCTGGGCTTTGTGGGCTTTGCCGAGGAAGTGCGCCAGCAGGAGAAAGAGCTGGGCTTTCAGTTTGACTACATCGTCGTGTGCTCGGTCACGGGCAGCACGCAGGCGGGCATGGTGGTGGGCTTTGCGGCCGATGGCCGTGCGCGCAAGGTGATTGGCATTGACGCATCGGCCAAGCCCGAAAAGACCCACGCGCAGATTTTGCGCATCGCACAGAACACCGCCGAGCTGGTGGAGCTGAGTCAGGCCATCACCGCCGAAGACGTGGTGCTGGACACGCGCTACGGCGGCCCCGAATACGGCCTGCCCAACGAAGGCACGCTGGAAGCCATCCGCCTGTGCGCGCGGCAGGAGGGCATGCTGACCGACCCGGTGTACGAAGGCAAATCCATGCACGGCATGATCGATAGGGTGCGCAACGGCGAGTTTCCCGAAGGCTCCCGCGTGCTGTACGCGCACCTGGGAGGGGTGCCGGCGTTGAACGCCTACAGCTTTCTTTTTCGCAACGGCTGATGCGAATCAGCCCTCCGCGCGCGAGGAGCAGGAACGCCTGGCACGGGTGGCGGGGCTCTCGCTGATCTGACGGGCTCTTGCCTGTCCAAGGCACGGCGCTCACATAGGCGCTGCACCAGGCCAGCAGCCGCCGCGCAAGGGCGCCCCGCCGCGCTGGCGGCGTCCCCCTGCCCGCCAAGCGCAGCGTGATGAGAGCGGGGGGAAGGCGCGAAGCGACTCAGGGGGGTGACCTCCATCAGGCGGCCAGCAGCTTTTCCACCCGCTCCCGCAGCAGCGCAGGCTGCACCGCCGCAGGCGCCACTGCCTCGCCCACGTTGAGCCCCACGCGGCTGTAGAACCCGCGGCGGAACGGCCGCACCATGGCACCGCCCTGCTCGATGCGGCTGAAGTACGAGCCCCACAGGTTGGTCAGCGCCATGGGTATGACCGGGGCCTCGATACCCTCTGCGCGGGCGCGCTCGATGATCTTCATGATGCCGCCCTTGAACTCCTGCAGCTGCCCGTCCTTGGTGATGCCACCCTCGGGGAAGATGGCCAGCAGGTCGCCTTCGCGCAGCACCTGCGTGGCGCGCTCAAAAGCTGCTTCGTAGGTTTTGGGGTTTTCCTTGTAGGGCGCGATGGGAATGGCCTTGGCCAGGCGGAACAGCCAGCCCAGCACCGGCACGCGGAAGATGCGGTGGTCCATCACGAAGTAGATGGGCCGTGGGCTGGCAGCCATCAGCAGCACGGCATCCACAAAGCTCACATGGTTGCAGGCCAGGATGGCCGCGCCGGCCGATGGCAGGTGCTCGTCGCCCTGCACCTTGAAGCGGTACACAAAGCGCGAAGACACCCACGCAATAAATCGCAGCAGATACTCGGGCACCAGCATGAAGATGTAGAACGCCACCACCGCGTTGGCGATGCCGGTGAACAAAAAGATCTGCGGCACGGTGAAGCCCGCGCCCAGCAGGGCGCCGGCAATCAGCGAACTGGCGATCATGAACAGCGCATTGAGAATGTTGTTGGCCGCGATGATGCGTGCGCGGTGCGTGGGCTGGCTGCGCATCTGGATGAGCGCGTACATGGGCACGCTGTACAGGCCTGCGAACAGGCTCAACAGCAGCAGATCGAGCATCACGCGCCAGTGCGCGCCCTGGGCCATGAAGGCCGCCAGGCCCATGATTTCGGACGGCGGCAGGCTGCGGGCGGCAAAGTACAGGTCGATGGAAAACACGCTCATGCCGATGGCACCCAGCGGCACCAGGCCGATCTCGACATGGCGGCGCGAGAGCACCTCGCACAGCAGCGAGCCGATGCCGATGCCGATGGAAAACACCACCAGCAGCAGCGACGCCACCTGCTCGTTGCCATGCAGCACCTCCTTGGCCAGGCTGGGGAACTGGCTCAGGAATACGGCACCGAAGAACCACATCCAGCTGATACCCAGCAGCGAGCGGAACACGACGATGTTGCCGTGCGCCAGCTTGAGGTTGCGCCAGGTTTCGGTGAACGGGTTCCAGTTGATGACCAGGCCCGGGTCGGTGGCGGGCACCGACGGAATGAACTGCGCCACCGCTCGCCCGGCCAACGCAGCCACCACGCAGGCCACCGCCACCGTGGTGTGGCCAATGCCCGGAATAGCCACCAGCAGGCCACCGGCCACGTTGCCCAGCAGGATGGCCACAAAGGTGCCCATCTCGACCATGCCGTTGCCGCCCGTGAGTTCCCGCTCGCTCAGCACCTGCGGCATGTAGGCAAACTTGACCGGGCCAAACAGCGTGGAATGCACGCCCATCAGAAAGGTGCACAGCAGCAGGATGGGCACGTTGTCGGTCATGAAGCCACCGGCCGCCACCAGCATGATGGCGATCTCCATGTTCTTCACGAACCGGATCATCCTGGTCTTGTCGTACTTGTCGGTCAGCTGCCCCGAGGTGGCCGAGAACAGCAGGAACGGCAGGATGAACAGCGCGCCAATCACCAGCCCTGCCATCGCGGGCGGCAGCCACGACACGCTGAGCTGGTAGGTCACCATCACGGTGAACGCGAACTTGAAGAGGTTGTCGTTGGCCGCGCCGGAGAACTGCGTCCAGAAGAACGGCGCAAAGCGCCGCTGGCGCAGCAGCGCGAACTGGTTGGGGTCTTCGTGGTGCGTGGGCGCAGGCCCAGTGGCCGCGGGTGGGGTGCGGGTGTCGGTCGTCATGCGTTTCTCCTCGTTTCCCTCGGGCGCCGTGGGCACCCTGTGTGTTTTGTGGTGTTGTAAGCGCAAGGCGGGTCAGTGGCGTGACTTGCTGGTGACACACCTGGGGAGCCTCTGCACGAATCAGCGCGCCGTGTGCTCTGTGGCCTCGGGCGGTCTGCCGCGTTGCAAATACTCGCAATAGCTCGGCTATTGCTGCGGCTATTGCTGCGTTTTGCGCCTTGCAGCCCGTCCCGATCCGCAGCGCTCACTTACCGCTTGATTTGTGCAGAGCCCCCCAGCGACCCCGTTGTGGGCGCCATTCTGCCCCCACGCCATGGTTTGCGGCAGGCCCATGTGCGCCGTGCGCGCAGCGTATGGCGCTCTCGCCCCCAGGCTGCGCACGGCAAGCAGCACGGGCCACGCGGCAGCCGCAGCGGCCAGGTGCTTGAGCGTGTGGCCCGACACCCAGCCCGTGGCGTCCAGCACCGAATGGTCGGCCGCCTCAAACAGCTTGGCCAGCGCATACAGGCCGATGACGGCGCCCAGGTGCACCGCCAGCGCACGCCGGCGCAGCGGGAACAGCGCCGGCACCGCCAGCAGTGCCACCACGAGCATGCCGCCGATCTGCACCACGGCCCAGGGCATCAGGTTGCCGGTGCGCGCCCACCAGCCCACCGCCAGGGGCCCGGCCAGCAGCACGGCAGCAGCGGCCAGCGCACCCGCCCGCTCGCTCACGCGGCCCGCGGCCGCCAGCCCCAGCAGGCCCGCAAACGGCAGCACCATGCCCAGGCGGTCCCACACCAGGCCCGCATCGCCCGGCGCCCAGTGGTACACCGCAGAGCCCGCGGCAGTGGCGACCAGCCCGCCAAAGAACAGGTATGCGCAGCCACGCGATGCCGCATCCAGCGCGCCCTGCCGCACGCGGCGCAGGGCCAGCAGGCCCCACAGGCCAGCGACGGCAAAGGGCAGGTTGCTCAGCACATCCATGGCGCACGGGATGCCCCACAGCGTACGGCCATCGGCAAAGTCGTGCTGGTGCAGGCTGGCGGGCAGTACAGGCCCCAGGCAGGCCAGCGCCAGCAGGGCGAGCGCCACGCACAGCAGCGCGATTTCCGTGCGCAGCAAGGGGCCGCGGTGGAGCCCGGGCGCGGCGGTACCGGTGCGCAATGCGGCGGGTGTCCTCGAGCGGGACGGAACGGGACGGTGGGTCATTCGAGAGCTCCTGTGTCGGTGGTGACGGGTGAGGCGCAGTGTGGAAGTGCGCAGCCCGCAACACCGCAAAAAGTCGCTCAGGGGGCTACCCAAGATCCCGCCAGTATTGATAATCGATACCAAGGAGCCCCACCGACATGAGCACCACCGCCGACCTCGTCACCGCCCTGAAGAAGGAACTCAAGACCGCGCAGATGACCTACGCAGACTTGGCGCAGGCGCTGGGCATGGCGGAGTCCAGCGTCAAGCGCATGCTGGCCAAGGGCGACATGCCGCTGTCGCGCATCGACGCCATCTGCCGCGCGCTGGCGCTGGACTTTGCCGACCTGGCCCGCCGCGTGGCCGACGACCAGCCCCTGCTGAAAGAGCTGACCCACGAGCAGGAAAAGGCCGTGGTGGCCGACAAGAAGCTGCTGCTGATGGCGATCTGCGTGCTGAGCCAGTGGACGCTGGAGCAGGTGACCACCAACTACCGGCTCACCGAGGCCGAGGGCATCCGCTATCTGGCGCAGCTTGACCGCATCGGCATCATCGAGCTGCGCCCGCTCAACCGCTACCGCCTGAAGCTGGCCAAGACCTTCCGGTGGCGCCCGCATGGCCCGGTGATGAACTACTTTCGCGAGCATGCGCTGCTCGACTACTTTGCAGGCGGCTTCGATGGCGCGGGCGAAGGCGTGCTGCTGGTGCACGGCAACATCAGCCGTGGCCTGGCGCCCGCCTTCATGGAACGCATGCAGCGCGTGGCCCAGGACTTTGCCCAGCAGCACCTGGCCGACCAGAAGCTGCCCGAACGCGAGCGCGAGGGCTACACCCTGCTGCTGGCCATGCGCAGCTGGGAGTTCGAGGCCTTTGCCAACATGCGCAAGTGAGCGCCTGACACGCGGCTGGAGCACCAGCGCAGGCGGGCATTGCCCGGGCGACTGCGCCGCCAATGCAACGCCCCGCCCCGCCCCGCCCGCAAAGCTTTAACTACTAATTTAATAGCAACCCAGGCAATCAAAACCTGGACTTGAGGCCAAAAGCGCCTCAAATGTCGCTTTCTGGTGCCGCACCGCCGTGCTTGACCGCATAAACGGAAACTACTATTCTTTAAATGAACTTTTTAATCATTTAAAGAATAGCGATGAAAACCACCCGCCAGCAGCAAGACGCCACGCGCCGCCAGATCGTGGCCAGCGCGGTGGACCTGATGACCCGCCAGGGCTTTGACGGCACGACGATGAAGGACATCGCCCGCGCCGCCGGCATTGGCGACGCCACGATCTACAAGTACTTCCCCACCAAGGACCGCATCGTGCTGGGCTACCTTGACGAGGTGGTGCAAAGCGCCCTGGCCGACACACTGCAGACGCCCGGCTTTACCGACTACGGCCTGCAGGAAAAGCTGCAGCGCCTGACCGATGCGGTGCTGGAGCGCCTGCTGCCCGACCGCGAGTTTGCCGCGCAGGTGCGCGGGCTGGCGGGGCGCTCGCCGCTGTCGATGCTGGCCGAGCCGCTGGCCGCGCGCCAGGCGCTGCGCGAGGCGGTGGCCAGCTTTCTCGAAGCGGCCGAGGCCGCAGGCGAGATCGAGCCGTGCGACTTCAAGAACCTGGCAGGCAGCCTGTACACCGACTATCTGGTGGGCGTGGTCGGCTACTGGCTGGCCGATACATCGGATGAATTTGCCGACACCACGCAGCTGGTGGACCTGTCGCTGGGCGTGCTGGTGCAGGCGCTGCGCAGCGGGCTGGTCAACCGCGTGCTGCAGCTGGGCGGCTTTGTGCTGCGCAGCCAGATGGCCCGCATGGCACAGCACGGCAGCGGGCTGCTGGGCATGCTGCAGATGGCGCGCGGCGCGCTGGGCGCGGTGCCCACCGCAGGACAGCGCGGCGCAGCGCCCGCTGCTACCGGGCCCGACGCCACCGCAAAGCCCGCCCCGGCTACACGCAAGCCGCGTACCCCCACGGCAGCTGCTCCCAACGATGCCAGCGCCACCAAAGCCCCCGCCCGGACCACTGCACGCGCCAAGAAAGCCACGCCATGAGCCACCCCGCCTCCACCACCGCCCACACCGGCGTTCTGCCCACCGCACGCGCCATCGCAGTGCCGCCCGGCACCGCCATCCACGCCACGCTGCACGGGTCGGACTTCCACGACGCCTACGAGGTGCCCGATCACCACCCCGACCGCCCCGCCCTGCAAGCCTGGCTGGACGTGGCCGCGCAGACGCCGGCGTGGATTCGCGCGCTGATGCTGGTGCGCAACAAGGCCGTGCGCCTGGTCGGACTGAAGGACGTGGGCCAGCTGCAGGATGGCTACCCTCCTGCCAGCGGCAAGGCCCTGAACGATGCCACCAGCTACGCCGTGGGCGACCGCGTGGGCATCTTCCGCATCCGTTTCCTGAGTGATCGCGAGGTCATCCTGGGTCAGGACGATCGCCACCTCGACGTGCAGGTGTCCATCCTGAAACACGTCGAGGGCAGCGCGGCGCCCACCCTGGTGCTGACCACCGTGGTGCACATCCACAACGCGCTCGGCCATGCCTACATGGCGGTGATCACGCCGTTTCACCGGGTGATTGCACGCAGCCTCACGCAACGCATGTCCGGCCATGGGCAGCACTGACGCACCGCGCACGGGCCGGCTGGCCCGCAGCGCCATCACCGGGCTGGCGGCGGCACGCATCGGCATGGCCGAGCTGGGCCAGCGCGTGCGGCAGCACACACCCCAGGCTCAGGCAGACCACGAAGCCGCCGTGGGCCGCATCCTGTTCGCCGCACTGGGCCAGCTGCGCGGCACGGCGCTCAAAGTGTCGCAGCTGCTGAGCATGCACCCCGATGTGCTGCCCGAAGGCGTGCGCCGCGAACTGGCGCGCGCCCAGCACCAGGCCACGCCGCTCAACCGCGCCTTGGTGGGCCGCGTGTTCCGCCAGGCCTTTGGCGCCGAACCCGAGGCGCTGTTCAGCCGTTTCGAGCCCACCGCCTTTGCCGCAGCCAGCCTGGGCCAGGTGCACCGCGCCGAGCTGGCAGGCCACGGCACCGTGGCCGTCAAGGTGCAATACCCCGGCATTGCCGCCACCATCGGCAGCGACATGAAGCTGATGCGCGCCGCGCTGGCCACACTGGGCCACACCGGCATGCCCGTACCCGCCCCAGCCGTGGTCGATAGCGTGATGGATGGCATCGAAGCTACGCTGCTGCGCGAAGTGGACTACCTGCGCGAGGCCGAAGCAATGGAATGGTTTGCGCAGCACGCAGCCCTGCCGGGCATCGTGATGGCGCAGCCGGTGATGTCGCACACGCGGGCGCAGGTGCTTACGCAGCAGCACCTGCCCGGGCTGCACATCGATGCCTGGCTTGCTACCGGCCCCACGCAGCATGCGCGCGACGCAGCGGGCCAGGCACTGTGGGACTGGTTCATGCACTGCATCTGGGTACTGGGCCGGGTGCATGCCGACCCGCACCCGGGCAACTTCCTGTTCATGCCCGCCGAAGCGGCTGACCGCGGTTGCCGCGTAGGTGTGCTGGATTTCGGCTGCACGCAGCAGCTTTCGCCCGCGTTCCGTGCAGGCGTCGCGCAAGCCTGGGCCGCACTGCTGCGGCCCGAAGCCGACCCCGCGCGCAGCGCCGGGGTGCTGGCTGCCTACCAGTTGCTCGGGCTTATCAGCCCTGTCATCACGCCGCAGCAATACGCCGCCGAGATGGCGCCCGCACTGGCCGACATGCAGGCGTGGCAGATCGAGCCTTTCACGCAAGCGGTGTTCGACTTTGGCACCAAGCGCCCGCCGCCCATCACCCGCGCCGACCACCAGCGCGTGCTGGGGCGGCACCTGTCCCATGTGCCTGGCGAGATGCCGGGATTCGAGCGCATGTGGATGGGGCTGATGCACCTGCTCACGCGGCTGGGTGCGCGGGTGCACACAGGGGCAGACGTGATGCTGGCATACGGGGGTGGGCCATGACGCACCCATGGGCCCTGCACTGCTACCCGTGCGCCGCGGCATCCAAGGCAGGCCGTATCGCGGGCGCAGGCGGATGCGTGGCAGTGTGCATAGGGCGGCATAAGGGATGCCCATGAACCCGCTGCTGATGGCTGCCGCCGTAGGGCTGGCACTGGTGGGGCTGGTGCATTCGGTGCTGGGCGAGATCATGGTGTTCCGCGCGCTGCGAAGGCAAGGCATGGCAGCCCGCGGCATGCGTCACAACGAGGGCGGCGCCCCCTCGCCCGTGGCGCCATGGGCGCTTGCGCTGCCCCGGGAGCACCTGGGAATCGTGTGGGCCACCTGGCACCTGGTCACGCTGCTCGGCTGGGCCCTGGCCGCTGTGCTGTGGCGCCTGGGGACTGTGCCCTCCGATGCCGCGCTGGCTGTCTGGGTGGCCGATGTCGCGGGCCTGGTCACACTGGCCGGCGGGATGCTGGTGCTGTACGCAACCCGCGCGCGGCACCCCGGCTGGGCGGCCCTGCTGGTGGTGGCCGCCCTGGTGTGGTGGCGCTAGCCGCCGAAGTCCTTGGTTGATGGTTGTGGCGGAGCGTGCCCAAGACGTGGGCCGACGGATTAGTGCAGCGGGTCTCTAGGCCTTGAGAGCGAGACAGTTGAGGAGCAGCAGCGCGGCCCCCGGAACCATCAACAACAACGTGCCTGCAAGGCCCCCGACCCCAGTCGAGACCACAGCGCCCGCCAGCACGATGACGGCCAGCCAGCAGGCGGCCGACCCCACGGCAACGGACCTTGCAAAGCGGGACGCCTGCCTGCGCGACGCCGCGAGAGCAGCGAGGCACGGGAACAGCACGACCACCACCATCAGCGTGCTGTCGATGTCCCAATCGTCGGGCACATAAAGAGTCCCGAGGCCGATGAGCACCACCCCGCCCAGCACAGCAAGGCCGTTGAGGAGCACGACGGCAAGGGTCAGCGGTGGCGACATCGGCATGCTGCAAAGGGTACCAGCCCCGTCGCCGAATCCGCGTTGATCTCCTGCACCAGGACACACAACTTCACAAGACTTCGCATAGGCCCTACGCCTGCTTGACGGCGGCTGTTCAGCATCAAGGCTCCGGTTCCGCAAGGGACGCTTTCCGAGGAGTTCACCATGGCACGCCATGCTCTTGTTGCAGTTTCCATCGCCCTCGCTTCGCTGGGCACCACCGCCGTGGCGCAGGCGCAGACCAGCGCCACCATCGTCGTGCAGGCGGGCAGCCCGCAACACTACGGGTACGCGGCACCCGTGCCCGTGCAATACGGTGCGCCACCACCACCGCGGTACGAAGCGGTGCCGCACCCGCGGCGCGGCATGGCATGGGTACCCGGCCACTGGGAGTGGCGCGGCCACCGCCATGTGTGGATGTCGGGCTACTGGGTGAAGGCGCGGCCTGGCTACCACTACCGCGCCCACCAGTGGCAGGAGCGCGACGGTCGCTGGTACGCCGAGCCCGGCCGTTGGGACCGCGACGGTGATGGTGTGGCCAACCGGCACGACCGGGACCGCGACGGCGACGGCGTGCGCAACCGCAACGACCGCCGGCCCGACAACCCGTACCGCTACTGACCGGGCGCCCCTGCCGCGCCCTCCATTACGGGGGGCGGGCTTCCATCAGCAAGGATTGCGGTTCATTAGCGCGCCGCCCCGCCTAGAATCGCGCTCAGCAGGAGAGCAGCGGCCCGCCCCACCGGCAGCCACTGCACCGAAGGCGCAAACTCCCATACACGCTCAGGTTCCGTACTGCACCATTTTTAAAAGCCGTCTGGAGAGCCGCTGCAACCCGCCACAGGGTCTGCAGCGCACCGAAGGAGCAAGCCGCAGCCCGGGTGGGATGGCGGTGAATCTCTCAGGTACCAAGGACAGGGGGAGCGGCAGCTTGGCGGATGTGCGCCGGTTGCTTTTATCATGCTATTGATTCAATAGCTGCACCCGCACACCCATCAAGCGCCAGAGCCCTGAAAGGCTTGAAAATCATGCGCGTTATCGTTTTGGGTGCCGGCCTGCTCGGCGTGACCTCTGCCTACTTCCTCTCGCAACTCGGCCACGAAGTGACCGTGATCGACCGCCAGGGCGCGCCCGGCGCCGAGACCAGCTTTGCCAACGGCGGGCAGATCTCGGTCAGCCATGCCGAACCCTGGGCCAACCCCAGCGCGCCGCTGAAGGTGCTGCAGTGGCTGGGCAAGGAAGACGCTCCCCTGCTGTTCCGCCTGCGCGCCGACATGCGCCAGTGGCTGTGGGGCCTGTCGTTCCTGCGCAATTGCACACCCGCCCGCACGCGCCACAACATCGAGCAGATCGTGAGCCTGGGCACCTACAGCCGCGACACGCTGCAGCAGCTGCGCGCTGCCACCGGCATCCAGTACGACCAGCGCACGCAAGGCATCCTGCACTTCTATACCAACGCCAAGGAATTCGACGGTGCGTTGGCCCCCGCCGAGCAGATGCGCGCGCTGGGCTGCGAGCGCCAGGTGATCAGCGCCGACGAGGCTGTGCGCATCGAGCCCGCCCTGGCCCACATCCGCCCGCAGCTGGCCGGTGCCACCTTCACGGCCGAAGACGAATCGGGCGACGCCAACCAGTTCACGCGCGAGCTGGCCAAGCTGTGTGAAGCCGCGGGCGTGCAGTTCCGCATGGGCCACCACATCACGGCCCTGCGCGAAGTGGCAGGCCGCATTGACCATGTGGAAGTGACCAACGCCGAAGGCCGCTTCGAGCGCGTGCGTGGCGATGCGTTTGTGCTGGCCATGGGCTCGTTCAGCCCCCTGCTGGCGCAGCCCCTGGGCATCAGCCTACCGATCTACCCGGCCAAGGGCTACTCGGTGACCATGCCCGTCAAGGACGCGAGCATGGCCCACCAGGTCAGCCTGACGGACGACGAGTTCAAGCTGGTGTTCTCGCGCTACACCAGCGAGCGCGGCGACCGCCTGCGCATTGCGGGCACGGCCGAGCTCAACGGCTATGACCGCAACCTGAACCAGGTGCGCTGCGACGCCATCGTGCGCCGGGTGGAACAGCTCTTCCCCGGTGCGGGCGACACCACGCAGGCCCAGTTCTGGACCGGCCTGCGCCCTGCCACCCCCAGCAACGTGCCGCTGATCGGCAAGACGAAAGTGGGCAACCTGTTCCTCAACACCGGCCACGGCACGCTGGGCTGGACGCACGCCTGCGGCTCGGGCAAGTCCATTGCCCGCATCGTGAGCGGCCTGGCCCCCGAGCTGGACTTCGACTTCACCGGCATGGCCCGCCCAGCCGCCCCGGCAGTGCTCAGCGCACAAGGCGTGCGTTGATCCGTTTGCTCTTCTTTTAATAGCTTAAGAAGCTTATAAAACGGGCGTCAGCAGCCCATCACACGATCCATCGTGCCCGCTTGCAGCCTTGCATGCGGGCACTTTCTTTGGTGCAGCCCCGGAAGAGGGCACAGGCCGACCCGACCCGACACCGGGCGCCGGGAACGGCGGTGCCGGCAGCCCGCCCCAAAGCCCCTGCCGCCACAGGTTCTTACAATGCCCCGTTGATCAACACCCAAGGGCGCAACGGGCGCCCTTTGTATGGAAATAGCAATACTCTTCGCCCTCATCCTTTTGAACGGGCTTTTCGCCATGTCGGAGATTGCGCTGGTCACGGCGCGCAAGGCACGGTTGCAAAAGCTGATCGATGAGGGCGATAGCGGCGCAGCCGCCGCCGTGAAGCTGGGCGAAGACCCCACGCGATTCCTGTCCACCATCCAGATCGGCATCACGTCCATCGGCGTGCTCAACGGTATCGTGGGTGAGGCCGCGCTGGCCGGACCGCTTGCCGTATGGCTTGAAACGCTGGGCGTGCCCATGCCGCTGGGCAGCTATCTGGCAACCGGCCTGGTGGTGGTGCTGATCACGTATTTCTCCATCGTGGTCGGGGAACTGGTGCCCAAGCGCATCGGCCAGTCGTACCCCGAGACGTTTGCACGCCTGGTGGCACGGCCCATCAATTTCCTGGCGCTGGCGACCAAGCCGTTTGTGCTGCTGCTGTCTACCTCCACCCGCACGCTGCTGCGCCTGATGGGCGTGAAGGAAACCAGCGGCAGCCCGGTGACCGAGGAAGAGATCCACGCCATGCTGGTCGAGGGCACCACGGCCGGTGTGATCGAGTCGCACGAGCACACCATGGTGCGCAACGTGTTCCGTCTGGACGACCGGCAGATCGGCTCGCTGATGGTGCCGCGTGGCGACGTGGTGTGCCTGGATGTGGATGCACCTTTTGAGGAGCACCTCCAGTGCATCGAGGAATCGAACCACGCGCGGTTTCCGGTGGTGCGGGGCGGCATGGACGACATCCTGGGCGTGGTGAATGCGCGCCAGTGGCTGTCGCGTGCCATCCGCGACCGCTCGCGCACGCTGGCCGAGCAGCCGCTGCAGACGGCGCTGTATGTGCCCGAAACCATCACCGGCATGGAACTGCTCGACAACTTCCGCCTGTCGGATGTGCACATGGCCTTCGTCATCGACGAGTACGGCGAGGTGCAGGGCATCGTCACGCTGCAGGACCTGATCGAGGCGATCACCGGCGAGTTCCAGCCCCGCGACCCCGAGACATCATGGGCGCTGCAACGCGACGACGGCAGCTGGCTGCTGGACGGCCACATCCCCGTGCCCGAGCTGAAGGACCGCCTGAACCTGGCCACCGTACCCGAAGAAGAGCGCGGCCGCTACCACACACTGAGCGGCATGATCATGCTGCTGACCGGCCGGCTGCCCAAGGTCACCGACACCGTGCAGTGGGAAGACTGGAAGCTGGAGGTGGTGGACATGGATGGCAAGACCATCGACAAGATCCTGGCCCGCCGGCTCACGCCCGAGGAACGGGCAGCGTCGGAAGACGACGCGACGGGCTGAGTGCCAGGCGCCGGCCTGTGCCGTCGGTGCAGCGGGCGGGTATCACGCGGGCAAGAACCCGCTGATTCATTCGCCCGCCACAAACACCGTGAGCACGCCGGTGTAGCCGTACAGGTGGTGGTGCGCGATTTCGCCGCCTGCAAAAAAACCGGTGAGCGGTACATCGCCCAGTGCGTGGCGCACGATCTGCAGCTCGGCGCTGTGCCCGCCAAAGTGGGGGCCGCCGCGGCCCGAGCAGCTGACATAGATCGCGCCGCAGATGCGCCGCTGCGCCTGGGGTTCGCCGCCGGGAGCCGGTGCAAAACCGGCAACGCTGCCACTGCCCTGGCTATGGCCACCACCGGTGTGGCCCGCCGTACCGTAGGGCGCCATAAAAGCGTTGGGCAGCGGCTCCAGATCCTCTGGCGACAGCTCTTCACGGATCTCGGCGCAGATGCGCATCAGGTCCGCCCGCGCGGCAGCCACGTTGCGCTGGCAGAACGCCAGGTGCATGCCCGGCTCCACATGGTCGGCCAGGGCCACGCCGCGCCGCGTGCCATCGAGCCCCACGATGTGGCGCACGCGCGTGTCGGTGCCAAAGTGGCCCGTGCGGCGCTGGCCTTGCGGCTGCTCACCTGCATTGACCAGCCCGGCCAGTGTGGCGCGTACCTTGCGCAGCGCAGGCTGGGGGTCGCCTTCGAGCGTGACTTCCAGCGTATCGAGCAGCACATCCAGCGCCTGCTCGCCATCGAGCTCCAGCACCACGTTGTCTTGCGCCGCGGTGATGGTGTGCAGGGCACCCACCGGCTGGCAGCCCTGCGTGACGCGCGAGACCATGCCGACCCCGGCCGCAAACGCCACGCCCGACAGGCCGCCGTCAAACACTCCGCTGGCCGCGCCCTGCCCGGCCACGTTGCCGTTGCCACCCACCGCAAACTGCGCGCTGGCCGTGCGGCTGGCGGTAAGGCCGCCAAACAGGTAGCCGGTGTCCGTGCGCGTGGACATCTCGGCCAGCAGCTCGGAAAGCTCGGGCGTTTGGCCATCGGCATGCACCAGCGCCGTGTGCGCAGCAAAGCCGCTGGTGGTGGCATCGGGGTGCGTGGGCAGCGGCGCTACGCCGGAGAACACGCGGTACTGGTCGGCCGGTACATCGAGCAGCATCACCGACAGCGCGGGCTCGTCAAAGTACTCGGCATTGTTGGCCGACACGCCCACGCCCACCGTGCCGCTCCAGTCGGTCACCCCGGGCAGTTCACCGCTCAGGTATTCGAGCAGCGCAGGCGCTTCGTTGGCGTAGTAGTCGGTGATGTAGACCAGGCCCAGCGTGGGGGCCGAAGCATGGTCGGGCGAGGCCATCTGGGCGCGCAGCTGTGCAACGACCAGCGCCGCCGCCATGCGCCACTGCGGGTGCGTGGCATGGCCGGAAGGAAAGAGTTTCATGGTGTCTGGTGCGGTAAGGCCGCTGGCGTGTGGCGCCCACCGCCTTGATGCAGCCCTGCCCGTCAGCGCGAGGTCTTGCGCGGTGCGCTGCGGGCGGTGGATTTCGTGGCGGCCGGGCTCTTGCGGGCGGGGGCCTTCTTGGCTGCAACCGCCTTGGGAGCGGGTGCAGGCGCGGCGGCGGGCGTGCGCTTTTTGGCCGCTGCGGCGCTACCGCGCATCGTCTGCATGCCCTTGGCGGCAAACTGGTTGGCCATGCCGGTGGCGGTCTTGATGGCTTCCTTGGCCAGGCCGGTGGCCATGTTCTTGGTGGTGTCGATGGCGGTCTGCTTGGCCGCGTCTTTCATCGCCGTGGCGGCGATCTGCTGGAACTGGCTGGTGAGCGCGCCCCACCATTGCATCGGGTCGACCACGGGGGTTTCGGGCGCTGCGGCCTTGCTGCTGCTCCTCGGCTTGGCCTTTTCTGCGCGTGCCTCGGGGGCAGCGGCCTCGGGCTGCTGGTCTTCAGCAGGGGCACGCCCGGCCATGCGCGCTGCGGCGCTGGCCACGGCATCGGCCGCGTCACCGGCGGCCGATGCCGCCTTTTGCACGCCGCCCATCACGGTGTCGGCGGTCTTGAGCTTGAAGGCGTTGGCCACGTCACCCATGCTGAAGTTCATGCCCTTGAGCGTGGCCAGGGTCATCTTCTGCACTTCGAGCGCCTGGATGGTGGCCGACAGGGCGCGGGAGTTTTGCTCCAGCCAGAACTGCACGGCCTTGAGCTCTTCGATGCGCTTTTCCAGCTCTTCCACGTTGATGGTGGGAGCCACCCAGTTGGACAGGCTGGGCAGCTGCGGGATGTTGCTGCTCGCGCCCTTGGCCAGGCTTTGCAGAAAGTCAAAACCGGGCACGAATTTGCCGAAACCGAAGTTGTTGGATGAGTCGCTCATGGCCGCTCCGCAAGAGGTGGACGAGGTGGGTAGGGGGGTAAAAGCACAGCTTACCCCAATGCCCGGCGCGTGGTGAGGGGGCAAATGCCGGTAAGCGCCGCCTGCACCGGTGCGGCGCGGGCGCTTGTGACCGTTGGTGGCAGGCCAGCCGGCCCGCAGGCCGCTCAGTGCTTGTGGCCGTCCATCATGCTGCCGGCTGTGGCGCCGCCGGGCGGCGTGGTACCCACGGGCACCGACAGGTTGAGCCGGCTTTCAGCGCCCTTGGCGTCCTGGAACACCAGCGTGACCGGTACGGTGGTGCCCTTGGCCAGCGGCGCCTTCAGGTCCAGCAGCATGACGTGGTAGCCACCGGGCTTGAACTCCACCGTCTTGCCCGCGGGCAGGTCGAGCGCGGGCACGGCACGCATCTTCATCACGTCGCCTTCCATCTTCATCTCGTGCACCTCGGTCACGCCGGCGGCGGGCGACGACGCTCCGACCAGTTTGGCGCCCTCGGGGGCGGTGAGCTTCATGAAGGCGCCCGTGCCCTTTTGGCCCTGCACGGTGGCGCGGGCCCAGGCGCCTTCAATCTTGACGGGGGCCGTCTGCGCCAGGGCGGACGCGGCGGCTGCGCCTGCCAGCGCGAGGCCCAAGGCGGTGTTGCGGACGTGCGCGAAGGTGCCCAAGCGCAGGGTGGTGGAAAGCTGTTGCATGTGTAACTCCTGGATCAATCAATTCGGTACAAGGCGGGAAAGGTGGCGAGGGGGTGCTGCAGCATGTCAGTGCTGGTGCGCAGAGCCGCCGGCTTGAGGCAGCACCTCCAGCGCCGCTGCGGGGCTCTTGAGGTCGTGCAGCTTTTGTCCGGGCTGGGGCACTTCGGTCCAGTCGTTGCGGCCCTGGGCACAGATCTGGCGCACGGGCCAGTACAGCATTCCGGCCTGTTCGGGCGTCTGGCCGACCAGTACGAATTCATCATAGTGGGCGCTGGGCAGCGCGTCTTCGGCGGTGCGGGCTGTCCAGGTGATGCGTGTGGTGTCTTCGGTCACGTTGCGGCCGTGGCTGGTGTAGGGCGTGGCCAGCTTGCCGCGCTGCACGTCCAGCGTCCAGCCCGGCTTGGGCTGAGGGCGTGCGCCACGGAATCCGTCAGGGATATCGACCACGACCTGCCGCGTGGGCGATGCACCGCAGCCATGGCCCACCTTGAAGGTGGCCTTGTAGCTGGCCCCCGCCGGAGCGACCTGGTATTCGAGCACCACATGGGCGGATGCGTGGCCTGACAGGGCTGTAGCGCAGGCAAATATTGCACTCGTTGCTATTGTTTTAATAGTGTTTGAAGACATGGTGTTTCCTGGGTGTTTGATAGGTTGGCGTTCTGCGTATGCAGAGTGCGCGGCTGTTGACGCCGCTCTGCTGCGGGCATGGCTGGCGGGCGCTCGGAGGCCAAGAGCAGCCCGGGCCCGCACAGGTGGTGGCCGGAGATGCGGTGGCGCCCGCAGCGGTGAGTTAGTCGAGTGCGCAGAGGCAGCCCGTCGTGCGGCAATGGCCAAGGCCAATGCCATGCGGGTGGGCGCATGAGAACTCCTGAATATCGATCTAAAAAAGCGGCAAGCGCTTATGGAATAAGCACGGGCAGCTATCTAATGAATAGCGATTTCAGGAGAGGGCCGGAGGTCCGCGCGGCGGCAATGGCGCGGCAGTGCGCGCCGCAATGTGTGCGGCGTGGATGGGGCGCAAGGCGTGCGCCAGGGGTTGAACCACGGGCATTTGCGCCCGGGATACGGGCGGCGGCGCGCCTGCATGCGCGCACAGGGGGCAGTCCAGCGTGTGGCTGGGCAGTTCCTTCGCACCGTCGTCGGTCTTGACGACCACCTTGATCACGCCGGAGCCGGAGCAGATCAGCTCCATCGCCTGCGGGTTCACCAGCGGGGATGCCACCGCCACGCCGATGGACAGCACAAACCACGCAAGGACCAGGCGTGCCAGCCAGCGGAGCTGGCGGAGGGTGTGCAGGGGGCGGGTTGGCATGGAGCGCAGATTGTAGGGGTCACTGGCCCGTGGATGCGCCGGTGTGGCACACAGCCCGGCACGGGGCTCATCTGCGTCATCTGCGTGACCCGTGCCCTGCGGCGGCGGCCCTACGATGCCGCTGACCATCGCCCCCTCACTGACAACGGAGACATGCACCATGCTCACACTCTGCGGCTTTTCTGCCAGCAACTACTACAACAAGGTCAAGCTGCAACTGCTCGAAAAGGGCCTGCCTTTTGAGGAACAGCTGGCCTGGGTGGGCGAGACCGACCGCACCGCCACACCACTGGGCAAGGTGCCCTACCTGCTCACGCCCGAAGGCCCGCTGTGCGAGTCGGCCGTGATGGCCGACTACATCGAGGCCCTGCATCCGGAGCCAGCCTTGCTGCCCGCAGGCGCGTACGGCGCGGCCAAGGTCCGCGAACTCGTCACTTTCCTTGAGTTGCACCTGGAACTGGTCGCACGCAACCTGTACCCGCAGGCTTTTTTTGGCGGCACCGTGAGCGAATCAGCGCGCGAGAAGGTGGGAGCGCAACTCGAAAAGAACATTGCCGCATTCGGCAAGTTGACGCGCTTCGATCCGTTCATCGCCGGCAGCAGCTTTACCCTGGCCGACTGCGCCGCCATCGTGCACCTTCCGCTTGTGAGCTCGGCCACGAAGATCGTTTATGGCCGGGATTTTCTGGCGGACCTTCCGGTGCGCGAGTATCTGGCCCGCATGGCTGAGCGCCCCCACGTGCAGCGCGTAAATGCCGACCGCAAGACGAACACGGCGGAGATGCTGGCACGGCCGAAGAAGTGATACGAAATTTCTCCGCATGGGCTCGCGCGGACTGCGTCTACGTGGTCTCGCGAGTGTCTTGCCGAGGCTGCCTGGAAGTGACAACAGAGGCAAACCGCGCTATCAGGGGTGCGCCTGCAGGGCGGCGCGGATGTGGCCGCTGCGTTCCATTCGCCACGTTGGGGTGCCAGGGGCTGCGCGACACGGCCCTTGGCGTTTTCCGTATGGCGATGGCCATGCATTACCCGTGCACCCGGTTTACCGGGGGCAGCATGGCATTGCTGCGCCGATGCGCCTTGGCCTAGACATTTAAATTGGGGTAGTGCTTCGAGCTCGTGCAGGCTCAGGGGTCGCGGACTTCTTCAACCGGCGATCGCAACGCGCTGCCTGTCGGGTCACCCGCCCGAGCCTGCGTGCTGGCCCATCCGGGCGGCGACCAGGACCACGCCCGCCACGGTCGAGCAGGTGTTGACATTACTCAAGGCACGCACCCAGTGCCCGGCGCACCATGGAGGCAATCAACAGGAACCGGAGCCCCCATGGATGCAACACAGACCGCCGTCTTTCGCGAACAACTGCTGGCGCAGCAACGCGCCGTGCTGGCCCAGCTGGCGGCGCAGCGCGGCGGCACCATCGGCCGCGCCGAAGCGGCGGCCGAGCACTTCGGACGTCCAGAAGACTCCCGCGCACAGGTGGCGACCGACCGGGAGCTGGAGTTCGCGCTGGACGCCCACGAAACGGAACAGCTCGCCGCCATCGACGCAGCGCTGTCACGCATTGCGGCCGACACCTACGGCGAGTGCACCGACTGCGGGGCCGATATCGCCATCGGCCGCCTGCAGGTGGCGCCCGAAGCGTCCCGCTGCCTTGCCTGCCAGGACAGCGTGGAGCACCAGCGCCGTCCGGGCTGATCGCGTATCGCGCGCCTGCGCCGCCCTCTGACCTTCCGCTGCGCGGCCCATGCTGGCTGATGGGTTCGCGCACGCCGTTTTTCGTCAACCTTCCTACCGGAGATTCTTTCAATGAGCACTTTTCACGCAGTCGTCTGGATGGACCATTCCGAAGCCCATGTGGTGATGTTCGACCGCGAGCACGCCGAAACGCAGCGCATCCGCTCGCGCAGCCACCACAAGCACCAGGGCAAGGCAGAGGATGCCGCCCCGTTTTTCACCGCGGTGGCCGATGCCCTGGCCGATACCCGTGAAGTGCTGCTGGCCGGCCCCGGGCTGGCACGCAACGAATTCCGCGACTGGTGTGCCAAGCAGCGCCCGGCGATTGCCAAGGTGGTGGTGGATTCGGTGGCCGCTGATCACCCGAGCGACGCTCAGCTGGTGGCCATGGCCCGCCAGTACTTTAGGAAGTTCGACAACATGGCGGCTGATCCGTCCATGAACTGATGCCTTGGGCGCCGCATGCGCTGCGCTGCCCGGGACCAGCCCACAGCCGCGCTATCGTCGCGCCGGGGCAAATCAGGCTGCTATCCTTGGTAGCATGAGCAGCCTTTTTCATCTAGCCTTTCATGTGACCGATCTGGATGCGGCGCGCCGTTTCTACGGAGGCGTGCTCGGGTGCCGCGAAGGCCGCAGCACTGACACCTGGGTGGACTTTGACTTCTTCGGGCACCAGATCTCGCTGCACCTGGGCGAGCCTTTCGCGACCGCGCGGACCGGGCATGTCGGCGACCATCTGGTCCCCATGCCGCACTTCGGCGCCATCCTTGAACTGCCCGAGTGGCATGCGCTTGCGTCGCGTGTGCGCGCGGCCGGGGTGCCGTTCGTGCTGGAACCGCAGGTGCGCTTTGCGTGCGAGCCCGGCGAGCAATGGACCATGTTCTTTCACGACCCCAGCGGCAATCCACTTGAATTCAAGGGCTTTGCGTCGATGGAAACGGTGTACGCGACCTGAGCGCTGTTGCCACACGGCCCTGAGCCGCCGCAACTGCACCGAACAGGTTAGTTGGTTGACCGATCGTCGCGCGTACGCGTGAAGACCCGGCGTGGACTGGACGCCGATGGATTTGCCCTGCACGGCTGCCGCATTGGGCGTGTACCAAAACCCTGAGGCGTTTAAGCGCCGCCGGGCGAGTTCGTGCGCCCACATCGACGGCCCGCCCCCGGGGTGGCAGCCCAGAGGCCGCGGCTACAGCACCTTAGCGGCGTCGCAGGATTGGCATCGCGCCGAGTGCAAACACCGAGTTCGGCACGCCCACCTTGGCCATCAGCGGACGTGGCTTGGGGGCCAGCTTGCGGACCACGGCGGCCGGCTCCGGATCATCCACGGGCACACCCTTGGCGCGCTGCTGCGCAACCAGTTCCTGCAAAGAGACCGACTGCAGGTATTCCATGACCCGGACGTTGAAGGTAGACCAGAGTTCACCCGTCATCGACTTCACGCGCGCCGCCTGACCTGCGTTGGCACTTGCCACGCCGTCGTCCGACAGCGTCTCCACAGCGAGGATGATGTCGGCCACGGAGATGTCGCGCGGATGGCGCGCCAGCGTGTAGCCGCCGCCAGGTCCACGGGTGCTTTCCACCAGCCCTGCGCGGCGCAAGGCGCTGAACAGTTGCTCCAGGTACGAAAGCGACGTGCCAAGCCGTGTGCTGATGGTCGAGAGCGCAATGGGCCGCAACTGCTGGCGCACCGCCAGATCGGTGATTGCCGACACCGCCAGTTGACCTCGTGTGGTGATTCGCATCGTTGCTACTCCTTGTGAAGTTGTTGAGGCCGGTCGTCTCAGACCGGTACCAGCACCCAATGTAGGGCATTCAACACTTCGCGTACATTCGATTATTTGCGATCAATACATCGCATTTACCGAAGTGTTTAAGGTGGTGTCGGCATGAACTTCAAGCATTTGCGCTATTTCTGGACGGTGGCGAAGGCGGGGGGCGTCGTCCGTGCCGGGGAACAATTGCACACCACTCCCCAGACGTTGTCTGGGCAGATCCGTTTGCTGGAGGAATGGCTGGGACACGACCTTTTCCGCAAACGGGGACGTGGGCTGGAGCTCACCAGCGAGGGCCGCGTCGCGCTCGGTTACGCCGAGCAGATCTTCGCATTGGGTGATGAGCTGGAGCAGTCCGTAAGGCTGGCACGCAACCAGGCACGTCCCCTGGAGTTCCGCGTGGGTGTTGCGGATTCCGTGGCGAAGTCGGTCGCCTATCACCTGCTGGAGCCCGCACTCGGGCTCGATCTTGCGCGCCCCGTGCACATGGTCTGTCAGGAAGGCAAGTTTCCCGAGCTGATTGCCCAGCTGAGCCTGAACCGCCTGGACCTTGTACTGGCGGACGAGCCAGTTTCGAAGAAGATTGGCGTGAAAGCGTTCAACCATCAACTTGGCGTCAGCGGTATGAGCTTTCTGTGCGCGCCAGCGTTGCGACAGCAATTGTCTGGCGATTTCCCCGGGTGCCTGCAGGGTGCCCCCATGCTGATTCAGGGACCGATGTCTTCAGTCCGCCAGCAGCTGGATCATTGGCTCAATAAGCACCAGCTGCGTCCACGGGTCGTGGGCGAGTTTGACGACAGTGCATTGATGAACGCATTCGGGAGAGAAGGACGGGGCGTCTTCACCTCGCCCACCGTGCTTGATGCGGAGACCACGGCTCAGTACGGCGTGGAAGTGATCGGTCGATCCACCGATCTGGTAGAGGAATTCTTTGCCATCTCTGTCGAGAGGCGAATCACGCATCCCTGCGTTGCGGCAATCACCCGCAGCGCCAAGGTCGACTTGTTCGGGAAGAACTCGGGTTAAGCCGACGCTGGCGTTTGGAGACGATTCAGGTGCGACGCATGGGTCAGGTCCTTACGCCTAGTAGCGCCCGTGCAGCCAAGGAGATGTTTAGTCCCTGAGCCCATCCACGCCTTGCGCGGTTTCGAAGCGGAGGCGAACCACTGGCGGTCCCGTTACCGCTGTTGGAATTCCTGCCCGATCACCAACGCAGTGACGCCGTAGCATACGACGGGCAGTACCCCAAAAACAAAAACGCCCACTATCAAGTGGGCGTTTCGATTGGCATTGCTGCCCTTGTTGGTTGCGCGAGAAGGATTTGAACCTCCGACCTTTGGGTTATGAGCCCAACGAGCTACCAGACTGCTCCATCGCGCGGTAAGAGGTAGATTATACCCTATTATTCAGCTGCGGCCGAATTATTTTCGGTTTCTGCAGCGCGGTCGACGAGTTCAACCAGTGCCATGGGCGCGTTGTCACCCACGCGGAAACCCATCTTCAGAATGCGGGTGTAGCCGCCGGGACGGACCTTGAAGCGGGGGCCCAGGTCATTGAACAGCTTGGTAACGCTATCGCGGTCACGCAGGCGGTTAAACGCCAGACGGCGGTTCGCGACGGAGTCTTCCTTGGCCAGGGTGATCATGGGCTCGATCACACGGCGAAGTTCTTTTGCCTTTGGAACCGTGGTCTTGATGGCCTCGTGCTCGATGAGCGAGTTCATCATGTTCTGCAGCATCGCGAGGCGGTGCGAGCTGGTGCGATTGAGTTTGCGAAGGCCGTGTCCGTGGCGCATGGTGCTTTCTTTCTACTGTCTATGTAATTAAATCAGGCAGCCGTATCAGGTACTGCCCGAGGCACTGGTCCCGCTGGGGAACCAAAAATTATAACTTAACGCTTGTCGAGACCGGCTGGCGGCCAGTTCTCGAGCTTCATACCCAAGGTCAGGCCGCGTGAAGCAAGCACTTCCTTGATCTCGTTGAGCGACTTGCGACCCAGATTTGGGGTCTTGAGCAACTCGTTCTCGGTGCGCTGGATCAGATCACCGATGTAATAGATGTTCTCAGCCTTCAGGCAGTTGGCAGAACGGACGGTCAGTTCGAGCTCATCGACGGGACGCAGCAGGATCGGATCGAATGTCGCGTTTCCACGTGGGCCTGCCGGTGCGTCGAAGGCTGCCAGTTCGCCGCCTTCCAGTTGGGCGAACACGGCCAGTTGCTCGACAAGGATCTTTGCCGAGGCACGCACCGCATCTTCTGCCGTGATGGCACCGTTGGTCTCGATTTCCACGACCAGCTTGTCCAGATCGGTACGCTGCTCGACGCGAGCGCTTTCCACGGTGTAGCTCACGCGCTTGACGGGCGAAAACGATGCATCCAGCACAATGCGGCCGATCGACTTCGTCGACTCATCCGCATAGCGGCGCAGGTTGCCTGGCACATAGCCACGGCCTTTTTCGACCTTGATCTGCATGTCCAGCTTGCCACCCGCCGACAGATTGGCAATCACGTGATCGGGATTGACGATCTCGACGTCGTGCGGAGTCTGAATGTCACGGGCCGTGACCACGCCCTCTCCGTCCTTGCGCAGGCTCAGAGTGACTTCGTCGCGGTTGTGCAGCTTGAACACCACACCCTTGAGGTTCAACAGGATGTTGACCACGTCTTCCTGAACGCCATCGATGGAGGAGTACTCATGCAGGACACCCGCAATGGTGACTTCCGTCGCTGCGTAACCCACCATGGACGAGAGCAGGACGCGCCGGATGGCGTTGCCCAGCGTGTGACCGTAGCCACGCTCGAACGGCTCCAGTGCAACCTTGGCACGATTGTGGCCAAGCTGCTCAACATTGATAGCCTTGGGTTTCAGCAAATTGGTTTGCATTCAGACTTCCTCTCAATACCCCCAGCTCGTTACACCGGTAAGGCTGGTGAAGCGCCTACACCGCGATGCCTCGCGGTGTAGGGACGGTTTTCTCGAAATACGTACTGGCTATTAGCGCGAGTACAACTCAACGATCAGCGATTCGTTGATGTCGGCAGCGAACTCATCACGGTCCGGCACCTTCTTGAAGATGCCTTCGGCCTTCTCGGCGTTCACTTCAACCCACGCTGGCATGCCAACCTGCGCGGCCAGTTGCAGTGCTTCCACCACACGGTTCTGCTTCTTGGACTTTTCGCGAACAGCCACCACATCGCCGGCCTTAACGAGGTAAGACGCGATGTTGACCGACTTGCCATTCACGGTGATGGCCTTGTGCGATACGAGCTGGCGTGCTTCTGCGCGCGTGGAGCCGAAGCCCATGCGGTACACGACGTTGTCCAGACGCGATTCCAGGAGGAACAGCAGGTTGGCGCCAGTGTTGCCTTTTTTGCCGTCAGCAGCTTCAAAGTAGCGGCGGAATTGCTTTTCCAGTACGCCGTACATGCGCTTGACCTTCTGCTTTTCACGCAGTTGCAGACCGTAGTCGGACGTACGAGCGCCCGAAGTACGACCGTGCTGGCCTGGCTTGGAATCGAACTTCGACTTGTCCGCGATCGAGCGACGGGCGCTCTTCAGGAACAGGTCGGTGCCTTCACGGCGGGAGAGTTTGGCCTTGGGGCCGAGGTAACGTGCCACTTGAGCTTCCTTTGTGTCATCTGCCGCAAACCATTGCGGGAGCCGCCTGAGGCGCTTGCGCGTGCACAGGCGGCGGTGGGCTTAGAGAGAAATTAGATACGACGGCGCTTTTGAGGGCGGCAGCCGTTGTGGGGCACTGGCGTCACGTCAGAGATCGACGTGATGCGGATGCCCAGTGCGCCCAGAGCGCGCACCGAGGATTCACGGCCTGGACCGGGACCCTTGATCTCGACGTCCAGGTTCTTGATGCCCTGGTCGATCGCAGCGCGGCCAGCCACTTCCGATGCTACCTGGGCAGCGAATGGAGTGGACTTGCGCGAGCCCTTGAAGCCCTGGCCACCCGACGAGGCCCACGACAGGGCATTGCCCTGGCGATCGGTGATCGTGATGATGGTGTTGTTGAACGAAGCGTGCACGTGGGCAATGCCGTCCGAAACGTTCTTCCGGACCTTCTTGCGGACGCGCTGAGCTGCGTTATTGGCAGGAGATTTAGCCATGTTGATCTTTCAATCTCTTTATTTCTTCAGTGCAGCCGCACCCTTGCGCGGGCCCTTGCGGGTACGTGCATTGGTACGCGTACGCTGACCACGCATTGGCAGACCGCGACGGTGGCGGAAGCCACGGTAGCAACCGATGTCCATCAGGCGCTTGATGTTCATCGTGGTCTCACGGCGCAGGTCACCTTCGATGGTGAACTGCTCGATTTGCTCACGAATTTTTTCCAGGTCGCCGTCAGTCAGATCCTTGATCTTCTTGCTGTAAGCGATACCTGTTGCTTCGCAAATCTTGCGAGCGCGGGTGCGACCAATGCCAAAAATGGCGGTCAGACCGATTTCCGCGTGCTTGTGCGGCGGAATGTTAATGCCAGCGATACGTGCCATATGCGTCCTCTAATACTTTCCAATCAACCTTGGCGCTGCTTGTGACGCAGGTCCGTGCAGATCACGCGCACCACACCCTTGCGGCGGATGATCTTGCAGTTGCGGCAGATTTTTTTGACCGAAGCCGAAACTCTCATTGCATTCTCCTAAAACTTTTCCATCCGTCCCGGCTGTTTCGCACGGAACACAATCTGTACCCGCGAAACCGTGGGGCGCCAATTCAACCGTTATCCATTCGGCGCACTGTCAGGCTTTCGCCTGGCAGTGACTCCTCTGCCTCAACCGCCTGTGTTGCCCTTGAAGCTCGCCTTCTTCAGCAACGATTCATACTGCTGGGACATCATGTAGTTCTGGACCTGGGCCATGAAGTCCATGGTCACGACCACAATGATCAGCAAGGATGTCCCACCAAAGTAAAACGGTACGTTGTACTTCAGGATGAGGAATTCCGGCAGCAGACACACAAATGTGATGTACACCGCACCAGCCAGCGTCAGGCGAACCAGAATCTTGTCGATATAGCGCGCCGTCTGCTCACCAGGACGAATCCCGGGGATGAATGCACCGCTCTTCTTCAGGTTGTCTGCAGTCTCGCGGCTGTTGAAAACCAGTGCCGTGTAGAAAAAGCAGAAGAAGATGATCGCTGCAGCATAAAACATCACATAGATGGGCTGACCAGGGGTCAACGCACCAGAAATGTCCTTCAACCAGCGCATCGACTCACCCGCACTGAACCAGTTCACAACCGTCGCCGGCAGCAAGATGATCGACGATGCGAAGATAGGAGGGATGACGCCCGCCATGTTCAGCTTCAGAGGCAGATGTGACGATTGACCGCCATACACCTTGTTGCCGACCTGTCGCCGTGCATAGTTCACCAGGATCTTGCGCTGGCCACGCTCGACGTACACCACGAAGTAGGTCACCAGACCCACCACGATGACGATGAAGATCGCCGCCAGAATGCTCATCGCACCTGTACGCACCAATTCCAGCAGCCCACCGATGGAGCTAGGCAGCCCGGCTGCGATGCCTGCAAAGATCAGGATCGAGATGCCGTTACCCAAACCGCGCTCGGTAATCTGCTCGCCCAGCCACATCAGGAACATCGTTCCGGCCGTAAGGCTGACCACCGCGGTCATTCGGAAACCGAAACCAGGGCTCAGAACCAGACCTGCAGAGCTTTCCAGTGCCACGGCGATACCGAGCGACTGGAAAAGTGCCAAGCCAAGCGTCCCGTAACGGGTGTACTGCGTGATCTTCCTGCGACCGGCTTCGCCTTCCTTTTTCAACTGTTCGAACGTGGGAACCACGTAGGTCATCAGCTGCATGATGATCGATGCCGAGATGTACGGCATGATCCCCAGAGCGAAGACTGTGAAGCGTGAAAGCGCCCCACCCGAGAACATGTTGAACAGGTTCAGGATTCCGCCTTGCTGGCCACTGAACAACTGTTGCAGCTGGGCTGGATCGATACCAGGAACCGGGATGTGCGCCCCGATGCGATACACGACCAGCGCAAGCAGCAGAAAAACCAGTCGACGACGCAGGTCGCCGAACTTGCCGGTTTTTGCAATTTGAGCCGCGCTAGTAGCCACAGATGTCTTCCTTCAGCGCCAAACTCAGGCGATGCTGCCGCCAGCGGCTTCGATGGCTGCCTTGGCACCAGCGGTCGCGCCCACGCCCGTCAGCTTCACAGCCTTGGTGAGGGAACCACTCTTGATGACCTTGACGACCTTGGCCAGCTCGCCCACCAGGCCTGCCTGCTTGAGCGCCAGCACGTCCACTTCGGCCAGGCCGAGTTGGTCCAGCGCTGTGAGCGTCACTTCTGCATTGAACTTGAGCAGGTGCGACTTGAAGCCGCGCTTGGGCAAGCGACGTTGCAGAGGCATTTGACCGCCTTCGAAGCCTACCTTGTGGTAGCCACCGGAACGCGACTTTTGACCCTTGTGACCACGGCCAGCGGTCTTGCCCAGGCCGGAGCCGATACCACGGCCTACGCGGCGCTTGGCATGCTTGGCGCCGTCTGCGGGCTTGATGCTATTGAGTTCCATGATCTATCTCTCAGAGGACTTTGACCAGATAGCTGATCTTGTTAATCATGCCGCGCACTTCGGGCGAGTCCTGCAGTTCGCTCACGCTGTTGAGCTTGCGCAGACCCAGGCCGCGAACGGTGGCGCGGTGCGATTCCTTGGTGCCAATAGGGCTGCGCACCAGTTGAATCTTGACGGTTTGTTGCGTTGTCATTTTCAGGCTCCGGTTCAGGCGAAGATGTCTTCGACCGTCTTGCCGCGCTTGGCCGCAACATTCGATGGCGTGGTCGAGTTGACCAGTGCGTCGAACGTGGCGCGAACCATGTTGTAGGGGTTGGACGAACCGTGGCTCTTGGCCACGATGTCGGTCACGCCCAGAACTTCGAAGACGGCGCGCATGGGGCCACCAGCGATGATGCCGGTACCCTTGGGGGCCGGAGCCATCATCACGACAGCAGCGCCATGGTGACCCGTCACGTTATGGAAAATGGTGCCGTTCTTCAACGAGACCTTGACCATGTTGCGGCGGGCTTCTTCCATTGCCTTCTGCACGGCAGCAGGCACTTCCTTGGACTTGCCCTTGCCCATGCCAACGCGGCCGTCACCGTCGCCAACCACCGTCAGTGCGGCGAAACCGAGAATACGGCCACCCTTCACGACTTTGGTCACGCGGTTGACCGCGATCATTTTTTCGCGCAGACCGTCGTCCTGGCCTTCGCTCTGCACTTTGGGTTGAAATTTAGCCATTTTGTATTCCGCTCCGCTTAGAACTGCAGGCCGGCTTCACGGGCTGCGTCGGCCAAGGCCTTGACACGACCGTGGTAGGCAAAACCTGCGCGATCAAATGCAACCTTCTCGACACCAGCAGCCTTCGCCTTTTCAGCGATACGCTTGCCGATGATCTGGGCTGCAGCGGCATTGCCACCCTTGCCCGAACCGCCGAGCGACTTGCGCACGTCGGCTTCTGCCGTGGAGGCAGATGCCAGCACCTTGCTGCCGTCGCCGGAGATAACACTGGCGTAGATATGGAGGTTCGTGCGGTTCACCGTGAGACGCGCCACGCCTTGCTGTGCAATGCGGATGCGGGTCTGACGCGAACGACGAAGACGCTGCTCTTTCTTGGTCAACATGTTGCAGCTCCTTATTTCTTCTTGGTCTCTTTGATCGTGATCTTTTCGTCCGAATAACGGATGCCCTTGCCCTTGTAGGGCTCGGGTGGACGAACAGCACGGATCTCAGCAGCGATCTGACCGACGCGCTGACGGTCAGCACCCTTGACCACCACTTCCGTGGGGGTGGGCGTGGCAACCGTGATGCCGGCGGGCATTTCGATATTGACCGGGTGCGAATAGCCGACAGCCAGGTTCAGCTTGGAGCCCGAGGCCGCGGCCTTGTAACCCACGCCGACCAGGTTCAGCTTCTTCTCAAAGCCCTTGCTCACACCGACCACCATGTTGTTGACCAACTGGCGAATGGTGCCGCTCATGGCGTTTGCTTCGCGGGAATCATTGGCAGGCTCAAAGCTGAGCTTGCCTTCGTTCGAGGACACCTTCACGAGCGCGTTTTGCGCCAGCGACAAGGAGCCGCCAGAACCCTTTACAGAGATCTGGTCATCTTTCACGGACACATCCACGCCTGCGGGGATGGTCACGGGCATTTTTCCTACTCGGGACATTTCAGTTTCTCCTCAATGCCGCGGGTTAGGCCACGTAGCAGAGCACTTCGCCACCGACACCGGTAGCGCGCGCCTTGCGATCGGTCATCACGCCCTGGGGCGTCGTGACAATTGCCACACCCAGACCGTTCATGACTTGTGGAATGGAATCACGGCCTTTGTAAACACGCAGTCCTGGGCGGCTGACGCGCTCGATGCGCTCAATCACGGGACGGCCTGCGTAGTACTTCAGGGTAATTTCGAGTTCGGACTTGCCGGCTTCGGTCTTGACCTGGAAACCGTCGATATAACCTTCGTCCTTCAGCACCTGGGCAATGGCGATCTTCACTTTGGAAGAAGGCACCAGAACCGTGGCCTTGGAGACCATCTGTGCATTACGGATACGGGTCAGCAAGTCAGCGATGGGATCACTCATGCTCATGTTTAATCTCCTGACTGCTTACCAGCTGGCTTTGGTGACACCGGGGATGTCGCCTGCAAAAGCCAGTTCGCGGATCTTGGCACGAGCCAGACCGAATTGACGGAAGGTTCCACGTGGACGACCGGTGATTTCGCAACGGTTGCGCTGGCGCGTGGGATTGGCATTGCGTGGGAGCTTTTGCAGGCCCAGACGGGCTGCATCGCGCTCTTCGTCGCTGCGCTTGGCATCGCCAGCAATTGCCTTCAGTTCCGCATACTTGGTTGCGTACTTGGCCGCCAGTTTTTCGCGCTTCAGTTCGCGCTGGATCAAAGCTACTTTAGCCATGCTTCGCCTCAGTTCTTGAACGGGAAACGGAAACCAGCCAGAAGAGCCTTGGCTTCTTCGTCGGTCTTGGCCGTCGTCGTGATGCTGATGTTCAGGCCGCGCAGAGCGTCAACCTTGTCGTACTCGATCTCAGGGAAAATGATCTGTTCCTTGACACCGATGTTGTAGTTGCCGCGGCCGTCAAAGGCGCGACCGGAGATACCGCGGAAGTCACGAACGCGGGGCAGTGCCACGGTCACGAAACGGTCCAGGAACTCATACATCTGCACACCGCGCAGGGTCACCATGCAACCGATGGCCTGGCCTTCGCGGATCTTGAAACCGGCGATAGCCTTCTTGGCCTTGGTCACCACGGGCTTCTGACCAGCAATCTTGGTCAGGTCGGCCACAGCGTTGTCCATCACCTTCTTGTCCGAAACTGCCTCGCTCACGCCCATGTTCAGGGTGATCTTGGTCAGACGCGGAACCTGCATCGGCGAGGTGTAACCGAACTGCTTGGTGAGTTCGGGAGCGATCTTGTCGCGGAAAACTTCTTGAAGTCGTGCCATGTTTACCCCTTAGGCCGCCTTGATTTCAGCGCCGCTGGACTTGAACACGCGAACGCGCGTGCCGTCAGCCTGCACCTTGATGCCCACACGGTCAGCCTTGCCGGTAGCCGCATTGAAGATGGCCACGTTGGACTGGTGGATAGGCATGGCCTTTTCCACGATGCCGCCGGTCGTACCCTTCATGGGGTTCGGCTTGGCATGCTTCTTGACCAGGTTGATACCGTCGATGACGATGTAGGAGTCATCCTTGCGCAGCGAGACAGTGCCGCGCTTGCCCTTGTCACGGCCGGTCAGCACGATGACTTCGTCGCCCTTGCGAATCTTGTTCATGGCGCGTCCTCAGAGAACTTCAGGAGCCAGGGACACGATCTTCATGAACTTCTCGGTACGCAGTTCACGCGTCACGGGTCCGAAGATGCGGGTGCCAATAGGCTCCAGCTTGGAGTTGAGCAACACTGCTGCGTTGCCGTCGAATTTGACGAGCGAGCCATCACCGCGGCGGATGCCCTTTGCGGTACGAACGACCACTGCACTGTAAACCTCGCCTTTTTTGACGCGGCCACGTGGAGCGGCTTCTTTGATGCTCACCTTGATGATGTCGCCAACGCTTGCATAGCGACGCTTCGAGCCACCCAGCACCTTGATGCAAAGGACGGACTTGGCGCCGGTATTGTCGGCAACCTCTAACCGAGATTCTGTCTGGATCATTTCAATATTCCCAACTTGCACCAGAAGACAACAGCCCCAGAGAACTTCTCAAGGGCTGCAGATCAGCCAGTCAGTCTTGGGCCCGTCGTCCGCACCGCAAACCATTTGCAGCACTTCCCGCTGGGCAGAAACTTCACGCAGGAAACGCGAAGCCCTCGATTATTGCAAAGCGTATTTGCCGTGTCAAGTGCCGTTCAGGCCGGCACGTGCAAATACTGGGGTGCGAGCGCCAGAAATGCTTCCAGCGCCGGGTCGGCGCCCAGCTCGTCCTGCAGGATGGCGGCTACCGCTGGGGCCAGCTCGATGGCCTTGCGGGCATCCAGAAACAGCATGCGCGACCTGCGGGCGAGCACATCTTCCACGGTGCAGGCGTATTCGTACCGCGCGGCAAAGCGCACCATGGCCTCGGTCAGGCCGCCGCCCAGCTCTGCAGACTGCCCCGGGAGGGCCTGCACAAAGGGGGCATCGCTGCCGTACGAGTGCATGCCCTGCGCGTCGCTGATGCGGTGCGTGATGGCGCCCTTGGGCGCGCCCACCACTGCCAGCGAATTGGTGATCCCGGCCGCCTTTTCCGGCAACAGTCCACAAGTGAAGCATTTTTGCAACACATCTTCGGCCATGGCCCGGTAGGTGGTCCATTTGCCGCCCGTTACCGTAACCAGTCCGCTACGGCTGGCCAGAACCGTGTGCTCACGGCTCAGGCTCTTGGTGTTGTCGCCGTCGTCGTCCTGCGGCTTGACCAGCGGGCGCAGGCCGACCCAGATGCTGCGGATGTCCTCCACGCCCGGGGCACGGCTGAGGTAGCGCGCAGACTCTTCGAGGATGAAGCGGACTTCCTCGGCAAACGGCAGGGGCTCGCGCACCACGTCCTGGCGGGGGCTATCGGTGGTGCCCAGAATCAGCTTGCCCAGCCAGGGCACAGCAAACAGCACGCGTCCGTCCGCCGTCTTGGGCACCATCAGTGCGTGGTCGGATGGCAGAAAATCGCGGTCCACCACGATGTGCACGCCCTGGCTGGGTGCCACCATGGCCTGCACGGGGCGGCCCGTAGCCTCGCCATCCATCTGGCGCAGGCCATCCACCCAGACACCGGTGGCATTGACCACCGCACGGGCGCGCACCGTGAATTCCTGGCCGCCCACTGCGTCGCGGCAGACAAAACCGGCCACCTTGCCTTCGTCGTGCACCAGCGCGGTGGCGGGGCAATAGTTCACCACCAGGGCACCCAGGCTGGCGGCTGTGCGCGCCAGCGCCAGTGCCAGGCGGGCATCGTCAAACTGGCCATCCCAGTACTTCACGCCACCCTTGAGACCCGCCGCGCGCGCCGTGGGCAGGCACTTGAGCGTGCTTTCCTTGCCCAGGAATTCGGTGGCACCGAGGCCGGCCTTGCCAGCCAGGGCGTCGTACATCTTGAGCCCGATGCCGTAGAAAGGCGTCTCCCAGAAACGGTAGGACGGCATCACGAACGGCAGCGGCTGCGCCAGGTGCGGCGCGTTGTGCAGCAGCGTGGTGCGCTCGTGCAGCGCCTCGCGCACCAGGGCGATGTTGCCCTGGGCCAGGTAGCGTACGCCGCCGTGCACCAGTTTGGTGGCGCGTGAGGACGTTCCCTTGGCGAAATCGTGCGAATCGATGAGGACCACGGAAAACCCACGCGCGGCCGCGTCCACCGCCACCCCGAGGCCGGTGGCGCCTCCTCCGATCACCGCCAGGTCGTACTGGATGGGCTGGGCCAGGCGGGCGAGCAGGTCGGCCCGTCGCGTGGGCAGGGGGGAAGGCGAGGCTGAGGTCATGGGGTGATTGTCCATGGGTGTCACAAAAATTAAGGGTTTACCCTTTAATTCTTGAGAGCGGTGGGATGGGATCTCGCCCGTCCCGCCGCGACCCGTTGTTGTCGTTCAATGAAAAAAGCAGCCAGCGACCTTGTGAGTGCTGGCTGCCGATGGGGTCATCGCATGAAGAGGAGACCGCTCAGGTCCTCAACGTGCCTTGCCGTCCTTCCAGGCCTGCAGCAACGTGCCATAGGCAATGGTCTGGCCCTTGGGCTTCTCGTTGGCCAGCTTGGCCCATGGGGCCTGCTTGTCCGACAGCCACTTCTTCGGGTCTTCCTTCTTGTTGAGCTTGGGGGCGCAGTGCGCCATGCCGGCACGTTCCAGACGGGCCATCACCTGGTCCATTTCCTCGGCCAGCGTGTCCATGGCGCCCTGGGGCGTTTTCTCACCCGTGACGGCCTGGGCCACGTTCTTCCACCACAGCTGGGCCAGCTTGGGGTAGTCGGGCACGTTGGTGCCGGTGGGCGACCATGCCACGCGGGCGGGGCTGCGGTAGAACTCCACCAGGCCACCCAGCTTGGGCGCCATGTCGGTCATGGCCTTGCTCTGAATGTCGGACTCGCGGATCGGGGTCAGGCCGACCATGGTCTTCTTAAGCGATGTGGTCTTGGCCGTCACGAACTGCGCGTAAAGCCAGGCGGCTGCCGTCTTGTTGGCGTCGTGGTCCTTGAAGAAGGTCCAGCTGCCCACGTCCTGGTAGCCGTTTTGCATGCCCTGCTTCCAGTAGGGGCCGTTCGGGCCGGGGGCCATGCGCCACTTGGGGGTGCCGTCGGCGTTCACCACGGGCAGGCCGGGCTTGGTCATGTCGGCCGTGAATGCGGTGTACCAGAAGATCTGCTGGGCGATCTGGCCCTGCGCAGGCACGGGGCCGGCTTCGCCGAAGGTCATGCCGGTGGCTTCCTTGGGCGCGTACTTCTTCATCCAGTCCACGTACTTGGTCAGTGCGTACACGGCCGCAGGCGAGTTGGTGGCGCCGCCACGCGACACGGATGCGCCCACCGGGGTGCACTTGTCGTCGGCTACGCGGATGCCCCACTCGTCGATCGGCAGGCCGTTGGGCGCACCGATGTCAGCCGTGCCCGCCATCGACAGCCAGGCATCGGTGAAGCGCCAGCCCAGCGACGGGTCCTTCTTGCCGTAGTCCATGTGGCCATAGATCGGCTTGCCGTCGATCTGCTTGACGTCGTTGGTAAAGAACTCGGCGATGTCTTCGTAGGCTGACCAGTTCAGCGGCACGCCCAGGTCGTAGCCGTACTTGGCCTTGAACTTGTCCTTGATGTCCTTGCGGTCGAACAGGTCGGCGCGGAACCAGTACAGGTTCGCAAACTGCTGGTCAGGCAGCTGGTACATCTTGCCGTCAGGCGCCGTGGTGAACTTGGTGCCGATGTAGTCCTTGATGTCGATGCCGGGGTTGGTCCACTCCTTGCCGTTGCCCGTCATGTAGTCGGTCAGATTCAGGATCTTGCCGTAGCGGTAGTGCGTGCCGATCAGGTCCGAATCGGAGATCCAGCCGTCATAGATCGACTTGCCCGACTGCATGGAGGTCTGCAGCTTCTCGACCACGTCGCCTTCCTGAATCAGGTCGTGCTTGACCTTGATACCGGTGATTTCCTCGAACGCCTTGGCGAGCGTCTTGGATTCGTACTCGTGCGTGGTGATGGTCTCGGACACCACCGAGATCTCCTTCACGCCCTTGGCCTGCAGCTTCTTGGCGGCGTCGATGAACCACTTCATCTCGGCCATCTGCTGGTCCTTGTTCAGCGTGGAGGGCTGAAACTCACTGTCGATCCACTTCTTGGCCTCGGCCTCGCCGGCCCAGGCAGCCTGGCCCAACGCCAGGGTTGCGGCGGCGAAAGCGATCGCCGTGAACTGCATCTTCATTGCTGTCTCCTCGGATGGAACCCCCTTGGTGGATGGACACCGCTCCCGGGGGAAATAGGAGCGGCGCTTGTCGTCGTCAGCGTTGGCGGCATTCAGGCTTACCCGCCGGGGTTTTGAAGCCTTTTTGCCTTCAAGCCCAATAAAAATAAACCGGCAAAGCTATTATTTTTATAGCAATCAGCCTTTGCGCAGGATCAGCAGCAGCAGCGCCATCGACAGCACAAAGCTGATCCAGATCGAGGGCTCGGCGGCCAGGCCCAGCCACTCGGCCATGCGGCCGCTCAGGCCCACAAAAATCAGGTTCACATATGCGGCCGACAGCAGGCCGATGAACAGGCGGTCGCCCCGCGTGGTGGCCAGCGGCAAAAATCCCTTGCGCATCACCGTGGGCGACTTGATCTCCCACACCGTCATGCCGATCAGCATCAGCACGATGCAGATGAAAAACACGGCCACCGGGGTGGTCCAGGCCATCCAGTTAAACATTTGAAGCGTTCCTTTCTGTAGGCACCGCGGCGTGCTGTGCCGGGAGCGCGGAAGACTGGCTCAACGGGAGCACCCTCACACCCGGCCCATCGCAAAACCTTTTGCGATGTAGTGCCGCACAAACCAGATCACGATGGCGCCGGGCACGATGGTCAGCACTCCGGCCGCAGCCAGCGTGGCCCAGTCCATGCCCGATGCACTCACGGTGCGCGTCATCGTGGCCACGATGGGCTTGGCGTCCACACTGGTCAGCGTTCGGGCCAGCAGCAGTTCCACCCAGCTGAACATGAAGCAGAAGAACGCCGCCACACCCACGCCCGCCTTGATCAGCGGCAGGAAGATGGTGAGGAAGAACCGCGGGAAGCTATAGCCGTCGATGTACGCCGTCTCGTCAATCTCGCGCGGGATGCCGCTCATGAAGCCTTCCAAAATCCACACCGCCAGCGGCACGCTGAACAGCAGATGCGCCAGCGCCACGGCAATGTGCGTGTCCATCAGCCCCACGGTGGTGTACAGCTGGAAGAACGGCAGCAGGAACACGGCCGGCGGCGTCATGCGGTTGGTCAGCAGCCAGAAGAACACATGCTTGTCGCCCAAGAAGCTGTAGCGCGAGAACGCATAGGCCGCCGGCAGGGCCACGGTGAGCGTGATCACCATGTTGATGCTGACGTAGATCAGGCTGTTGATGTAGCCCGAGTACCAGGACTCGTCGGTGAAGATCGTCTTGTAGTTGTCCCACGTGAAGTTCTGCGGAAAGAACGAGAACGTGGACAGGATCTCTGCGTTGGTCTTGAAGCTCATGTTGATCATCCAGTAGATGGGCAACACGGCAAAGACCAGGTACGCGATCAGAAAGATCGACCGCTTCTGGAAGCGCTTTTCATTCATGGCCAGCCCCTTCCTTGGTGGCGGTGCCCACGCGCTGCATCCAGTTGTAGAGGATGAAGCACAGCAGCAGGATGATGAAGAAATAGATCAGCGAGAACGCAGCCGCAGGCCCCAGGTCGAACTGGCCCACCGCCTTGGTGGTGAGGTACTGGCTGAGGAAGGTGGTGGCATTGCCCGGCCCGCCACCCGTGAGCACGAAGGGCTCGGTGTAGATCATGAAGCTGTCCATGAAGCGCAGCAGTACGGCAATCATCAGCACGCCGCGCATCTTGGGCAGCTGGATGTAGCGAAACACCGCGAACTTGCTCGCGCCATCGATGCGCGCGGCCTGGTAGTACGCATCGGGGATGGAGCGCAGCCCGGCAAAGGCCAGCAGCGCCACCAGCGGTGTCCAGTGCCACACGTCCATCAGCAGCACCGTGAGCCACGCCTGCGTGGCGTTGCCGGTGTAGCTGTATTCAATGCCCATCTCCTGCAGCATGCGGCCCATCAGCCCGATGTCGGCCCGGCCGTAGATCTGCCAGATGGTGCCCACCACGTTCCACGGGATCAGCAGCGACAGCGCCACCGTGACCAGCACCGCCGAAGACTTCCAGCCCTGGGCGGGCATGGACAGCGCCAGCAGGATGCCCAGCGGAATCTCCACCGCGAGCACCGCCAGCGAGAACGTGATCTGCCGCAGCAGCGCGGCGTGCAGCTCTTCGTCGCGCATCACCGCGGCAAACCACTCGGTGCCCACAAACACGCGGCGTTCGGGGCTGATGATGTCCTGCACCGAATAGTTCACCACCGTCATCAGCGGCAGGATGGCCGAGAAGGCCACGCAGATGATCACCGGCAGGATCAGGAACCAGGCCTTCTGGTTCACGGGTTTGGTCGTGGTGCTCATGCCAGCAGCTCCTCATTCTGGTAGTAGCAGGTGTGCTCGCCCAGCACCTGCAGCCACACCGTGTCGCCTGCCGACGGCAGCCGCGTTTCGGGGCTGAAGCGGGCCTTGAGCGTGTGCTCACCCACCTTGGCGGTCAGCATCAGGTAGGTGCCGATGTCCTGCACCTGCAGCACGCTGCAGGCCAGTGCGCCCGGCTGCTGCGCGGTGGCCAGCGACAGGTATTCGGGGCGAATGCCCACCTGCAACGGCCCTGCGGGCAGTGCGCGCCCTTGCGGGGCGGCCAGGCGGTGACCCGCCACGGACAGTTCCGCGCCATCTCGCTCGGCAGGCAAAAAGTTCATGCCCGGCGAGCCGATGAAGTGCCCCACGAACACGTGCTGGGGCCGCTCGAACAGTGCATCGGCCGAGCCCACCTGCACGGCTTTGCCGCGCGTCATCACCACCACCTGGTCGGCAAAGGTCAGCGCTTCCACCTGGTCGTGCGTGACGTAGATCAGCGTGAGCTTGAGTTCATGGTGGATCTGCTTGAGCTTGCGGCGCAGCTGCCACTTCAGGTGCGGGTCGATCACCGTGAGCGGCTCATCAAACAGCACCGCCGCCACATCCGAGCGCACCAGGCCCCGGCCCAGCGAAATTTTTTGTTTCTGGTCAGCAGACAGGCCTGCGGCGCGCATGTTCAGCTGGTGGCTCATCTCCAGCATCTCGGCAATGGCGCCCACGCGCTGCTGGATCTGCGCCTCCGGCACCTTGCGGTTCTTGAGCGGAAACGCCAGGTTCTCGGCCACAGTCATGGTGTCGTAGATCACCGGGAACTGGAACACCTGCGCAATGTTGCGCTCCTGAGGGCTCGCGCGGGTCACATCACGGCCGTCAAACAGCACCTTGCCATGCGAGGGAACGAGCAGCCCCGACATGATGTTGAGCATGGTCGTCTTGCCGCAGCCCGAGGGGCCCAGCAGCGCATACGCGCCGCCGTCTTCAAACTCCATCTTCAAGGGCAGCAGGGCGTAGTCGCTGTCCTGCTGCGGGTTCGGCTTGTACGAGTGTGCGAGGTCCAGACTGATGCGGGCCATCTCAACGCCCTCCCTGTGCAACGTTCGGGCGCGGGGGCGCCCAGGCCAGGCGGCCATCGGCACCGAAGACATAGGCCTGCGCCGGGTCGAGGTGCAGGGTGATCGATGTGCCCAGTTCAAAGTAATGCACGCCCGTCACCTGAGCCACCAGGTCGCCCCAGGGGGTGGATGCGTGCACAAAAGTGTCGGAGCCCGAGATTTCGGCCAGCTCTACCGTGCCGGCCACGCTCAGGTCGGTAGGGCGGGCCTGCAGGCGCAGCGCGCTGGCGCGCACCCCCACCGTCAGGCCCGCCGCATGGGCCACGCCGGCCGGCAGGTCCAGCGCCAGTTCGGTTCCGCCGGGCAGCCCCACGCCGCGCGCGGTGGCGGCAGCGGCAATCAGATTCATCGGTGGGTCGCTGAAGGCCCGGGCCACGCGCAGCGAATTGGGCGCGTGGAAGACCTCGGCCGTGGGGCCGTACTGCAGCAGCCGGCCTTCGTCCAGCACGGCGGTGTAGCCACCCAGCAGCAGCGCCTCGCCCGGCTCGGTGGTGGCGTACACCACGGTGGACTGGCCTGCGGCAAACAGCTGGGTCAGCTCCTCGCGCAGCTCCTCGCGCAGCTTGTAGTCAAGGTTCACCAGGGGTTCGTCCAGCAGCATCAGCGGGGCGCCCTTGGCCAGGGCCCGTGCCAGCGCCACGCGCTGCTGCTGCCCGCCCGACAGCTCGGCCGGATAGCGATCGAGGAACATGTCGATGTGCAGGCGGGTGGCAATTTCGCGCACCCGGGCGTCGATGTTCTTTTCGCCGCGCAATTTCAGGGGCGAGGCAATGTTGGCCGCCACCTTCATAGAGGGGTAGTTGATGAACTGCTGGTAGACCATGGCCACGTTGCGGTCGCGCACGGGCATGCCGGTCACGTCGGCGCCGTCCACCATCACGCGGCCACCCGTGGGCACATCCAGCCCGGCCATGATGCGCATCAGGCTGGTCTTGCCGGCCTGCGTGGCGCCCAGCAGCACCGTCACGGCGCCGCTTTGCAGCGCCAGGCTCATGTCATGCAACCAGGTCTCTGGCCCGACCTTTTTGCTGATGCTGTCCAGTGCCAGCTGCATCACGCTTGCCTTTCTTGTGCGGCCCGCGGGGGCCCGGTGGGTGCAATGCAGTTGCGCAAGTGCGCGGCATCGCGTTTCGATTTAGATTATTTTTGTTCGTTTTTGATCATGTCGAATCAAGGTTAACCCTTAAAAAGTTCTTTTTCGTTCGATTTAAAGTAGACCCACCCCCAGACACCGAGCATTCGCGTGAATACGAACCCCCGACAACTCCTGCTGCTCGAAGAAGTACGGACGCGCAAATCCGCCACGGTGGAGCAGCTGGCCGACACCCTGGGCGTGACCTTGCAAACGGTGCGCCGCGATGTGCAGCGCCTGGCCGAGGCCGGGCTGCTCACGCGTTTTCATGGCGGGGTGCGCGTGCCCAGCTCCACGGTGGAGAACCTGGCACACACCCAGCGCGAAACACTCAACGCCGAAGGCAAGGCCCGCATTGCGCGCGCCGTGGCCCAGCAGGTACCCAACGACTGCTCGCTCATCCTCAACATCGGCACCACCACCGAGGCCATTGCCAAGGCGCTGCTGCACCACCGCGGCCTGCGCGTCATCACCAACAACCTGAACGTGGCCGCCACGCTGAGCAGCAACCCCGACTGCGAGGTGATCGTGGCGGGCGGCGTGGTGCGCTCGCGCGACCGGGGCATCGTGGGCGAGGCGGCGGTGGATTTCATCCGCCAGTTCAAGGTGGACATTGCGCTCATCGGCATCTCGGGCATCGAGCCCGACGGCTCGCTGCGCGACTTTGACTACCGCGAGGTGAAGGTGGCGCAGACCATCATTGCGCAGGCCCGGGAGGTGTGGCTCGCGGCAGACCACAGCAAGTTCAACCGCCCGGCCATGGTGCAGCTGGCCACGCTGCAGCAGATCGACCGGCTGTTCACCGATGCGCCGCCGCCCGAGCCCTTTCCGGCACTGCTGCAGGATGCCGAAGTCATCTGCACCGTGGCGGCCTGACGACTCCCCCTGAGTCGCCTGCGGCGCCATCCCCCCAGGGGGACGACGCCCTCGCTGCGGGGCGGCCCTTGCTCGGCGTCCACCGGCCTGGGCCGCGTACGAACTGACCGCAGCGGACACACAATAGATCCAAGAAATACCGAGACCCCGCCATGACCTACCTGCTCGCACTCGACCAAGGCACTTCCAGTTCCCGCAGCATCGTCTTTGACGAGCGCGGCCACATCGTCGCGCAGGCGCAGCTGGAGCTTCCGCAGATCTACCCGCAGCCCGGATGGGTGGAGCACGACCCGCTGGAGATCTGGCGCACGCAGCTGGCCACCGCGCGGGATGCGCTGGCAAAGGCGGGCATTGCCGCCAGCGCCTTGCGCGCGGTGGGCATCACCAACCAGCGCGAGACGACGGTGCTGTGGAACCGCAAGACAGGCCAACCCGTGCACCACGCCATCGTCTGGCAGGACCGCCGCGCCGAACCCGCCTGCGCGCGGCTGCGTGAACAGGGCCACGCCGCCACCATCCAGGCCAAGACCGGGCTGCTGGTGGACGCGTACTTCTCGGGCACCAAGCTGCAGTGGATGCTGGACAACGTGCCCGGCGCGCGCGATGCGGCCGAGCGCGGCGAGCTGGCCTTTGGCACGGTGGACAGCTGGCTGATGTGGAAGCTCACCCACGGCAAGGTGCACGTGACCGACGTGAGCAACGCCTCGCGCACCATGCTGTTCAATGTGCACACCAACCAGTGGGACGATGACCTGCTGGCGCTGCTGCGCATACCCCGCGCGCTGATGCCTGAGGTGCTGCCCTCGGCCGCCCACTTTGGCGATACGGCGGCCGATCTGCTGGGCCACGCCATCCGGATTGGCGGGGTGGCGGGCGACCAGCAGAGCGCACTGTTCGGCCAGGCCTGCTTCACGGCGGGCATGGCCAAGAACACGTACGGCACCGGCTGCTTCATGCTGATGCACACGGGCGGCACCTTCCAGACCAGCCAGAACGGCCTGCTCACCACCAGCGCCGCGCAGGCATCTGCCACACCCGAGTTCGCCATGGAAGGCAGCGTGTTTGTGGGTGGCGCCGTGGTGCAATGGCTGCGCGACGGCCTGCGCGCCATCACGAGCAGCAGCGAGGTCGAATCGCTGGCGCAGAGCGTGCCCGATTCGGGCGGCGTGATGATGGTGCCGGCCTTCACCGGCCTGGGCGCCCCGTACTGGAAGCCTGACTCGCGCGGCACCATCACGGGCCTGACGCGCGGCACTACGCTGGGCCACATTGCCCGCGCCGCGCTGGAGAGTATCGCCTACCAGAGCGCCGCCCTGCTGCTGGCCATGAGCCGCGACGCCGTGGCCGCTGGCGGCGCCCCGGTGAGCGAGCTGCGCGTGGATGGCGGCGCGTGCATCAACGATCTGCTGATGCAGTTCCAGGCCGACCTGCTGGGCATTCCGGTGGTGCGCCCCGCCGTGATCGAGACCACCGCCCTGGGCGCGGCCTACCTGGCCGGGCTGTCGAGTGGCGTGTACCGCGGCACGGATGAACTCTCGCAACTGTGGCGCGCCGACCGCCGGTTTGTACCCACGCTCAGCAATGCCCGGGCGCAGGAGCTGATGGCGAACTGGGAGCATGCGGTGCGGCAAACCGTAGCCGCATAGCGGCCATCCCCCTGAGGCGCTGCGCGCCTTCACCCCTTCTCTCGAATTGCTGCGCAATTCGGGAAGGGGGACGCAGCCCTCGCTGCGGGGCGGCCCTTGCTTGGCTGCCCGCGTCTGGGGCCGCGCCCAGATCGCAGCCCGGTGAACGAACCAGACTACCCGGCCTGCTATGGAGCAGCCTTGCCTCCGGCATGTCCCCAACGCCCGGGCTCGCCATGCCGGGCGGATACCATCGCATCCCTGCGTTGACCACCCTCTATTGATTGCCCGCACCATGAGCCAGACCACCGCCTCCCCCAGCCTTCCCACCATCGCCTTCATCGGCGGGGGCAACATGGCCAGTGCCATCATCGGCGGGCTGATCCGCCAGGGGCACGCTGCCAGCGATATCGAAGTGGTCGAACCTTATGAGCCGACGCGCGCAGCTCTGCAGCAGAGCTATGGCATCACCGCGCAGGCGGCGCCCACCGCGGCGCTGCAACGGGCACAGATTGTGGTGTGGGCCGTCAAGCCCCAGACCTTCAAGGACGCCGCAGCCGCCACGCGCGCCCACACCGGGGCGGCGCTGCACCTGAGCGTGGCGGCGGGCATCCGCTCGGACAGCATTGCCCAGTGGCTGGGAAGCGAGCGCATCGTGCGCACCATGCCCAACACGCCGGCGCTGGTGGGCAAGGGCATGAGTGCGCTGTACGCCCGCCCGGCAGTGAGTGGCGCAGAGCGCCAGAGCGTGGAAGCCATCATGGCCTCCACCGGCGATTTCCTGTGGGTCGAGACCGAGACGCAGCTGGATGCGGTGACGGCGCTGTCGGGCTCGGGCCCGGCCTACGTGTTCTATTTCCTGGAGGCCATGACCCGCGCCGGGATGGGCATGGGGCTGAGCGAATCGCAGGCGCACAAGCTGGCCGTGGGCACCTTTGTGGGCGCATCCGAACTGGCACGCCGCTCGGATGAGGCCCCCGCGCTGCTGCGCCAGCGCGTGACCTCCAAGGGCGGCACGACCCATGCGGCCATCACGTCGCTGGAGCACGACGCCGTGGGAGAGGCTTTTGTGCGGGCGATGCAGGCGGCCGAACGCCGGGCGCAGGAGCTGGGCGACGAATTTGGAGCATGATTTCGGGCTATAGCGCTTGCCATACAAGGCTTGGTTGCTATGCTATTTGACAGCACTGCAACGCCGTGTACGGCACGGCTTGCTCGCTTTTGCTCATATGCATATGCCGTGATAGTTGTTACACCTGAACACGGATCTGTCTAAACTCGCTGCGGAGATCGCCCCGGACGGCGGCTGCGTACACACACCTTTGTCCCGGCGATCCGTCACTGCCATGTCGCACTGCCACGCGTTGTGCTCCTGCATGGTGATCCCTCCAAGGTCGTACCTCCTGCTCTTCGGTCCCAAGGCATCCACATGAACCTGCGCAACCTCACTCCCCTGGCCCCGCGTTGGCAGCCCTCCGGCCTGCTCCAAACCCTGTGCGGCGCTCTGGCGCTGCTGGGCGCCAGCACGGCACTGGCCCAGACCCCTCCTCCCTTGTCCCAGCAGCAGGTGAAACTGCTGGCAGCCACCTGTGCCAGCTGCCATGGCACGGACGGCGGCTTTGCAGGCCCCATTCCCGCCATTGCAGGGCGTCCGGCCGATGTGCTGTCGATGCAACTGCTCAACTACAAGCACCGTGCCCCTGCGGGCACCACGGTGATGGACCGCATCGCCAAGGGCTACACCGACGAGGAACTGCGCGCGCTGGCCTCGCATTTCTCATCGATCCGCAAGTGAAGGGGGCCACCATGATTCAGAACCAATCTGTCATCGACAACATCGGTGCGCCGACCACCTCCTCGCGCCGCCGGTTCCTGCACGGCCTGGGCGCCGCGTCCATGCTGCCCGTGCTGGCCGCCTGCTCTGCCCCCACCATCGGTCGCGCTTCCGCAGGCCGCGTGGTCGTGGTGGGTGGAGGCTTTGGCGGCGCCACAGCAGCCAAGTACATCAAGCGCGCCAACCCGGCCGTGGATGTGGTGCTGGTGGAGCCGAACAAGCGCTTTCACACCTGCCCCATGTCCAACCTCGTGCTGGCAGGTGAGCGCACGATGGACTCGATCTCGCACGGCTACGACGAACTGCAGGGCACCTACGGCGTGCGCGTGGTGCATGCCCGGGCCGAAGACGTGAACCCGACGGCGCGCACCGTGCGCCTGTCTACCGGCACGGTGCTGGAATACGACCGCCTGCTGCTGTCGCCCGGCATTGATTTCCGCTGGAACGCGATCGAGGGGTATGACGAGCGCGCGTCGGAGCTGGCCCCCCATGCCTGGCGTGCCGGGCCGCAGACCACGCTGCTGCGCCGCCAGCTTGAAAGCATCGAGGACGGCGGTACGTTTGTGCTCAGCGTGCCGCCAGACCCCTTCCGCTGCCCGCCTGGCCCCTACGAGCGGGCCAGCCTGATCGCGCACTATTTCAGCCGCCACAAGCCCCGCTCCAAGGTGCTGATCCTGGACGCCAAGGACAACTTCTCCAAGCAGGGCCTGTTCCAGGCCGCCTGGAAGAAGCTGTACGGCGACCGTATCGAGTGGGTGGGCCTGTCCAAGGACGGCCGCGTGGTGCGCGTGGATGCGGCGCGGCGCGAAGTGCAGACGGAATTCGGCACGATCCACAAAGCCGCCGTGCTGAACGTGGTGCCGCCCCAGAAGGCCGGCTTCATCGCCGAGCGCGCGGGCGTCACCGACGCCTCGGGCTGGGTGCCGGTGCACGCCAATACCTTCGAGTCGCGCCAGCAAAAGGACATCTACGTGGTGGGCGACGCCACGATTGCTGCGCCCATGCCCAAATCGGGCTTCACGGCCAACACACAGGCCAAGGTGGCCGCGGCCGCCATCGTGGCATCGCTGGACGGCAGCACACCTGCGCAGGCCCTGTGGGTGAACACCTGCTACAGCCTGGCCGCGCCCGACTACGGCGTCACGGTGGCGGGCGTGTTCCGGGTCGAGAACGACAAGATCATCAGCGTCCCCAACTCGGGCGGCCTGAGCAGCGCCAATGCCGACGACAGCATTCGCCGCACCGAGGCCGCCTATGCCCAGGGCTGGTACCAGGCCATCAGCCAGGACACCTGGGGCACACCGCGCCCGGCCTGAGAACCTGTGCGAAGGCCGCAATGATCGACTGGAACGCCATCCCGGCAGAGCAACGCGAAGCCTGGGTGCTGGGGGCGACGGCCGCGATGGGCCTGGCCTACGGCGTGCTCGCACAGGGCAGCCGGTTTTGCTTCCTGCGCGCCGTACAGGCGGCTTTTGCACGCACCCGGCACGCACCGCTGCGCCTGTTTGCGGTGGCCATGGCCGCGGCACTGTTGGGCAGCCAGTGGCTATCGGTGGCCGCCGATGTGGATCTGCGGCAGTCGCTGTATGCGCAAAGCCGGGTTTCGTGGGTGATGGTGGCGCTGGGCGGCGTGCTGTTTGGATACGGCATGGCGCTGGCCAATGCCTGCGGGGCGCGCAGCCTGGTGCTGCTGGGCAGCGGCAACCTGCGCTCGCTGGTGACGCTGCTGTGCCTGGCGGTAGGCGCGTCTGCGACGCTCACGGGTGTGCTGGCGCCGCTGCGCATTCGCCTGACCGAAGCCACCCCAACCCCGCTGGCTGCCACCACGCTGCCTGACTTGCTGGCAGGGTTGGTGTCGATACCCGACGCGGCGGCGCGGTGGGGCATTGTGGCGCTGCTCGTGGCGGGCCTGCTGGGCTGGGCGTTCACGCGCCGGGACAGGACGACGGCCTCTGATACCAGTGCGGCATCCGCCTCGTCATCGCCCTGGCGCACGCTCCTGCCGGGCGTGCTGATCGGCCTGCTGGTGCCGCTGGGCTGGTGGATCACCGGGCGCCTGGGCGCCGACGATTTCGAGCCCGTGCCCCTGACCTCCATCACCTTTGTGGCCCCGGTGGCCCAGGCGCTGCAGTACCTGCAGCTGTCCACGGGCGTCGCCCTGGGGCATGGCGTGGTGCTGTGTGCCGGCGTGCTGGCAGGCGCATGGGCCAGCGCACTGCTGCGCCGCGAGTTCCAGTGGCAGGGGTTCACCAGCGCAGCGCAGACAGGCCGCTCGATGGCGGGTGGCGTGCTCATGGGCGCGGGCGGCGTGCTGGCGCTGGGCTGCACCATCGGCCAGGGCCTGACGGGTTTTTCGACCCTGGCCCTGAGCACCTACCCCGCGCTGGCGGGCATCGTGGCGGGCACCTGGCTGGCGGGGCGCACCACCACCCATCAAGGACAATGACGCGATGCACCGAAGAAACTGCCTTTTGACCCTGGGCGCACTGCTGGCCGCACGCACGGCCAGTGCACAAGACGCCACCGCCAATACTTTTGCCCCCGCCCAGCAACTGCTGCGCGGGCGCACGGTGCAGGCTGCGGGGCTGGAGCTGGACGTGCCCGCGCTGTCGGAAAACGGCGGGGCCGTGCCGCTGGGCGTGGCCTTTCGCGGCACGCTGCCTGCGGGCGAAACCATCGTGGCCATCCACCTCCTGGCCACGCGCAACCCCAACCCCGGCCTACTGAGCTTCGATCTGCCCGGTGACCGGGTGCTGCCCGACTTTGCCACCCGCGTACGCCTGGCCGAGAGCCAGACCGTGATCGCCGTAGCGCTGGGCAGCAAGAACAGCGCCTGGGTCGCCCAGCGCAAGGTGCAGGTCACCGTGAGCGGCTGCCTGGGCGGTGGGGAGGCCGCACAAAGCGAGGGCCTGCGCGCGCCCCGCATTGCGCTGGCACGGCCCACCAAGGCGGGTGGCCCTATCGAGGTGAAGGCACTGGTACAGCACCCCATGGAAACCGGCCTGCGCCCCGGCGCGGATGGCAAGCTGCTGGCACAAAACCTGGTGCGCGACTTCACGCTGCGGCTGGGCGAGCGCCCGGTGCTGACGGCGCGCTTTCAGACCGGCACCTCCGAAAACCCCTACCTGCGGTTTCTGCTGCAACCAGCGCCAGCAACGGGGCCCGCCGTCTTCACCTGGACGGACCAGGCTGGCCGCACGCTGCGCGAAGAGCGGCCCCTGCCGGTTTAAGAGCCAAATCGCCTTGAGGTCCTTTGATCGCAAGCACCTTTAGCTATCACTTCATGAGCAGATCACGCCACAGATAGCTGCCTGCAATGCCCGCAAACACCGTGGCGCCTAGCCAATGGTTGATGCGAAACGCCTTGAAGCAGCCCTCGCGCGTGCGGGTGCGGATGAGCGTGAAGTGCCACACGGCCTGGGCCAGGGCCACCCCAATTGCTATATAAAATATAGCACCCAGAGCATATGGCTCTAGCGCTACCGCCCAAATAGCCAGAAAAAGCAGGTAAAAGGCCACGATGGCGGCCACATCCAGCCGCCCCAGCGTGATGGCCGAGGTCTTGATGCCGATCTTGAGGTCATCGTCGCGGTCCACCATGGCGTACTCGGTGTCATAGGCCAGCACCCAGAACAGGTTGCCCAGCCACATCCACCAGGCCACTGCGGGCACGCTGCCCTGCACCGCGGCGAACGCAATCACGATGCCGAAGTTGAAAGCAATGCCCAGCACGGCCTGTGGCATGGCAATGATGCGCTTGGTGAACGGGTAGGCAATTGCCACCAGCACCGCGGGCACCGACCACGCAATGGCCGCGGCGTTGGTGGTGAGCACCAGACAGAAGGACACCAGCGCCAGCACCGCCCCCAGCGCCAGCGCCTCCTTCACGCTCACGGCGCCGGTGGTCACCGGTCGCTGCGCCGTGCGCTTGACGTGCCTGTCGAAGTCGCGGTCGGCCACATCGTTCACGCAGCAGCCCGCGCTGCGCATGAGGATGGTGCCCAGCACGAACACGATGAGCAGGTGCCACCCCGGAAACCCGTCCGCAGCAACCCACAGCGCGCTCAGCGTGGGCCACAGGCACACCAGCCAGCCGGCGGGCCGGTCCCAGCGGATAAGGTCCAGATACAGGGCAAGGCGGCTGCGGGGCAGGTTGGTCGGCATGCGGGCGGCAAGAGGCGTGTAGGAAGAAAAGAGCGCGCCATGACAGCCAAGGCGCGAGGGCCCGAATGTAGCAGCGCCCATGCAGCAGTTGGTTACAAAACGCGGCACTTCTGACCGGCCGCGGGGCCCTGTCCAGGGGGTACAAAAAGGTACAGTCGTTCGCTTCGCCTGATCCGGAACTGTCGCCCCATGACCGCCACGCCCAGCCTTCGGCGCACCGCCCGGTTCGCCATCCCCCGCACCCTGGCGGCCGGTTTCCTGGTGGCCGCGCTTGCCACCCTTGTGATCGCGGTCGTCAACTACCGCGCTGCCGAAGCGCGCGCCGATGCAGTGCGTGCCATGGACCGCGCCTCGCATTCCATGCGCCAGCTCAACCTGTTCAGTGCCGCCATCAAGGACGCGGAGCTGGGTCAGCGCAACTACCTGCTCACGGGTGACGAAACCTACATACAGCCCTATGAAACCGCGCTGGCCACCATGCAGCAGCACCTTGAGGGCCTCAAGGACAGCACCAGCGCATACCCCGGGATGGGGCCGTTGGTGGTGCAGCTGGACAACCTGACCCGGCAAAAACAGCGCGAGCTGACCGAAACCACGGGGATGCGCAAAAGCGGCGACGCCGTGGGGTCGATGGCCATCATCCACAGTGGAGCCGGCAAGGCCAACACCGAGCGCATCCGCGACCTGGTGGAAAACCTGCGCGCGCAGCAAAACCTGCTTCTGGAAAACCGCCGCCAGGAGTGGGTCGATGCCGCCGCCGACTCCAACGTCTACTCGGGTGTTGGCTCGCTGCTGCTGCTGGCGCTGATCTCCATCTCGGCATGGCTTACCGCCCGCGAGTACCGCGCCAAGGCCACCCAGTCGTGGATATCGGCCGGGCTCAACGGCCTGGGCCAGCGCATCCAGGGCGACCACCGGCTGGAAGACACGGGCGCGCTGGCGCTGGAATACCTGGCCAGCTACCTCCGGGCGGCCGTGGGGGCCGGCTACGTGGCCGACAGCGGCGGCGGCTTTTCGCTGATTGGCGGCTACGCCCTGCCGCGCGAGCGCCTGGCCGACAAGCTGCTGGCCGACGAGGGCCTGGTGGCGCAAGCCGCGCGCTCGCGCCAGCTCTTGCATGTACGCGACGTACCGGCGGGCTATCTGGCGGTGTCGTCCGGGACTGGAAAAGCATCGCCAGTGGAGCTTCTGGTGGCGCCTGCCATCGAGAACCGCGAAGTGTTCGCAGTGATCGAGCTGGGCTTCAACCGCCCGATCAGCGAGGCCGAGCGCACGCTGATGGAGCGGGCATCGGAAATGCTGGCGGTGGCCATCCGCTCGGGCATCGACCGCAACCGCCTGCAGGACCTGCTGGAGGAAACCCAGCGCCAGTCCGAAGAGCTGCAGACCCAGCAGGAAGAGCTGCGCGTGAACAACGAGGAGCTGGAGCAGCAAAGCCGCGTGTTGCAGGAATCGCAGGCCCAGATGGAAGTGCAGCAGACCGAGCTGGAGCAGACCAACGCCCACCTGGAAGAGCAGACCCAGCAGCTCGAGTACCAGCGCGAGCAGATGCTGCGCGCCCAGAGCGCGCTGACCGACAAGGCGCGCGAGCTGGAGATGGCCAGCGAATACAAGAGCGAGTTCCTGGCCAACATGAGCCACGAGCTGCGCACCCCGCTGAACTCCACGCTCATCCTGGCCAAGCTGCTGGCTGACAACAAGGCCGGCAACCTGAGCGCCGACCAGGTGAAATACGCGCAGACCATCTACGCCGCGGGCAACGACCTGCTGGCGCTCATCAACGACATCCTGGACCTCTCCAAGATCGAGGCCGGCCAGGCCACGGTGTCGGTGGAGCCGGTGAACATTGCCAAGGCGCTGCAGGCGCTGGTAGACCCGCTGCGCCCGCTGGCCGCAGACAAGGGGCTGGTGATCGACGTGTCTGTGGCGCCCGATGTGCCCGCCGGCATGGAAACCGACCCCCAGCGCCTGGGCCAGGTGCTCAAGAACCTGCTGTCCAACGCCATAAAGTTCACAGAAAAGGGCACGGTGGCGCTGCATGTGTCGCGCAACCCCGACGAGACACTCTCGTTTGCCGTGAAGGACACCGGCATCGGCATCCCGGCGCACCAGCAGGACCTGATCTTCGAGGCCTTCCGGCAGGCCGATGGCAGCACGCACCGCAAGTACGGAGGCACGGGGCTGGGGCTGTCGATCTCGCGCGACCTGGCGCAGCTGCTGGGCGGCAAGATATCGGTGCAGAGCACGCCCGGCGAAGGCAGCGTGTTCACCCTGGTGATCCCGGCGCGGCTGGAACCGCAGGCCGAGACGGAAACGGACGGCACAGCCGCAGAGGGCACCGTGGGCTTTGGTCCTGGCGCCGCCCTGTCTGCAGCAGCCGCCTCCAGGGCGGAGAGCCCGGCTGCCGCTCGCGACGCAGCCCCGGCCAGTGCGCTGGCGCCTGCACCGGCGGGCTACGCAGCAGCGGTGGCGGGCAATCCCATGCCGCGGCCCGCAGGGGCCCGCAGCATCCTCGTCATCGAGGACGACTACCGGTTCGCGCAGATCCTGCAGGACCTTGCGCGCGAGATGGACTTTGAATGCCACCTGGCCGCCAACGCGGCCGATGGCCTGGCCATTGCTGCGCAGACACTGCCCAGTGCCATCGTGCTGGACGTGAACCTGCCCGATTTCTCGGGCCTGGGCGTGCTCGACCAGCTCAAGCGCAACCCGGCCACGCGCCACATTCCCGTGCATGTGGTGTCGGTGGCCGACTACGCACAGGAGGCCATGGGCCGCGGTGCCGTGGGCTATGCGCTCAAACCCGTGGCGCGCGAAGAACTCGTGGAGGCCCTGCAGCGGCTGGAAGCCAAGTTCACGCAGAACCTGCGCCGGGTGCTGGTGGTGGAAGACGACGAACGCCAGCGCGAAAGCGTGCGCCACCTGCTCAGCCGCGACGACGTGGAGATCGTCTGCGCAGGCACGGCCGCAGCCGCACTCACGCACCTGCGCGGCTCCACGTTCGATTGCATGGTGATGGACCTGAACCTGCCCGACCAGAACGGCTATGAGCTGCTGCAGGAGATGACGGAAGAAGACGGCGTGTCGTTCCCGCCCGTCATCGTCTACACCGGCCGGGCGCTGTCGCGCGACGAGGAACAGCAGCTGCGCCGCTTCTCGCGCTCCATCATCATCAAGGACGCGCGCTCGCCCGAGCGATTGCTTGATGAAGTCACGCTGTTCCTGCACCAGGTGGAGTCCGAGCTGTCGGACGAACACCGGCGCATGCTGCAGCAGGCCCGCAGCCGCGACAGTACCCTGGAAGGCCGCACCGTGCTGGTGGTGGAAGACGATGTGCGCAACGTGTTTGCACTCTCCAGCATCCTGGAGCCCACCGGCATCCGGGTGGAGATTGCCCGCAACGGCCGCGAGGCGCTGCAAACCCTGTCCCGCGCGGGGAACGCCGGCAGCCCTGGCGTTGACCTGGTCCTGATGGACATCATGATGCCGGAGATGGACGGCTACACCGCCATGCGCGAGATCCGTGCGCGGCCCGAATGGCGCCGCCTTCCCATCATTGCGCTCACGGCCAAGGCCATGAAGGACGACCAGGAAAAGTGCCTGGCAGCCGGCGCCAACGACTACATCTCCAAACCCCTCGACGTGGAAAAACTGCTGTCGCTGGTGCGGGTGTGGATGCCCAAGTAGCCCACAAGACCGACGGAGCCACCGCCCTGCCCCCGCCCCCACCGCAGTACCCGCCCAGCGCCATGCAGCCCCCCTCCCCGCCCAGCCACCGGAAAGTGCGTACGGCAGACCTCGAACAGCGCCTGCTGATCGAAGCCATCTACCACCGCTACCACTACGACTTTCGTGGGTACGCGCAGGCGTCGCTGCGGCGGCGGTTGAACGCGGCGCTGATCCGCTTTGACTGCCGCACCCTGTCGCAGCTGCAGGACCGTGTGCTGCACGAGCCCATGGTGTTCCCTGCGTTGCTCGAATACCTCACGGTGCAGGTGAGCGACATGTTCCGCGACCCGGGCTACTTCCAGTCACTGCGCACCGAGGTCGTCCCGTTGCTGCGCACCTACCCGTCGCTCAAGGTGTGGGTGGCCGGCTGCAGCGCGGGTGAAGAGGTGTATTCGCTGGCCATCCTGCTGCACGAAGAAGGCCTGCTGGAACGCACGCTGATCTACGGCACCGACATCAACCCCCACGCCCTGCGCGCGGCCGAGTCGGGCATTTTTGACATGGCGCGGGTGGCGGCCTTTACCGAAAACCACGCACGCTCGGGTGCACGCAGCTCGCTGTCGGACTACTACACCGCACGCTACGGCCGCGTGGTGTTCGACAAGTCGCTGCGCGAGCACATGGTCTTCTCGGACCACAGCCTGGCCACCGACAGCGTGTTTGCCGAGATGCACCTGGTGTCGTGCCGCAACGTGCTGATCTACTTTGAGCGCGACCTGCAGAACCGGGCGCTGGGCCTGTTCCGCGAGGCGCTGTGCCACCGCGGCTTTCTGGGGCTGGGCTCCAAGGAGTCACTGCGGTTTTCAGACCAGACCGAAGCGTTCGAGGACTTCGTGGTGGAAGACCGCATCTACCGCAAGAAGGCAGGGCTGTGATGGCAGACACCGGCATCGCACCGCCACCACCATCGCCTGCCCGCCTGCAGGCCGGCCCCACGCAGGGCGGCAGTGCCGGGTCGGCCCACGCAGCGGTGCCTGCCTACGACGCCATCGTGATCGGAGGCTCGTCGGGCGCCATCGACGCGCTGGGCGCCATTCTTCCCGCGCTGCCGGCCACGCTGCACGCGTGCGTGCTGGTCGTGATGCACCTGCCGCGTGACCGGCGCAGCCTGCTGGCCGACATCTTTCGCCAGCGCTGCGCGCTGCCGGTACAGGAGGCCAGCGATGGCGTGCGGCTGAACCGGCCCCTCATCTGCTTTGCCCCGCCCGACTACCACCTGCTGGTGGATGCCGGGCCCCGCGTGGCGCTGTCGATCGACCCGCCCCTGCACTACTCGCGCCCGTCCATCGACGTGCTGTTCGAGTCTGCCGCCGACCTGTACGGCGACCGCGTGGTGGCGGTGCTGCTGTCGGGCGCCAACGACGACGGTGCACGCGGGCTGGCGGCGGTGCATGCGGCGGGCGGGCTGACCATCGTCCAGGCGCCCGACAGCGCCCCCATGCCTGCCATGCCCCTGGCCGGGCTCGCGCGCGTCACGGTGCACCACGTGCTGGCACCCCCCGCCGTGGGCGCACTGCTGGCCGACCTGCACCGCAAGGGGCAGTTATGACGACCACACCCCGGCTTATCCCCGCCACAGACGCGCTGCCCGCGCACGGCATGCCATCGCCCTTGCCCTCCATGCACCCCACCGCCCGCATCAAGTGCCTGATCGTTGACGACATTGCAGAGAACCTTGTGGCCCTGGAGGCGCTGCTGCAGCATGACGACATCGAGGTGCTCAAGGCCAGTTCGGGGCGCGAGGCCCTGGAGCTGCTGCTAGAACACGGCGATGTGGCGCTGGCCCTGCTGGATGTGCAGATGCCCGAGATGAACGGGTTCGAGCTGGCCGAGCTGATCCGCGGCAGCGAGCGTACGCGGCACATTCCGCTGATCTTCATGACGGCCGGCACGCGTGAGCAGAACTGGCAGTTCCGCGGCTACGAAAGCGGTGCGGTGGATTTTCTGTACAAGCCCATCGACCCGCACATGCTGACCAGCAAGGCCACCGTGTTCTTCGAGCTGCACCGCCGCCGGCAGGCGCTGGCACAAGAGCTGCAGGAGCGCACCGAAGCCCTGCGCATCAACGAGATGTTCATGGCTGTGCTGAGCCACGACCTGCGCACACCGCTGATGTCGATCACGGCAGCGGCCAGCGTGCTCAAGCGGGGCCTGCCGCCCGACAAGGCAGCCAACATGGTGGACCGGGTGTTGCGCAGCAGCTCGCGCATGGGCCGCATGATCGAGGACCTGCTCGACCTCACGCGCATCCGGCAGGCGGGCGGGCTGTCGCTGCAGCTGGGCATGGCCGACATGCATGGCATCGTCCAGCGCGCGGCCGAAGAACTGCAGACCGGGTTTCCGGACCGCCAGATCGTGACCGACCTGGACGGTGACCTGGAGGGCACTTGGGACACCGAACGCATGTGCCAGGTGCTCATCAACCTGGTGGGCAATGCCGTGCACCACGGAGCCGCCGATCAGCCGGTGAACATTCTGGCCGACGGCACGCAGGCGGGCACGGTAGCGGTTACGGTGCGCAACCACGGAACCATTCCGCCCGACCTGCTACCCCATCTTTTCGACCCGTTTCGGGGGCGCGAGAGGCCCCCGGGGCGCCACCAGGGGCTGGGGCTCGGGCTCTTCATCGCCGACCAGATCGTGCGCGCGCATGGCGGTAACATCGAGGTGGCGTCCGCTGATGACATCACCCAGTTCAGGGTGAACCTGCCACGCGTTTGCAGGGAGCGCCGCGCCGGCTAGGAGCTTGCGCTAACGGGCGCCAGCGCAGGCGCCGCGGCTCGATCCGCTGTCAGGCAGGCGAGCCGCTGACGGCAAGGCGGATATCACTGAGCAAGGATTCCAGTTCATCCAGCTCGAACGGCTTGATGAGCGTGCGCACGTTGGGCCCCCACGACAACGGGTAGGCGCCCAGCTCGTAGCCCGAACAGAGCACCACCCAGCGATCGGGACGTTCTGCCAGCAGCTTGCGGGCCAGGTCGGTGCCCGACAGGCCGGGCAGGCTCACATCCGACACCAGCACATCAAATTTTTGCTGCGCATCGAGTTCCAGCGCCTCTTCGGCTGTGGCGCACGACACCACGGTCTGGTCCTCGGTTTCCATCAGCATGCCGATGGTCTCGCGCAGCTCTTCGTTGTCTTCAACGTACAGGATTCGCATGGATGGAGTGGTGAACGGCGCTCCCGCGAGGGTGGAGAGCACAACCGAAGAGCGAATGATCCGTACATCCAGCGCGCTGCCGTGTAGGACAAGGCGCTGTCCACAAGAGCCCCGTGGGGGCACCCGATAACGCCCTGCCACCGGCCAGGCTGCCGGTGGCAGGGCGGGCGTTCATTCCTCCAGCAGCGAACGCAGCATCCACGCGGTCTGCTCGTGCACCGTCAGCCGCTGCGTCAGCAGGTCGGCCGTGGGCTCGTCGCTCGCCTTGTCGGCCAGAGGGAACAGGCTGCGGGCGGTGCGCGCCACGGCTTCGTGGCCCTCGACCAGAATGCGCACCATCTCCAGGGCCTTGGGTGGCTTGGAAGGCGCGTCGGGCACCGTGGCGAGCTTGCCGAACTCCGCGTATGAGCCGGGCGCCACATGGCCCAGCGAGCGGATGCGTTCGGCCACCGGGTCCACCGCGTTCCACAGCTCGGTGTACTGCGCCATGAACATGGTGTGCAGCGTATTGAACATCGGGCCCGTCACGTTCCAGTGGAAGTTGTGGGTGGTCAGGTACAGCGTGTAGGTGTCGGCCAGCAGGCGCGACAGCCCCTGCGCAATGGCGGCGCGGTCCTTGTCGCTGATGCCGATGTTGATGGCAGGTGCCGAGGTGCTCTTGGGTGCTTTGGCCATGGAGGGAAATCCTTCACTCAGACGAAACGATGAATCCGCCGTGTGCATTGGCAGTGCCTTGCGCACGGCGGGCGTGGTTTCACTTTAGCGCAAGGGCTCCACTGGCAAGATGACCCAAGGCAATTCCTGACAGCAGGATGCGCCCGCTACCGGCAAGCCAATGGCCACCACCGGGATGCGCATCAGGAAAGGCGCGTGACACCCGGCAGCTCGCACGAGTACACGGCATTGCGCAGTGCCGCAATGGCCTCGTACCGCGTGAAGCTGCGCCGCCAGGCCAGCACCACGCGGCGCGTGGGCGGAGCGCCGCCATCGGCCTCTTCGATAGGCAGGTAGCGGATATAGGTTTCGTCGCTCTTGCGGCGGCGCACCCCTTTCTGGAGCGCATCGCGCGGCACCGACAGCCGGGGCACCAGCGTCACGCCCATGCCGGCCGCCACCATGTGCTTGATGGTTTCCAGCGACGAACCTTCAAACGACTTGCGGATGCCCTCGGCATTGCTCGAAAAACGCGCGAACTCGGGGCATACCTCCAGCACATGGTCGCGAAAGCAGTGGCCCGCGCCCAGCAGCAGCATGGTCTCGCTCTTGAGCTCGGCCGCCGTGACCGTGTCGTTGGCCGCCAGCGGATGTGTGCTGGGTACCGCCGCCATGAAGGGCTCGTCGTACAGCGGCGCCATGGCCAGGCCCGTATCCGGAAACGGCTCGGCCAGGATGGCGCAGTCGATCTCGCCGGTGCGCAGCATCTCCAGCAGCTTGACGGTGAAGTTCTCCTGCAGCATCAGCGGCATCTGCGGGTTGCGCGCAATCGAGTGGCGCACCAGCTCGGGCAGCAGGTAGGGGCCGATGGTGTAGATCACCCCCAGCGTGAGCGGGCCGGCCAGCGGGTCCTTGCCCCGCTTGGCGATCTCCTTGATGGCGGCCGCCTGCTCCAGCACGCTCTGCGCCTGGCGCACGATCTCTTCGCCCAGCGGGGTCACGGTGACCTCTCCCGCGCTGCGCTCGAACAGCTTGACGTCCAGCTCTTCTTCGAGCTTCTTGATGGCCACCGACAGCGTGGGCTGCGAGACATAGCAGGCATCGGCCGCGTGGCCGAAATGCTTTTCGCGGGCGACGGCGACGATGTATTTGAGTTCGGTGAGGGTCATGTCAAGCCTTGAGATAGTCCGATTTTCCACCCAGCCACCGCGCCACATGCCGATCCGCCAGTTCACGGTGCCGGTCCAGCATCACGGGCGCCAGCTCGCGCGCCCACTCCAGCAGGTGGGTATCGGTGGCCAGATCGGCAAAGCGCAGCAGCGCATCGCCCGACTGGCGCGCACCCAGAAACTCGCCAGGCCCCCGGATTTCCAGGTCACGCCGGGCGATTTCGAAGCCATCGTTCGTCTCGGCCATGGCGCGCAGGCGCTCCTTGGCGGTTTCGCCCACGCGGCCGCTGTCGTTGGTGGCGTACAGCAGCACGCAGGCCGATGCCGCGGCGCCCCGCCCCACCCGGCCGCGCAACTGGTGCAGCTGGGAGAGGCCAAAGCGCTCGGCGTGCTCGATCACCATGAGCGACGCATTGGGCACATCCACACCCACCTCGATGACGGTGGTGCTCACCAGCACGCCCATCTGCCCACTGGTGAACAGTGCCATCACGGCTTTCTTCTCGGCGGTGGGCATGCGCGAGTGCAGCAGGCCCACCATGCAGCCGGGCAGGGCTTCACTTAAATCTGCATGGGTGGCGGTGGCGTTGGAGAGATCGAGCGCCTCGCTCTCTTCAATCAGCGGGCACACCCAGTACACCTGCCGCCCGGCGGCCACCTGAGCGCCGATGCGATCGATCACCTCATCCTTGCGGCTGTCGGCAATCAGCTTGGTGACGATGGGCGTGCGCCCCGGGGGCAGCTCGTCGATGACGGACACATCCAGGTCGGCGTAGTAGCTCATGGCCAGCGTGCGCGGGATGGGCGTGGCGCTCATCATGAGCATGTGGGGCTCTTGCCCGTGGTCAGCCAGCTTCTTGCGCAGCGCCAGCCGCTGGGCGACGCCAAAGCGGTGCTGCTCGTCGATGATGGCCAGCGCCAGGTTCCTGAACTGCACCTGCTCCTGGATCACCGCATGGGTGCCGACCACCAGTGCGGCCTCGCCGCTGGCCACCAGGGCCAGCATGGCGGTGCGCTCCTTCTTCTTTTGCCCGCCCACCAGCCAGGCGACCTTGCGCCCGCGCTCGGAGAGCAGGGGTTCGAGCCAGCCGATCATCTTGGCGAAGTGCTGCTCGGCCAGGATTTCGGTGGGCGCCATCAGCGCGCACTGCCAGCCCGCGTCCATGGCCAGGCAGGCAGCCAGCGCCGACACCACCGTCTTGCCGGAGCCCACATCGCCCTGCAGCAGGCGGTGCATGGGCACCTGGCGGGCCAGGTCGGCGGCGATTTCCTCGCCCACGCGGCGCTGGGCGGCGGTCAGATCAAACGGCAGCACGGCCATGAGCTGCTCGTGCAGCGGCAGGGCACCGTCAGCATTTTTTTGCGGGCGCAGCACGGGCGCACGCAGCATGTCGCGCGCGCGGCGCGATTGCTGCTGCGACAGCTGCTGGGCCAGCAGCTCCTCGGCCTTCAGGCGCTGCCAGGCCGGGTGGCTGTGGTCCTCCAGTGTCGAGAGCGCTACATCCGGCGTGGGATGGTGCAAAAAAGTGAGCGCCTCGCGCAGGCTGAACAAGCGCTTGAGGCCGTTTTGATACGAAACTCCTACCGGTGGCTCGACCCCGGCGGGCAGCGTATCGGACAGGTCGGCCCGACCCAGCGCGCCCACCACCGCCCGCCGCAGGTAGGGCTGCGGCAGGCCCGCGGTGGTCGGGTACACGGGCGTGAGTGCAGCAGGCAGCTCGCCGCCCGCCGTGCGAAAGGCCGGGTGCAGCATCTGCCGCCCCCAGAAGCCGCCCTTGACTTCACCCCGAATGCGCAAGCGGTTGCCCACGGCCAGTGTCTTCTGGTGCGAGGGGTAGAAGCTGAAAAACCGCAGCTCGCAGGTGCCGCTGGCGTCTTCTACCTGCACCAGCAGCTGCCGGCGCGGGCGCAGCTGTATCTCGCATGCGGTCACTGTGGCCTCGATCTGCACCATCTGGCCGTCGCGGGCGCTCGCCAGGGGGGTGATGCGGGTTTCATCCTCGTAGCGCAGGGGCAGGTGCAGGGCCAGGTCGATGTCGCGGCGCAGGCCGAGCTTGTGCAAGGCCTGCTGTGCCACCGTGGCGCCGCCGGGCGCGGCAGGAGACGCTGCGCGCTTGCGCCCACCCGCTGCAGGGGCAGCCGGTGGCGTACGGGGCAAAGGCGAGGCGGCGGGCATGCAGGGGACTGGGGTAATTACGCGAACGCCGGTCGGCTACTGGCGATCAAAAAGGCTACCATGGTTACCATTGCTCACCGATTCCCATTCTGCGCGGGCCGGAGGCGATCGGCGACTTTTTTTCACCATGCTCAAGCGTATCCACATCAAAGACCTGACCCTGGGCATGTACCTGCACGAGTTCTGTGGCTCGTGGATGGAGCATCCCTTCTGGCGGGCCAAGTTCCTGCTCAAGGACCCCGCGGACCTGGCCCGCATCCAGTCCACGGCCATTCCAGAGTGCTGGATCGACACCTCCAAGGGACTGGACGTGGCGGCCGGCACCACCACGGTGTCGCGCGAGGAGGTGGATGCGCAGATCGACACGGATTTCAGCCGTTTGCAAGACCTGCCCACGGTGCAGGTCACGCTGCCGCCGCCCCCACCGCCCCCCGTACGCAACGTGGCCCCTACCGACATGCAAAGCGAGCTGCGCATGGCCGCCGCCATCTGCAACAAGTCCAAGGATGCGGTGGTGTCCATGTTCAGCGAGGCCCGCATGGGCCGCGCGGTGGATTCCGAGGGGGCGCAGAGCCTGGTGGCCGAGATCTCGGATTCGGTCACACGCAACCCGGGCGCACTCATCAGCCTGGCGCGCCTGAAGACGGCCGACGACTACACCTTCATGCACTCGGTGGCGGTGTGTGCGCTCATGGTGGCGCTGGCCCGGCAGCTCAAGCTCAACGACGAGCAGACCCGGCTGGCCGGCATGGCCGGGCTGCTGCACGACCTGGGCAAGGCGGCCATACCGCTGGCGGTGCTCAACAAGCCCGGCAAGCTGACCGACAGCGAATTTGACGTGGTGCGCAGCCACCCGGTGGAGGGCTACCACATGCTGCGCGAGGGCGGCAATGTGCCCGATGCCGTACTGGACGCCTGCCTGCACCACCACGAGAAGATTGACGGGTCGGGCTACCCCGACAAGCTCAAGGGTGACGCCATCAGCATCATTGCGCGCATGACGGCGATCTGCGACGTTTACGACGCCATCACATCCGACCGCGCCTACAAGCGCGGCTGGGATCCGGCCGAGTCGCTGCGCCGCATGGCCGAGTGGACCAAGGACCACTTCGATCCCCGGCTGTTCCAGGCCTTCGTCAAGAGCATCGGCATCTACCCCGTGGGCTCGCTGGTGCGGCTCACGTCAGGGCGCATCGGCGTTGTGACCGAGCAATCGCCCACGGCGCTCACCACGCCGATGGTCAAGGTCTTCTTTTCGACCAAGGCCGACCTGCGCATTCCGCCGGAGGTCATCAACCTGGCCGCCCCGGACTGCAACGAGAAGATCGTGGCCCGCGAAGACCCCGACAAGTGGCGTTTTCCGGACCTCAACGAACTCTGGTCAGGCTTCACCGAACGGCCATGGTGACGACAGCGGCGATGCAGACGCGCCCGGCCGGCATCGTCACCCTCACGCTCAACCCGGCACTGGACCTGGCCACCACCACGGCGCAGGTCGCACCCACCCACAAGCTGCGCTGCGGCCCTGTGCAGCGGTTTCCCGGGGGCGGCGGCATCAACGTGGCGCGCGTCCTGCACCGGCTGGGCGCTGATGTGGAGGCCTGGGCACTGGCGGGCGGTGCAGCGGGCGCGCAGATAGGCGCCCTGCTGGCTGCCGAGGGTGTGCCCACGCGCCTGCAACCCATCGCCGGTGACACCCGCGAAAACCTCTCGGTGGTAGAGACCTCTACGGGGCGCGAATTCCGCTTTGTGCTGCCCGGGCCGGAGGTGGCACCTTCCGAATGGCAGGCCCTGCTGACCGCGCTGACCGCGCTGATGGCTGCGCCCGACGCAGAGCGCGCAACGCCACCCGCCACGCGCTGGTGGGTGGCCAGCGGCAGCCTGCCGCCCGGCCTGCCCGACACCACCTATGCCGATCTGGCCCGCACCGCGCGCCGCCAGGGCGTGCGCCTGGCACTGGATACGTCCGGCCCCGCCCTTGCGGCCGCGCTGCAGGCGGGCGTGGCGATGGTCAAGCCCAGCCTGCGCGAACTGCGCGAACTGCTGCAGCAGCCGCTGACCGAGCCCGCCGACTGGCACCGCGCTGCGCTGGTGCTCGTGCAGCAGGGTCAGGCAGAGGTGGTGGCCCTGTCGCTGGGCGAGCAGGGCGCGCTGCTGGCCACGCGCGAAGGCACATGGCAGGCGCCCGCCCTGCCCACCGGCGCGCAGCACGGCACCACGGGCGCGGGCGACTGCTTTATGGCGGCGCTGGTGTGGGCGCTGGACCGGGGTGACGCCCCGCCAGAGGCCCTGCGCTGGGGCATTGCCGCCGGGGCGGCAGCCCTGCAGTCGCCCGGCACATCGCTGGCGGCTGCGGTCGATGTGCGCCGGCTGTTGGCGCAGGTGCCGACGCCCGTGGCGCTCTGATCCCGCTGCTGCGGGCTCCATATTTCCGTCGGGACGCCCAGGGCACGTGGCCTGCAGTGCCATCCCTGCCCGTGGGACAATCGCCGTCCTTTTTTACTGCAACCCTTGGCACGGGCCTGTTCGGCCCTCAAGCACCATGACCGACCTTTCTACGGGCGCATCCGCCGCCCCCGCCGCTACCCCCACAGCGCGCCCCTTCACCCTCAGCGACTTCGACTTCTCGCTGCCCCCCGAACTCATTGCGCAGCACCCTGCCGCCGAACGCAGCGCCTCGCGCCTGCTCGACGGCCGCGCCATGCAGCCGGTGGACCGCATCTTCCGCGACCTGCCCGGCCTGCTGCGCGAGGGCGACTTGCTGGTCTTCAACGACACCCGCGTGGTCAAGGCGCGCATCTTTGGCGAGAAGGCCAGCGGCGGCAAGCTGGAACTGCTGATCGAACGCGTGCTGCCCGCCGAGGCCGGCAATGACACGGGAGGTACCGCAAGCGGTACGGGCAACGAAGTCGTGGCCCACATGAAGGTCAGCAAGAAGCCCCTGCCCGGCAGCACGGTGCACATGGCCGGCGGCCGCCATGCGGGCGGGTTTGACGCCACGCTGCTCTCGCGCTGGCCTACCGAAGACGGCCCGCTGTTCCGTTTTGCGCTGCACGGCCCCGCAGGCGAATCGCCGTGGGAGCTGATGGACCGCCACGGCCACCTGCCGCTGCCGCCCTACATCGAGCGCCAGCAAAACACCGACCATGACCCCGACGAAGCGGAAGACAGCGAGCGCTACCAGACCGTGTTTGCCAGCAAGCCTGGCGCCGTGGCCGCGCCCACCGCCGCCCTGCACTTTGACGACGGCGTGCTGGCGGCACTGGCTGCGCGGGGTGTGGAGCGCGCCAGCGTCACGCTGCATGTGGGCGCGGGCACCTTCCAGCCGGTGAAAACAGAGAACCTGGCCGAGCACCAGATGCACAGCGAGTGGTACGAGGTGCCGCTGGCCACCCTGGCCGCCCTGGAGCGCTGCCGCCAGCGCGGCGGCCGCGTGGTGGCGGTGGGCACCACCACCGTGCGCACGCTGGAGTCGTGGGCGCAGTCGGGGCAGGCCACGGGCGACACCAACATCTTCATCACGCCGGGTTTTGGCTTCAAGGTGGTGGACCTGCTCATCACCAACTTCCACCTGCCCAAGAGCACGCTGATGATGCTGGTGAGCGCCTTCGCGGGCTATGCCCACATCATGGGCCTGTACCGCCATGCGATTGCGCAGCAGTACCGGTTCTTCAGCTACGGCGATGCGATGCTGCTGGAGCGCGTGCCAACAGCCCCCCAAGCTGGTTTTTGAGCCAAACCGGCCTCAAGCCCAGGTTTTAATTGCCTAAATAGCTATTGTTTTAATAGCACATCAGTACGCCACGGCGTGTCCGTCCTTGCGCGGGTCAGAGCCTGCCACGTAGTGCCCGCCCTGGCGCAGCACCAGCTGCGCACCGCCAAAGGCAAACACACCGTTGCCCTCTTCCACCGTCACCTCATGCCCGCGCGCGCGCAGCGCGGCGACCACGGCGGGGTCGAAGGCAGGCTCCACCGCCACACCCTTGCCGCCGGTGATGCGCCAGCGCGGCGCGTCCACCGCGGCCTGCGGGTTCTGGCCGTAGCGCAGCACACGCAGCGACATCTGGGTGTGGCCTTGGCTCTGCATGGGGCCGCCCATCACGCCAAATGCCATCTGCGGCGTGCCGTCCGCATGCATGGCAAAGGCCGGGATGATGGTGTGCGAGGGCCGCTTGCCCGGTGCCACCTGGTTGGCGTGACCCGGAATCAGGTTGAAGTTGTGGCCCCGGTTTTGCAGGCTGATGCCCGTGCCCGGCACCACCACGCCCGAGCCAAACCCCATGTAATTGGACTGGATGAACGACACCATCATGCCGCTGGCGTCGGCCGCTGCCAGGTACACCGTGCCGCCGGGGCGCGGCGCGCCGTGGCCGGGGTCGCCCGCGCGCTCGGGGTCGATCAGCGCGGCACGGCTCTTGATGTAATCGGCATGCAGCAGCTCGGCGGGCGTGACGTGCATGGCGTCGATGTCGGCGTTGTACTGGTGCAGGTCGGCAAACGCGAGCTTCATGGCCTCGATGCTGGCGTGCACCGTTTCCACGCTGTCCAGCGGGTGCGCGCCAATGCCATGCACGTCGAGCATGCCCAGCGCCATCAGCGCGGCGATGCCCTGGCCGTTGGGCGGAATCTCGTGGATCACCGAATCGCCAAAGCGCTGGTGGATGGTGCCCACCCAGTCGGCCCGGTGCGCGGCCAGGTCCGCCATGGTCATGGCACCGCCGTGGGCCTGCGCGTGCGCCACCATGCGCTCGGCGATCACGCCGCGGTAAAACGCCTCGCCCTCGGTTTCGGCAATCAGCTCCAGCGTGCGCGCATGGCCCTCGCTGCGGAAGATCTCGCCCGCCTGCGGTGCCCGCCCGCCGGGCATGAAGCACTCGGCAAACCCGGGCTGTGCGCCCAGCTTGGCAGCGCCCAGCGCCCACAGCCGCGCGATGGTGGGCGACACGGGAAAACCGTTGCGCGCGTAGTCGATGGCAGGCTGCGCCAGCTGCGCGAACGGCAGCTTGCCCAGCCGTTTCGAAAGCGCCACCCATGACGACACCGCGCCCGGCACCGTGACGGCGTTCCAACCTATCTCGGGGATGCCGCCGATCTTCTCGAAATACTCCGGCGTCCACGCCGCGGGCGAGCGGCCCGAGGCGTTCAGCCCGTGCAATTCCTTGCCATCCCAAACGATGGCAAAGCCGTCGCTGCCAATGCCGCAGCCCGTGGGCTCCACCACCGTGAGCGCCATGGCGGCAGCAATGGCAGCATCCACCGCATTGCCACCCGCCAGCAGCATGCGCAAGCCCGCCTGCGCAGCCAGCGGCTGCGAGGCCGACACCACATTGCGCCCCATCACCGCGCTGCGGTGGGAGGCGTAGGGAAGGGACCAGTCGAGGCAGGAAGTATTCATGGGGTTCTCAATCTGTCGCCCGCAAGGCGCGGACTGCTTGAACCTGGCGCGGCCGCATGCGAGAGACACCGAGGAAGGGCCGCCCCGCACCGAGGGTGTCGTCCCCCTGGGGGGAAGGCGCCGCAGGCGACTCAGGGGGGTTAATCAATACTTATTTTGTGCTGGCGGATGACCCCCGCCCAGCGATTGCTGTCTGCCTGCACCATCGCACCAAACTGAGTGGGGGTGCTGGGCGCCGCTGGCTCCACGCCCAGCTTGGCCAGGCTGGCAGCCACGTCGGGCGACTGCACGGCCTTGGAAAACGCTGCATGCACACGTTCGACCAGCGCGGGCGGTGCACCGGCAGGCAGGTAGACGCCAAACCAGGTGACCGACGAATAGCCGGGCAGGCCCGATTCGGCCAGCGTGGGCAGTTCGGGCGCCAGCGCGCTGCGCTTTTCGCTGGTGACGGCGAGCGCGCGCAGGCGGCCTGCCTTGGCGTGGGGCATGCCGGTGGGCAGCGAATCAAACAGCACCTGCGTCTGCCCGGCAATCAGGTCGGGGATGGCCAGCGCCGTGCCCTTGTAGGGGATGTGTGTCATGTCCACCCCCGCCTGCGCCATGAACGCAGCGGTGTTCAGGTGCACGATGGTGCCGTTGCCGCTGGTGGCGTAGTTGAGCTTGCCGGGGTTGGCCTTGCCGTAGGCGATCAGCTCGCCCATGGTCTTGACCGGGAGCGAGTTGGTGACCAGTACCACGCTGGGCGCGTCGGCCAGGTGCACCACAGGCGTGAAGTCCTTGCGTGCGTCGTACGCCAGGCGGGGCATCAGGTGCGGCGAAATCGCGTGCGTGCTGCTGGTGGTCAGCAGCAGGGTGTAGCCATCCGCCGGGGCCTTGGCGGCCTCGGCCGTGCCGATGGTGCCGCCCGCGCCGGGCTTGTTGTCCACCACCATCTGCTGGCCCAGGTCGGCCGCCACGCGCTGCGTGACGGTGCGCGCCACCAGGTCCGTGGCGCCGCTGGCCGGAAACGGCACGATCACGCGCACGGGGCGATCGGGCCAGGTGGCCTGCGCGTGCGCACCGGCCACCCAGGACACCAGACAGGCCAGGCCCAAGGCGCAGCGGCCCCATGAGAAACGACGCATACAAAGCACTCCTGAAAAGGTGAAACGGATGGCGCCCCGACGCAGTGGCGCCTGCGGGCCGATGGGTAGCTGGACAGGTAGATGGCCCACTGCTTCATCTTAGAAAGGCCGGGGCCCGCTGACCACCGCTGTTTGGGCAAGCAGCTTTGCCGCTACAGCAAACCAGCCGATACTTTATGCTTGTTTACGGCAAACACCCCTCTCTTTGAACAGGCTCCAACCATGCGCCCGCACCTGCTGCAAGACACCGCCCTGCGCTACTTTCTGGAAGTGGCCGAGAGTGGCTCGCTCACCGAAGCATCGGCGCGGCTGCACGTGGCGGCGTCGGCACTGAGCCGCCAGATTGCCGGGCTGGAAGCGCAACTGGGCACCCCGCTGTTCGAACGCCACCCGCGCGGCATGGTGCTGACCGCGGCGGGCGAGATCCTGGCGGTGCATGCCCGCCGCGGCGTGCTGGACGCCGAGCGTGCCCTGGGCGAGATCGGCGCGCTGCAGGGCCTGCGAGCCGGGCAGGTGCGGCTGGCCACATCCGACGCGTTTGCCAACGAACTGGTGCCGCGCCTGTGCGTGGAGTTCCAGCGCAGCCATGCGGGCATCCAGTTCACCGTGGCATCGCTGCCCACAGCGCAGGTGCCCGACGCAGTGCGCAGCGGCGCGGCCGACATCGGCCTGTGCTTCAGCCGCGCGCCGCAGCGCGACATTGCGGTGGCCTACCGCCAGAGCGCGCCGGTGCTGGCGCTGATGCTGCCCGGCCACCCGCTGGCCGCCGCCCCCGGCGTGGCCCTGGCCGACCTGGCCCGCCACCCGCTGGCATTGCCCCCGCCTGAAACCACCGTGCGCCAGATGATCGACATTGCCTGCAGCCGGCAGGGCCTGCAGCTGCAGCCGGTGCTCATCAGCAACCATGCCAAGACGGTGGTGCATTTTGTGCTGCATGGCGGCGGGCTGTCTGTGGCCAGCGAGATCGCTGTGCGCCACCTGGTGGCCGAAGGCGCCATTGCCGCGCGGCCCATCAGCGACCAGGGCATGGATTTTCGGGACATCGAGGTGCAGACCCTGGCCGGGCGCAGCCTGCCGCGGGCGGCGCAGGCATTTCTGGAACTGCTCAAGGAACGGTTGCCGGCGCCCGGGTAGCGCGCCAGGCGCATACCCGACGGGCTCTGGCGCCCGTCGTGCCGCCGCGCTGAACCACCCGTCGCGTCGCCGGCGTTACCGCCCTTGATCAGCGCCCTTCATCACCGCCATTGGAGGCCGGATCATGGACTGGCTTGCGAGCCGGGAAGGCCGAGGCGGATTGGCCCCCCAGGCGTGGCCGCATCGACCGGCACACCGCCGCGCGTCACGCGCAGGCGCCCCTTTTGCGCCAGTGCGTTGGCAACGTACCGGACCTGGGGCATGTGCTCGCGCCAGGCGCCGCCCGAAGGCGCCAGCGCGCGGGCAACTTCCGACGGGCAGATGGTCGCCCCGGGCTGGCGACGCGCCAGCAGCGCAAAGATCCGTTCTTCAATTTCTGCATCCGTCATGGAAAGGCATCGCCTTGCGTGAAAGACCCCCTGCCTGCATGCGCTGGCACACGAACGCACCCGGGCACAGCGGTTCAGTACCCGTGCTGGACCCGGAACTCGCGCGCCTTGCCAAAGTGCCCGTTGCCGATGAAAGGCACGGGTGGGCGCAGCGCCGACAGCGGCGAGGGGTGGTTGGACATGAGCACCAGATGCCCGCGGTCGGCCGGGATGAGCGCGCGCTTGCCCTGGGCGTGTGCGCCCCACAGCATGAACACCACGGGCCGCAGGCCCTCGGCCACCTGGCGGATGACAGCGTCGGTGAGCTGCTCCCAGCCCTTGCCTGCGTGGCTGGCGGGCTGGCCCTCTTCCACCGTGAGGCCGGTGTTGAGCAGCAGCACACCGTTTTTGGCCCACTTCACCAGGCTGCCGCCGGGCTCTGGCCAGGCTGGCGGCGCAGTGCCCAGATCGCGCTGGATTTCCTTGAAGATGTTGCGCAGCGAAGGCGGCAGTTGCACCCCGGGCGCGACGGAGAACGCCAGCCCCTCGGCCTGCCCGCGGCCATGGTACGGGTCCTGCCCCAGGATGACCACGCGCACGGCATCAGGCGGCGTGAGCTCCAGCGCGCGCAGCGGGCGGGGCGGGAAGATGACCGCCCCGGCATCGAGCCGCGATTGCAGGAACGCCAGCAGCCCCTGCCCCCGGGCGCTGGCAAAGAAGTCATCCACCAGCGGCTGCCAGCCCTGCGCCACCGGCCAGTCGGCGGGGTGTGCGCTGGCAAGCTGCGTGGCGGCTCCTGAAGCGGGGTTTATGGTCAAAATGGCCTCTGGCGCTTGATTTGTTTGCCTTGAAAGCTATTAATTTAATAGCAATACCGGGGGTGGTTTCAGGCGAACAGCTGGGCCAGCGCCATCCCGGGGTCATCTGCCCGCATGAAGGCCTCGCCCACCAGGAAAGCGTGCACACCGGCGTCGCGCATGATCTTCACATCCTGCGGTTTCAGGATGCCCGACTCGGTGACCAGCAGGCGGTCAGCCGGTACGTCCTTCAACATGCCGAGCGTGGTGTCCAGCGTCACGTCAAACGTGCGCAGGTTGCGGTTGTTGATGCCCACCAGCGGGGTCTTGAGCTTCAGGGCCCGCTCCAGCTCGGGCCGGTCGTGCACTTCCACCAGCACGGCCATATCGAGGCTGCGCGCAATGGCTTCAAAGTCGGCCATCTGCGCATCATCCAGGCACGCGGCGATCAGCAAAATGGCGTCGGCGCCCATGGCCCGCGACTCATAAACTTGATACGCGTCCACCATGAAATCCTTGCGCAGCACGGGCAGCAAGGTGCTGGCCCGCGCCTGCTTGAGGTAGTCGGGCTGGCCCTGGAAGAACTGCCGGTCGGTCAGCACCGACAGGCACGCCGCGCTGACCTTGCCATCGCCTTCCATGTAGCTCTGCGCGATGTCGGCGGGCTCGAAGTCGGCGCGCAGCACGCCCTTGCTGGGGCTGGCCTTCTTGATCTCGGCAATCACCGCCGCCTGGCCCTTGGCGATCTTGGCGCGCATGGCGCCTTCAAAGTCGCGCGTGAGCACACGGCTTTCGGCATCGGCACGCATGGCCGGCAGCGACAGGCGCTTTTGGGCGGCGGCCACTTCTTCGTGCTTGACGGCGACGATTTTGTTGAGGATGTCACTCATGGGAAAACCTGGTTGGTTGTTGGGTTCACGCAGCAGCGCCAGCGAGTGCATGCGTACGCGTGACCAGCTGCTCCAGCCTGGCCAATGCTGCACCCGATGCAATGGCGGCACGCGCCTTGGCAATGCCGTCCGGGATCGAATCGACCACATTGGCCGCATACAGCGCCACGCCCGCGTTCAGGCACACGATGTCCTGCGCCGCGCCGGGCTCGCCCTTGAGCACGCCGATCAGCATCTCGCGCGACTGCTCGGGCGTCTCGACCTTGAGCGCGCGGTTGCTGGACATGGCCAGCCCAAAGTCTTCCGGGTGGATTTCATATTCGGTGATCTGGCCGTTTTTCAGCTCGCCCACCAGCGTGGCGGCGCCCAGGCTCACTTCGTCCATTCCGTCGCGGCCATAGACCACCAGCGCGTGCTCTGCGCCCAGGCGCTGCAGCGCGCGCACCTGGATGCCCACGAGGTCGGGGTGGAAAACGCCCATCAGGATGTTGGGCGCGCCCGCAGGGTTGGTCAGGGGGCCCAGGATGTTGAAGATGGTGCGCACGCCGAGTTCCTTGCGCACCGGGGCCACGTTCTTCATGGCCGGGTGGTGGTTGGGCGCGAACATGAAACCGATGCCGACCTCTGCGATGCACTGAGCGATCTGCTCGGGCTTGAGGTTGATGTGGATGCCCAGGGCTTCCATCACGTCGGCGCTGCCGCTTTTGCTCGACACACCACGACCGCCGTGCTTGCTGACCTTGGCGCCCGCTGCGGCGGCCACGAACATCGAGCAGGTGGAGATGTTGAAGGTGTTGGCGCCATCGCCACCGGTGCCCACGATGTCCACCAGGTGCTTGCTGTCCGGTACGTGGACCTTGGTGCTGAACTCGCGCATCACCTGCGCGGCGGCGGTGATCTCGCCAATGGTTTCCTTCTTCACGCGCAGGCCGGTGATGATGGCCGCCGTCATCACGGGCGACAGCTCGCCCTGCATGATGAGGCGCATCAGGTGCAGCATCTCGTCGTGGAAGATTTCGCGGTGCTCGATGGTGCGCTGCAGCGCTTCCTGGGCGGTGATGGGCATGGAAACAGTCTCCTGATTTTTTAAACGGTGGGCTGGTCTGTGAGGGCCAGCTTGAGTCCGAAGCCGATGAACATGGCGCCCGCCACGCGGTCCAGCCAGTGCATGCCGCGCTGGATGACGGCAGCGCGCCGCGCCATCCACGACGCGGCCAGCGCCCAGCCCATATTCACGGGAATGGCGTTGATGTTGAACAGCACGCCCAGCAGCACAAAGGCCAGCGCCTTGTTGTCCGCACCGGGCGCGATGAACTGCGGCACAAAGGCCAGGAAGAAGATGGCGACCTTGGGGTTGAGCACATTGGTCCAGAAGCCCCCCAGGAACACCTTGCGCAGCGGCGTGTGCGGCGCAGGGGCCGCCTGCGCAGCCGCCAGCGCTGCACTGTTGCCCCCATCGGCTCCGGGCTTTGCCAGCAGCATGCGCACACCCATCCACATCAGGTACGCCGCGCCGATCCACTTGAGTACCGTGAACGCCGTGGCCGAAGTGGCCAGCAACGCGCCCACACCCACGGCCGCGGCAAAGATGTGCACAAAGCACCCGGCCGTGATGCCCAGCCCCGCCACGATGCCCGCGCGCGTGCCGGAGCGCAGCGCGTTGGTGACGATGTAGAGCACATCCGGGCCGGGCGTGAGGTTCAGCAGCCAGCCTGCGGCGATGAACATCACCAGCTGGTGGCTGTCGATGAAGTTCACGCGCGCAGCTCCAGAAAGTTCTTGAGCATGGCGTGGCCGTGTTCGGTGAGGATGCTCTCGGGGTGGAACTGCACGCCTTCAATCGCCAGCGTCTTGTGGCGCACACCCATGATCTCGCCGTCATCGGTCCACGCCGTCACCTCCAGCACATCCGGGCAAGTGGCGCGCTCGATGGCCAGCGAGTGGTAGCGGTTGACGGTGAACTGCTCGGGCAGCCCCGCAAATACGCCCTTTTGGGTGGTGGTGATGACGCTGGTCTTGCCGTGCATCAGCTCCTGCGCGCGGATGATGTTGCCGCCAAAGGCTGCGCCGATGGCCTGGTGGCCCAGGCACACGCCCAGGATGGGCAGCTTGCCCGCAAAGTGCTTTATCGCGGCCACCGAGATGCCCGCCTCGGCCGGCGAGCAGGGGCCGGGCGAAATGACCAGGCGGTCCAGCTGCCCGGCCGTCAGGCGCGCCTCGATCTGGGCCACGGTGATCTCGTCGTTGCGGAACACCTCCACATCGGCGCCCAGCTCGCCGAAGTACTGGACGATGTTGTAGGTGAAGCTGTCGTAGTTGTCGACCATCAAGAGTTTCATGCGGCGCTCCCTGCGGCGTCACGGGCCGCTGGCGGGTTCTGGGCGGCATCGGCCTGCCCTGCGCGCAGGCGCGCGAACTCGCGGTGTTCATAGGCGATGGAATGCTCCATCAGGCTGCGGTACATGGCTTCGACCACATCGGGCTGGCCACCATGGGCGGCGGCGGCCGCGCGCACGCGCTGCACAATGGCTTCGATACGCGCTTCGTCGCGCACCAGCGATGGGCTGGGCTTGATGCGCGCGGCCTGCGTCATGTAGCCGGTGCGCTGCACCAGCAGCGGCACGAGGATGTCGTCCAGCGCATCGATGTGGCGGCGCACATCGGCCATGGTGGTGCAGGGCTGCACGAGGTCGATGGCGGGGGTGCGGTGGTCCGTCATTCCAGGCCCTCCTCCACCAGCTCGGCGGCGCGCAGCAGGGCGCGGGCCTTGTGTTCGGTTTCCTTCCACTCCAGCTCGGGCACCGAATCGGCCACCACACCGGCAGCCGCCTGCACATAGAGCGTGCCGTTCTTGATGATGCCGGTGCGGATGGCAATGGCCACATCCATGTCGCCCGCGTAGCTCAGGTAGCCACAGGCGCCGCCGTACAAGCCGCGTTTGGTGGGTTCTAGCTGGTCGATGAGCTCCATCGCATGCACCTTGGGCGCGCCCGTCAGCGTGCCCGCGGGGAAGGTGGCCTTGAGCACGTCCATGCTGGTCATGCCGTCGTGCAGGATGCCTTCCACATTGCTCACGATGTGCATCACATGGCTGTAGCGCTCCACCGCAAACGCTTCGGTCACTTTCACGGTACCAGTCTTGGCGATGCGGCCGATGTCGTTGCGCGCCAGGTCGATCAGCATCACGTGCTCGGCGCGTTCCTTGGGGTCGTTGATGAGTTCGACCTCGGTGGCCTTGTCCTTCTCGGGCGTCGCCCCGCGCGGGCGGGTGCCGGCCAGCGGGCGGATGGTGACCTTGGTGCCTTCGTCGGTCTTCTCCTGCCGCACCAGAATTTCGGGGCTGGCGCCCACCACATGGAAGTCGCCAAAGTCGTAGAAGTACATGTACGGCGATGGGTTCAGCGAACGCAGCGCGCGGTACAGCGACAGCGGCGATTCGGTGTAGCGCTTGTGGATGCGCTGGCCTACCTGGACCTGCATGAAGTCACCCGCGGCAATCAGCTCTTTGGCGCGGTCTACGGCGGCCAGGTAGTCGGCCTTGGCAAAGTCGCGCTGGGCGGGGTGGCTTTCGGTGGCCTTGACCACGGGCGCACTGACCGAGTATTTCAGCTGGTCCTTCAGGTCGCGCAGGCGCTTCTTGGCTTTCGCGTAGGCCTCGGGCTGGGCCGGGTCGGCGTAGACGATGAGGTAGAGCTTGCCCGACAGGTTGTCGATGACCGCCAGTTCCTCGCACTGCAGCAGCAGGATGTCGGGGCAGCCCAGGGTGTCGGGCGGGCAGGTGGCCTCCAGCTTTTTCTCGATGTAGCGCACCGCGTCGTAGCCGAAGTAGCCTGCCAGGCCTCCGCAAAAGCGCGGCAGGCCGGGGCGCAAGGCCACCTTGAAGCGCTTCTGGTACGCCTCGATGAAGTCCAGCGGATTGCCCTCGTCGGTTTCGACCACCTGGCCGTCGGTGACGACCTCGGTGCGCGCCGCAGCGCCAAAGCCGCTGGCGCGCAGCAGGGTGCGTGCGGGAAGACCGATGAAGCTGTAGCGCCCGAAGCGCTCGCCGCCCACCACGGATTCCAGCAGGAAGCTGTGCTTGCCGCCGTCCTTGGTGTGCGCCAGCTTCAGGTACAGCGAAAGCGGGGTTTCCAGGTCCGCAAAGGCCTCGGCCATCAGCGGAATGCGGTTGTAGCCTTCGCCGGCCAGGCTTTTGAATTCAAGTTCTGTGATCACGGGGATAGCTCCCAGCTGTCGCAACGCGCATCCCTGTGCAGTGGATCAGGGGCGCTGCGGTCCATTCAATCGGCCTCTCCGCATCAACGAGGGAGGAGGCCACGGGTGGTGCACGCTGGGGCGTTGCCGGCCCCGGTGCCATCAGGTGTTCAAAGCGACAGGCGACCGCCAGGGCCAGGCTCCCCGGTCGCTGCAACCTGTGATGAACACGTGGTGAATGAACATGGGGGCAAAGTGTAGCAAAGCTTGCCCGGGGCACCGCAGGGCCAGCGTCGCGCAGTCAACCAACCGCACCCCGGCGCCCTTGATCTGCAGCAAGCCGCGACCGGGTCCCGCACATCCCGGACCCTCCGTGGGGACAAAACCCTCGAAAACCCTGTTGCGAGCACGTCGGGTTGAGTTAACAATCAGAAACGCACGACCGTTCTTTTTTATCAGGAGCCTTCCAATGAACCTCATCCAGCGAAGCGTCTTGCTGGCCGGTGCCTGCCTGCTGGCCACCGGGGCCCTGGCGCAACCCATGACCGTGGCGGATGTGAAGTACGCCGAAACCCTGCAGGTGGCTGACTCCACCCTGCAGCTCAACGGCGCGGGCGTGCGCTACAAGGCGGTGTTCAAGGTCTACACCGCCGGGCTGTACCTGGAAAAGAAAGCCGGCACCACCGCCGAGGTGATGGCGCTCAGGGGACCCAAGCGCCTCAGCATCACCATGCTGCGCGAGATCGATTCGACCGAGCTGGGCAAGCTGTTTTCGCGCGGCATGGAGGACAACATGGACCGGGCAGCATTCTCCAAACTCATCCCGGGCGTGCTGCGGATGAGCCAGATCTTCTCGGACCACAAGAAACTGGCCGCAGGCGATCAGTTCATGATTGACTGGGTGCCCGGCACCGGCACCATCATCACCGTCAAGGGCAAGCCGCAGGGCGAGCCCTTCAAGGAACCCGAGTTTTTCAACGCGCTGCTGGGGATCTGGCTGGGCAACGCGCCCGCCGACTGGAAGCTTAAGGACGCCATGCTGGGCAAGCCGGCCTGAGCGTTGCCCCGCCTGCGACCGTGCCCGGCGACCAGCGCCGGGCGCTGCTGTCGCCGCACGGACAGCCTGCGGCACCTGCCCACCCTAAGCTTCCGAAAAGGCACTGTGCCAGCACCGCTGCACAGTTGCCACGGCATTGAATGCGTTATCCGCGCAGCCAAGCGAGCCGTCTGCTCCCTCGTTTTTGTAACCGCTTCCCAGACCGCTTACCGCGCTTCACACCATGCATATCAGCCGCCTTTCCGTGGGCCTGCGCCTCGGCATTTCCTTTGTCATCATCCTGCTCATCACCGTGTTGATCGCCATCACCGGGATATGGCGCATTGGCAACCTGCAGGCCGCAAGCGAGCGCGTGGCGACGCAGGAGATTGAGCAGCAGACGCTGGTGGAAGACTGGGCGTCGGACATCCGTCTGAACTGGGTGCGTACCGAAGCCTTCCTCAAGGCCATCGATCCGGCCTACATGGAAAAACTTACCACCGACACACAGGCCACAGCCAAGAAGACACAGGAGAAGGTGAAGCGCATCGAGGCCCTGGTGCAAAGCGACAAGGCCCGCAGCCAGCTGGCCGCCATCGCGCAGGCCAGCAAGGCCTACGACGACAAGGTGGCCGAGATCCGCGAGTTGCACCGCGGCGGCGAACCCAATGTGCCGACCATGGTGGACAAGGACCTGCGCCCATTGGCCGACCAGTACCTGCAGTCTCTGGATGTGCTGCGGGGCACCATGGCCGCGCAGCTGGCGCAGGGCCAGCAGGAAGCCTCGTCGCTGGCCCAGGGCAGCCGGATGCTGCTGGGCATTGCGACGCTGGTGGCGGTGGCACTGGGGGCGCTGCTGGCGTGGATGGTGACACGCTCCATCGTGCAGCCGGTGCTGCAGGGCAAGCAGGCTGCAGAACGCATTGCCGACGGTGACCTGACCCACCCGATTGCGGTGCAGGGTACCGACGAGGCCGCACAATTGCTGCAGGCCCTGGCCGCCATGCAGCAGCGCCTGGCCAACATCGTGGGCAACGTGCGCCTGGGGGCCGAAGGCGTGGCCGCCGCCAGCGCCGAGATTGCCTCGGGCAACAACGACCTGTCGGCCCGTACCGAACAGCAGGCTGGCGCACTGGAAGAAACCGCCGCATCCATGGAGGAACTGGGCTCTACCGTGCGCCTGAACGCCGACAACGCGCGCACGGCCAACCAGCTGGCCATGACAGCGTCCAGCGTTGCGGTGCAGGGCGGCGATGTGGTGGCCGAGGTGGTCGAGACCATGAAGGGCATCAACGCCAGCAGCAACAAGATTGCCGACATCATCAGCGTGATTGACGGCATTGCCTTCCAGACCAACATCCTGGCGCTGAACGCTGCCGTGGAGGCCGCCCGTGCGGGCGAGCAGGGCCGTGGCTTTGCGGTGGTGGCCAGCGAAGTGCGCAGCCTGGCCGGCCGCAGCGCCGAAGCCGCCAAGGAGATCAAGAGTCTCATCATGGCCAGCGTGGAGCGCGTGGAGCGCGGCACTCAGCTGGTGGACAAGGCCGGCGTCACCATGAGCGAAGTGGTGAGCTCGATCCGCCGCGTGACGGACATCATGGGCGAGATCAGCGCCGCCAGCGGCGAGCAGAGTCAGGGTGTGGCGCAGGTGGCCGAGGCCATCACCCACATGGACCAGACCACGCAGCAGAACGCTGCCCTGGTGGAAGAGAGCGCGGCCGCGGCCGACAGCCTGAAATCGCAGGCCGCCCAACTGGTCGAGGCGGTGGCGGTGTTTCGCCTGGCCACCGGCAGCAATGCGATGGCCGGCGCGAGCCCGTCAGCCCGCAACACGCCCTCGCTGGGCAATGCGCGCAGCGGCAGTACCGGTGCGCCCCGCCTACTGGCGCGGTAACGCCACCAGCTCTGCCAACTCTGCCAGCGAATCGACGAATCCATCGGCGTCGACCCCACGCACGGGCTGCCCGTGGTTGTACCCGTAGGTGACCAGCACCACGGGGCAGCCAGCGGCCCGGGCGGCCTGGGCGTCGTTGCTGGAGTCGCCCAGCATCAGCGTGCGTGCAGGTGCGGTGCCCAGCGCCTCGCAGGTGCGCACGAGCGGCAGCGGGTCGGGCTTCTTGCGCTCGAAGCTGTCGCCACCGAACACCTGGCTGAAATAGCCATCAAGCCCCTTGGCCTGCAACAGCGGCAGCGCGAACGCCACGGGCTTGTTGGTCAGGCACGCCAGCGGCAGGCCGGCACCCCGCAAGGCATCCAGCCCCTGCACCACCCCGGGGTACACCGCCGAGCAGCTGCCGTTGATATCCAGATAGTGGCGCTGGTAGCTGGCCCAGGCCGCCGGGAACAATGCTTCTGTTTTGATAGCAATATCGGCAATGGATTCATGCACCAAGACGTGATTGAGCACGGATCTGATCAGGTGCTCGGACCCTTTGCCGACCATGCGCTCGACCTCTGCCGCGGCAATGCCGGGCAGCGCCAGTTCACCCAGCATGCGGTTGAGGGCCGCGCTGAAGTCACCCATGGTGTCGACCATGGTGCCGTCCAGGTCCACGATGACGGCATCCACACGGGACAGCAGGGAGGTCAGTTCGGTGGATGTTGTCATGTCGGGGCTCTGAGAAATGCTGCGTAGAAAAGGCGGCCGAGTGTAGCCGCGCGCACGCACGGCCATGGTCCAACCCGAGCGATGTTCCTTCAGCGCAGGCTCAGCGTCTGCCGCTTCCACGCCGGGTCCTGCCAGCGCTGGAACAGGGGCAGCGCCGCCACATCGCCCGTGACCCGCTCGGTGGCCAGGCCCTCCAGCCGCACCACCTCAAAGCTCTTGCGGTAGCGGCCCTGGCCCCGGGCTTCGCGGGCCACCAGCATCTGCTGCCCGCCAGGCACCCAGCCAGCCCACTCGGCCACACCGGTTTCGGGCGTGGCGGCGGCGGGTGGCAACACATCGGCCAGCCAGCCGCCCGCCGTCTTGCGCAGCACCCACAGCTCGCGCCAGCCTTCCAGCGGCTGCACCGCCAGCGCCACGGCCGAGCCTTCGCGGTTGGTGGTGGCCGATGCCGCCCACACCACGCCATAGCTGCAGCGGCGCAGCAGCGGCGCGCTGGCGCCGTGCTGGGCATCCACCAACAGTACACAGGTTTCACCCGGTGCGCCGGGCTCGGTCAGCACCGTGGGGCGCGCCCCTGCTATCGACGCCGCTGGCGCTGCCGGAACCAAAGCCCAGCGCACGGCGCTCACGCGCATGGCGGCGTCGTTGTAGGCGCTCTGGTCTTCATCCGGCAGGTCGGCCTTGCTCACGCCACTGAACTCCGTCAGGGCTCGCGCGGCGGCAGCGGCCACGGCGGGGTCGGATGCGCTCTTGCGGGCCTGCTGGAAGGCCATGGCACCCCACACGCTGGCGCGGCGCATCTGTACACGGTTGCGCAGGTAACCGGGCAGGCCTGCCACGTCCACCCGCTCCAGCACGTCGGCCTGCCAGGTGATGACCTTGGCGCGTTCGTGGGCAGGCAGGTCGGGGTTGATGCACTCGGGGCGGGTGAGCGCCAGGGCGGCGCGGGCGCGCTGCCCGGCATCGGCCACCGGCATGGCCAGCAGGCGGCGAAAGGCCTCGCCCTCGTAGCAAACCTGCATGCGGCCCTCGGCTTCGTATGTGGCAAAGCGCACGCCATAGCCGCTGGCCACATCCAGATGGGCCGACAGCGTGGCGCCCGAGGCCTTGCCGGGCACCGCTACCGAGGCACGGCGCGCCAGCCGGTCGGCAAAGGTGCCCAGCGCATCGAAAGCCTGCGCGCCCTCCTCGCCCGCGAGCACCTTTGCAGGGGCCGACTGCAGGTATGCGGCCGCAAGGCCGATGCCCAGCGCCTCGGCACCGGGCGTCTCCTGCACAAAGCGCATCACGGCCAGCAGCGCGGGCGCCTCGGCTTCCATAAGTGCCACACGACGCACATCCGCTGCGCGGATAAAACCGCCGCGCTCGCGCTTGTGGTCCCACACCTGCAGGTAGTCCAGGCGCTCGCCCCGCACTTCCAGCACCTCGCCCTGCCACAGGCTGGCCTGCTGCTGGGCGCCGTCGCGCGGGGCAGCACGCAGGCTGGCCTGGTGCTGCACGACGATGGCACTTCCGAGGCTGGCCGCCGGAGGAAGGGGCGCGGCTTCGGCAGCCACCGTGAGGGCTGCGCTCGCCACAGCGAGCACCAGGGTTGCAACAGTGGTGTCCATGTTCACTGCTCCGAGGTCGTGGCTGCAGCGCTGTCATCGGTCATGGCCGCGGCTGGCGCAGCACCGGCATGGCGGTTGCCGCCCAGCAGTGCGGCACCAATGAAGTCGCCGTTGGTCGGCGGCGGCGCGATGATGACCTGGATCTTGTCCGAGAGCTTGTCGGCCAGCGTCTTCTGGATGAGCAGGGGGTGTTTTGTCACCAGCGCGCCTTCGCGCGCCATCTGCTCGGCGTTGACCTTGCCGATGCGGTCCATGCGGTAGGCCTCGGCCTCGGCCAGCTTCTGGCGGGCATCGGCTTCGCCGTTGGCTTCGATGCGGCGGGCCTGGGCGTTGCCCTCGGCAGCCTTGATACGCGAGACCTTCTCCGCTTCGGCCTCCAGCTGGCGCTGCTCGATCTGGCGCTGCTTGAAGGGCAGCACGTGCTTCATGGCTTCCTCCTGCGCCTTGGCGGCAATCACCTGCTCGCGGGCCGCGGCCTCGGCAGCCACCTCGCGGCGCACCTTGTCAGCGCTGGCATCGAGCTCCGTCTCCTTCACGCGCTTGTCCTTGAGATCCAGCGTGTAACGCATCTTCTCGGACGCCAGCTCTTCGGCCAGCAGGCTGTCCATGCCCCGGCGGTATTCAGCGGGCAGGTCCACCTTGCCAATCTGGAGGCTGCGCAGGGTGACGCCATCGGCCGCCAGGCGGGCACGCAATTCGGTCTCGATGATCTGGGCAATCTCGGCACGCCTGGACGAGAAGATCTCGCGCACCGTATAGCGGGCAAACACCTTGTAAACCAGGCCCTGCACAGCGGGCTCCACGATGTCTCCGGCCACATTGTCGGGCAGGTTGCCAGCCTTGACGGCGGGCGAGGCGGGGTCGAGGGCATAGCGCACGCTCAGGTCCAGCCCCAGCGAGAGGCCTTCCACCGACTGCAGTGGCGCGCTGCCTGTGGCCTGGCGCATGGCCTCTGGTCGGTAGCTCTGGTCACGCAGGGAGAACAGCCGCATCGTGTGCAGGCCGGGCACCACCCACACGCTGCCATCGCGCCACAGGCTCACCGCACCGGTGAACTGGTTCAGCCGCACGCCCAGATCGCCTTGCGCCAGGTGCTGCACGGGCGGGTTGCGATACACCATCAGGCCTGCAGCAGCCACCACGGTACCGGCCACCAGCCAGCGCACGGTGGATGCGGTGGGCAGCAGGTAAGCCCAGTTCAGGCGCGGCGGCGCTTCGATACCGCAGGCTTGGGTATCGCGCACTTCGGCTCGCATACCGTCCTGTAGCCCTGCGTCCGGCACGGGCTCTGCATCCGCTTGCGGCAAAGGACTGGAAGAGCGGCCCTTCAGGGTCTTCACGATGCGGTTCCAGGTGGCTTTCATGGTGTGGTTCTCTCTCGGTTGGGTTTGGTGTTGTTGTCGGTTTCTGAGCCGCCGCCTTGGGTGGCTCATTGAGGACCGATTGTTCGAATCCGCCGCGGAAGCAACAACGCAGCGCCACACCCACTCCCGTCACACCACGGGGCAAGCCTTCCGGCAGCGGAAGAAAAACTCACACCGCACCGGATGGGTGACCGGGATAATCCAGCGACCCACACCACTGCCCCGCTGCCCATGACCCGCATCGCCGTGATCGAAGATGACCTGCCCACCAGCAACCAGCTGGCCGGGTGGATACGCAGCGCCAAAAGCGGCATCGTCATCGACCAGTGGTTCACGCGTGACGAGGCCGAGGCCGCCCTGGCACGCGAGCGCTATGACGCCGTGGTGCTGGACATCGAACTGGGCCGCGAACGCCACGCGGGCGTCGCGCTGATCAACGCGATCAACAAGCTCGGGCATGGCACGCCGGTGCTGGTGGTGTCGGCCATGCCAGCGGCCATCTACCGCAGCATCATGAAGGCGCTCGATGCGTGGGACTACCTGCAGAAAACCACGTTTGAAGAGGCTGATTTCATCGAGACCTTTCTCGACATCCTGCGCACCACGCAGCGTGCGGCGCCGGCTGCCGCTCCATCGGCTGCACCAGCGCCCGGCGATGCCCTGGTGCTGGACCCGCTGTGGCAGCGCACGCCCACCTGGCGCGGCGAGCGCATCAACCTGCCGCTGACGGCCCAGCGCATCCTGGCGACACTGCACCAGCGCAGCGGCGAAGTGGTTTCGTACGATGACCTGTTCGAAGTGGTCAAAAGCGGACGCAACCGCGACAACGTTCGCAAGCACGTGAGCACCATCCGGGAAGCGCTGCGCGAGGTAGACCCGGGATTCGAAGGCATCGAGAACGTGCCCATGCGCGGTTTTCGGTGGACAGGCCGATGACCACGCGTTTGAGTGGGCTCGCGCGCCCGATTCGAACGGTCTGTGTGACGCGCTTGCACCACGTACTGCCCCAATGAAACGCCTGCTCCCCCCGGCACTCGACATCCCCCGGCTGGGCCTGCCCGCGTTCCGCCTGCGCATTCTGGTGCGCGGGGTTTTCGTGCTGCTGGCCCTGGCTACCGTGGCGTTGGCCGTGGTGGTGCTCAAGGACGAGAAAGACCGCGCGTGGCAGGCGTATCAGCATGGCTTTGCACGCAGCCAGGCAGAAGTGATGGCACGGCTGCGCCACCCATCCGGCCAGCTCGCGCTCCTCAACGCCGGGCACCTGGAGCAGGCCGTGACGCCGCTGGCGCCGCTGCTGCTGCCCTTTGCTGCGATTGATTTCGACGACCCGCAAAAGTCCCAGCAGGCGGTGGAGATGGCGGGTTGCTCGGTGCGGTATCTGGATGGTGCTTCGGTATGCGCCGCGATCGGCAACAACCCGTACGCTGGCGGCTTCATCTACCTGGTGGGGAGCTTCTACGCTGGCGAACTGACGCCCCGCGAACGCGGCGCGCTGGTGCCGTCAGACGCGCACCGTGCACGCATTGCGCTGGACATGCGCGGCACCAGCTACCGCTGGATTGCCCCTTACGAAGCGCTGCCCCCTGCGGGCAGCGCAGGCGTGCGGGGCAGGCTCACGGGCTTTGTCGACAACGGCACGCCAGAGCTGGACGCGCGTGCGCGGCCCGTGCGCGACTTCCGCGGATGGCTCTGGCAGAGCGGCCCCTGCCGCGATGTGCCGCCCGCGATGGCTGGCAGCAATACGGCAGGCGAAACAGCCGCTGCCGCGACGTGCCAGCGCCGCACCCACTACTCGATCCGCCTGCCCGTGGAGCTTTTCCGGGAGGCGCTGTTCCGCAGGGACGAGCGCATCGTCTGGCCACCGGCCGACCTGGCCAGCATGCGGCTGCGTGTGGAAATGCTGCCGCCTGGCGAAGAAGCAAAGCCCCTGTTTGACAGCAATGCGCCCGGTGCCCAGCTGGCGTCGTCGCTGGCAGACCTCTCGCGCAGCCTGCTGCCGGGGGAGCGTGTGCAGGTCGACAAGGTTGGCGGTGGCGGTACCGGCCCCGTCACCCTGAAGGGCCTGGAGGTGCAGGCCGAGCCTTCAGCCCCCTGGCTGCTGCGCCTCATCCGCTGGCTGCCGCTGGAGGCCGCGGGCGTGGGCCCGGCTGCCACCCCTGCGCCGGCGCCGACCAGGCAGGAGCTGCTGGAAACGCCAACCGGCACCTACACCGTGGCTTTCACCGGCCACCTGCGCGGCGTGGAGCTGGGGCTGGCCGCGGTGGCTACGCGCCTGTCGTGGTACCTGGGGGCCATGCTCGGGGCCATCGGGCTGGCGTGGCTGGTGATCGAGGTGGGGCTGATCCGCCGCGTGACAGCACTGACGCGGCGAGCCGCGGCCGTGTCGTACAACGTGCAGCCCGGGCACACCGGCCCGCGCCTGGGCGACCTGGACGTATCGGACCTGCGGGGTTCGGACGAGCTTGGCATTCTGGCGGGCGGCCTGGCCGACCTGCTGCAGCGCGTGAAGGACGATATGCACCGCGAGCAACTACGCGCCGGGCAGGAACGCGACATGTGGCACGCGGTGGGCCACGAGATCATGTCGCCCCTGCAGTCGCTGATGGTGCTGCACGGACCGGACGACCCCGGCCACCGCTATGTGCAGCGCATGCAGCAGGCGGTACATGTGCTGTATGGCACGGCGTCACCAGCCGAGGCCCTGCAGGCGGCAGATATGCCCCAGGGCCGGTTGGACCTGAACGACTTTTTGCGCCACGTGGCAGGCAACGCGCATTTCGCTGGCATCGCCGATGTGGTGTACAGCGGTACCGCATCGGCGGTCATCGTGCGCGCCGACGAATTCGCGCTGGAGGACGTGGTCACCCACATCCTGCGCAACGCCGACCGGTATCGCCCCGCAGGCACCCCGATCACGCTGGGCCTCACCGCGTCGGAGTCCACTGCTTGCGCCACCATCCACAACCTCGGTTCCACCATCGAGCCGGCGCTGCTCGATCAGATCTTCGAGCTGGGGGTATCGGACCCGGGCAGCGCGCCAGCCGACGGCCAGGCCAGCCACCGCGGTCAGGGGCTTTTTGTAGCGCGCACCTACATGACCAAGATGGGTGGCACCGTCCATGCGCGCAACACGGGCGATGGTGTGGAGTTCAGGCTGACGTTTCAGCGGCTGGGGTAGGCAGGAAAGTCCGACACGGCCCACCAAGGGCCGGGCGGCGACGGTCGGGCATGCCGATTGCCATGGATGAGAGACAACGCCTCCGTCTCCACATCCTGCCGCATGCCACCTTCCTTCGCACCTGACTCCGTAGCCGCGCGGCACAGGCACGATCCGCACGCCCAGGCCGGGGGCATTTTTCAGTCCTTCTGGATGGGCGGATTCGAAGGCTCTGACCACATCAACAGCCACGGTACGCCGCTGCACCTGAACCACAGCAACGGCCACTGGTCGCCCGGCGCGCTGGATGCCGACTACGCGCGGCTAGCGGCCGTCGGCATCCGCACCGTGCGCGAAAGCATCGGGTGGCGGCTGTCCACCACCCGATGCGGCCAGACCGACCTGCGCCATGTGCGCCGCATTGCCGAGGTGGCGCAGCGCCACGGCATCCAGGTCATCTGGACACTCCACCACTACGGCCTTCCCGAGGGCCTCGGTTTCGAATCGGAAAACCTTGCCGAAGCTTTTGCCGATTTTTGCAATGCTGTCGCGCGCGTGCTGAGCGGAAGCACCGACCGGCCCACGGTGTACCAGCCGGTCAACGAAATCTCGTTTCTGAGCTGGGCTGCGGGCTGCACGCATCTCATGCATCCGTACGTACCGCACTCCCCTGCGCGCGCCTACGACATCAAGTGCCATCTGGTGGGCGCCGTGCTGCGGGGGTGCGATGCGCTCTGGGCCACCGAGCCGCAGGCGCGCATGTTGCACACCGACCCGCTGATCCATGTGGCGCCAGCCACACCCGAAGACCCCGCCCTTTGCGCCGAGGCTGACGCAGTGCGCCTGGCGCAGTTCCAGGCCTGGGACATGCTGCGCGGCGACCTCGAACCCGGGCTGGGGGGCAAAGCGCGCTACCTCGACATCGTGGGCGTGAACTACTACCACGGCAATCAGTGGCTGCACCCCACGCAGGAGCCCCTGCCCTGGCATACCGCCGACCCGCGGCGCCGTCCGCTGGAAGACCTGCTGGCCAACGCCTGGGAGCGCTATGGACGGCCCCTGATCATTTCTGAAACCGGGCATGTGGGTGCTGGCCGCGCTTTATGGCTGGATGACGTGGCCCGCGCAACGCAGCGCTGCCTGGCTCGCGGCGTGCCGCTGGAAGGTATCTGCCTGTACCCATTGATCGACCGGCCCGACTGGGAAGAACCCGCCCATTGGCACCGTAGCGGCCTGTGGGACCTCACGCAAGCGCCGCAGGCCCCGGATGGCACACAGCAGCCGCCCACGCGCGTTTTGCATACGCCCCTGGCCCACCGGCTGCGCCACTGGATGCAGGTTCTGCCAGCCCCGGCCGCATTACCACCCCATTTCCCACATCCCACCACCAGGACCACCGCCATGACCACTCTCATCGTGTTTTCACATCTTCGCTGGGACTTTGTCTACCAGCGTCCGCAGCAGCTGCTTTCCAGGCTGGCCAAGCACCAGCCGGTCATCTTTGTGGAGGAACCCATCCTGAATGCCACCCGCCCCGTGCTGGAGCGCATGCACCCCTGCGAGGGCGTGGAAGTGCTGCGTCCCCACTTGCCAGGGCATGCGCCGGGGTTCCATGACGACCATGTGCCCGCCCTGCGCCACATGCTCAAAGGCTACCTGCGCGAGCAAGGCATTCACGACTACTGGCTATGGTTCTACACACCCATGGCACTGCCGGTCGCTGCCGACCTGCACCCCGGCGGCGTGGTGTACGACTGCATGGACGAGCTGTCGGCCTTTCGCAATGCGCCCGCGCAGATGATCGAGCGCGAACAGGCACTGCTTCAGATGGCCGACCTGGTCTTCACCGGCGGCCACAGCCTGTACGAAGCCAAGCGCCACCGACACCCGCATGTGCACTGCTTTCCCAGCAGTGTGGATGCGGCGCACTACGCGCGGGCAGCGACGGGCAACGTGGACGACAGCGCGCAGGCCCACATCCCCGGCCCACGGCTGGGCTACTTCGGCGTGATCGACGAGCGCATCGACCTGCCCCTGGTGGCCGCCATGGCCGATGCACGCGCTGACTGGCAGGTGGTGATGGTGGGCCCCGTCGTCAAGATCGACCCGGCCAGCCTGCCCCAGCGCCCCAACCTGCACTGGCTGGGCCAGCGCGACTATGCCGACCTGCCCGACCTGATCGCCGGCTGGGACGTGTGCCTCATGCCGTTTGCGCTGAACGAATCCACGCGCTTCATCAGCCCCACCAAGACGCTGGAATACCTGGCCGCCGGCAAGCCGGTGGTGAGCACGCCCATCCGGGATGTGGTCACGCCCTACAGCGGCATCGTGGCCATTGCCGACACGGCAGACGCCTTCATCGCCGCCTGCGAAAAAGCCCTGGCGCGCACGCCCGCCCAGCAGGCGCACGAGGCTGCAGAAACAGGCCGGATCATTGCCGGCACCTCCTGGGACCGCACGGCCAGCGCCATGGCCGAGCTGATGCATGTGTCGGCTTCCGATGCAGTCACCGGAACCGTCACCACAGCGATACCGACCGCTGCCAACCCGCTGCCCGCCTTGCTCGCGACATCGAGGGGCAACACGGGCGGCAGAACCCCCGCCAGTGTGGCGCCCGCCTGACAGGCCTTGCGACGCCCGGTGCGATACCAGGGCCCCGCCACCGCCCCTGCGCCAACCACAAACCCGCCTGAACGAAAGCACTCCCCCATGCCGCCACCCAGCAACCTTTTTGCCGACAGCCAGCCGCCAGGCGAAGGCCGTTATGACTACCTGATCGTCGGGGCCGGATTTGCCGGCTGCGTGCTGGCCGAGCGCTTGGCCACCCAGCTGGACAAGCGGGTCCTGATCATTGACCGCCGCAACCACATCGGCGGCAACGCCTACGACTGCCAGGACGCTGGGGGCGTGATGATCCACCGCTACGGGCCGCACATCTTTCACACCAATTCCGCCAAGGTGTTTGACTATCTCTCGCAGTTCACGCAGTGGCGGCCGTACGAGCACCGCGTGCTGGCCCGGGTGGATGACAAGCTGGTGCCGATACCCATCAACCTCACGACCCTGAACCGCCTGTACGGCCTGAACCTCGACCCTGCGGGCGCGGCGGCGTTTCTGGCAGAGCGTGCCACACCACTGGAGACCATCGCCACGTCGCGCGACGTCGTCGTGAGCCAGGTGGGCGAAGAGCTGTACCGCAAGTTCTTTGAAGGCTACACACGCAAGCAGTGGGGCCGCGATGCGTCGGAGCTCGACAAGGCCGTGACCTCGCGCGTGCCCACACGCACCGACACGGACGACCGTTACTTTCAGGACAAGTACCAGTTCATGCCGCTGCTGGGCTACACCCGCATGTTCAAGCGGATGATCGACCACCCGAACATCGAGTTTCTGCCCCACACCGACTTTGCACAAGTGCGGGGCCTGGTGGACTACGGGCACCTCATCTACTCGGGCCCTGTGGATGAATACTTCGGGTTCTGCTTTGGCAAACTTCCCTACCGGTCCTTGCGCTTCGAGCACGAAACGCTGCAGCGCCCCTGGTACCAGTCGGTGGCGGTGGTCAACTACCCGTCGCCGGATGTGCCGTACACGCGCATCACCGAGTACAAGCACCTCACGGGCCAGAGCGACCCCAAGACCAGCATTACCCGCGAATACCCCACCGATGAGGGCGACCCGTACTACCCCGTGCCGGCGCCCGAAAACGCCGCGCTCTACCGGCGCTACGAAGACCTGGCCGAGCGCACCCCGGGCGTGACCTTTACCGGCCGACTGGGCACGTACAAGTACTACAACATGGACCAGGTGGTGGCGCAGAGCCTGACGCTGTTCCAGCGCATTGCCGAGACAACAGCGGCATCGGCCTGAACCGTGCGCCAAGCGATGTCGGCGCCAGGGGACGACGTTAGCCGTCCGCTCCGTCCGACGCGCAAGCGTTCCCTGGCGGTCTACGCTGCGGGCAACCGTTGACGCCCGTTACATCAGGAGTTCCACCCATGAAGATTGCCATCCGCCTCGCCGCCCCTGCGCTTGCCGCTGCAGCACTGCTCGCACCCTTCGCAGCGGTTTCCCAGACAACCGCCGGATCCACCGCCGAGGAGCGCTATGCCCAGGAGCGCCAAAAGTGCATGACCAGCAATACGCAGGACAGCCAGGCAACCTGTCTGCGCGAGGCCGGTGCGGCGCTCGATGCGTCACGCAGGGGCCAGCTCACCAGCGCGGCGGGCGGTGACGCGGCCACGCAACGCTGTACTGTGTTCAAGGATGCGGCCGAACAGGCCGAATGCGTGCGCCGCGTACAGAACGCGCCTGCCAGCGGCTCGGTTCCGGGCGGTGGCGTGTTGCGCGAATCCACCACCACGGTGACGGTTCCGCAATAACCCCGCCGGAGGCCGCCGCGCCTGCATGCCCGGCCGGGAGGACCTTGCGTTTCTTGGTCTTAGCCCGCCAGCTGGGCCCGCATCGCGTCGATCACGCCGCGGTAGTCGGGCTTGCCGAAAATGGCGCTGCCGGCCACGAACGTATCCGCCCCAGCATCCGCCACGCGGCGGATGTTGTCGGTCTTGATGCCGCCATCCACTTCCAGTCGGATGTCCTTGCCGCTCGCGTCGATGCGCTTGCGTACCGCCTCGATCTTGCGCAGCGCAGAGTCGATAAAGCTCTGGCCACCAAAGCCCGGGTTCACGCTCATGATCAGGATGAGGTCGATGTCATCGATCACCCAGTCCAGCACATCCAGCGGCTCGGCGGGGTTGAACACCAGGCCGGGCTTGACGCCCTTGGCGCGGATCGCCTGGATGCTGCGGTGCACGTGGCCCGATGCGTCGGGGTGGAAGCTGATGTAGTCGGCACCCGCATCTGCAAACGCAGCGGCCAGGGCGTCCACGGGCTGGATCATCAGGTGCACATCAATGGGAACGGCCTTGCCGTCGGGCGTCTTGGCATGGGGCTTGAGTGCCTGGCACACCATGGGCCCAAAGGTCAGGTTGGGCACGTAATGGTTGTCCATCACGTCGAAATGGATCCAGTCGGCGCCAGCGGCAATGACATTGCGCACCTCTTCGCCCAGGCGGGCAAAGTCGGCGGAAAGGATGGAAGGGGCGATTTGGTAGATACGGCTCATCCCCCGATTGTCTCAAAGCGCGCCGGTTGGGGGTTGGCGGCCTGGGGGCATACGCGACAAAAGTGCCGCCACGGTTACCATTCGAGACATGCCCAAGAACCAGTTCGACGTGCAGGTGGTGCCCGAATACCTGCCCGACCAGTCATCCCCCGAAACCGGGGTTTTCAGCTTCGCGTACACCATCACCATCACCAATGTAGGTGACGGCCCGGCGCAGCTGATCTCGCGTCACTGGATCATCAGCGACTCGCACGGCCACACGGAACAGGTCAAGGGCCTGGGCGTGGTAGGCCACCAGCCGCTGCTCAAACCGGGCGAGTCCTTCCAGTACACCAGTGGCTGCCGGCTGCGCACGGCCAGCGGCACCATGCACGGCACCTTTCACTGCGTGACCGAGGAAGGCGTACCGTTTACCGCGCCGGTAACCCTGTTTGTGCTGGAGGCGCTGAGCCACGGGCCCTCGGGCGAACCCATGACCGGCCGGGTGCTGCATTGAGCCGGCGCCTTGCACCGCAAGACCAGCTGACCGATCTGCTGGCACGGCTGGACCCTGATGCGGGGCTGGCGCACCGCCACTTGTGGCTCATCCATCTGCTCGACTGGGTGCGGGGCCCACGGGAATCGGTGCCCGAGTGCATTGCACGCGTGCAGCTTTTTCTCGACGTCGTCCAGGCGCGGCCCGAGCTGCAACAGCGCCTGCAGGCCTGGTGGGCCACGCTGGTGGACCATGTGGACATCACCACGCTGCTGGCCGACTTCGGCTTTGCCCCCCGCACAGCACTGGTCAGCGAAATCGCCGAGCGGCTGCGCATGAAGCTGCTGCCCGGCAGCCCCGAAACCATCGACGCGTCCGAGCTGTTCATGCTGGCGCTGCCCACCGCCTTTGACGCGCAGTGGCTGGTGGCCATGTCCGAGGCGCAGCTCCACCAGCTTGTCACCCTGCTGTCGCCCCCTGCCCTGCCGAACGAAGCCGCCAGCGCAGGCGGGGCAACGCTGTGGCACCGGGCGCTGCTCGACGCCATCACCTACTGCGCGGGCCAGATCCTGTCGACCGGCTTTGCACCCGAGCTGCGCCTGCGCATGAGCGAGACCACGCGCGAAGGGCAGCCATTTCATGCCCTGATCCGCGATGTGGAAAGCCTGCGCGTGGAGGTGCTGCACGCCCTGCGCACGCCCGACCGGCTCAACGAGGCGGCCCAGCGCCTGCGCGAGCGGCTGGAAGCCTGCCGCGCTGCCGCTGCCACTGTGTACACGCACTTTGAAGACAACGGCATTTCGGTCGGCCTGGTGTTCCGGCTGCGGCAACTGCGCGAACGCATCCTGCGCGTGCGCGAACTGCTGGACTGCCTGCTGTCGCCCCAGCCTGCGGTCACCGCAGCCCTGCTGATGTCGCACCTGGTGATGGTCGGCCAGGAACGCCGCAGCCTGCGCGCGCTGATGGCCTCCAACTCGTCGCTGCTGGCCGCCAAGGTGGCCGAACGCAGTGCCGAGACGGGCGAGCACTACATCACCCGCAACGGCGCCCAATACCGCGAAATGCTCCGCAAATCCGCTGGCGGCGGCGCCCTGATGGCACTGACCACGCTGGCGAAGTTCGGGTTGTACACGCTGGCGCTGTCGGCCTTCTGGGGGGGCTTCTGGGCGGGTGTGAACTACGCGGTGTCGTTCGTGCTGATCCAGCTGCTGCACTTCACGGTGGCCACCAAGCAGCCCGCGATGACCGCACCAGCCATGGCCGCCAAGCTCAAGGACCTGAACACCAGCGGTGCTGTGGAGTCGTTTGTGGACGAAGTCACCCACCTGGTGCGCTCGCAGGTGGCCGCCGTGCTGGGCAATGTGCTGGTGGTGTTCCCCGCAGTGCTGGGCCTGTCGCTCCTGATGGCGCTGGCGCTGGACCGGCCGGCAATCAGCCACCACACGGCCGAGCATGTGCTGGAGTCGCTGCACCTGCTGGGCCCCTCCGTGCTCTTTGCGGCCTTCACGGGCGTGCTGCTGTTCTCGTCAAGCATCATCGCGGGCTGGACGGAAAACTGGTTCGTGCTGAACCGGCTTGATTCGGCCATCCACTACAACCCGCGCATCACCCGCCTGCTGGGTGCGCCGCGTGCGGCCCGCTGGGCGCGCTTTCTGCGCGAGAACATCTCGGGCTTTGCGGCCAACATCTCGCTGGGCTTCATGCTTGGACTGGTGCCGCCGATTGCCGCCTTCTTCGGGCTGGGTCTCGATGTGCGCCACGTCACGCTGTCGACCGGGCAGATGGGCGCGGCCGCGGCATCGCTGGGCATGGAAGCGCTGCACATGCCGGCCTTCTGGTGGGCTGTGGCCACGCTGCCACTGCTGGGCGTGCTCAACGTGTCGGTGAGCTTTTATCTAGCGTTCAGCGTGGCACTGCGGGCGCACAGCGTGAGCGGCGTGCAGCGATCAGAACTCTACGCAGCCATCCGCCGGCGCATGCGCATCGCGCCCCTGTCATTCTTTGTTCCCGCGCGCAACGCGCCGGATACCCCTGCACACTGAGCGGAAAAACCACGCCCCTGTCCTACAGGGGTGCTGTGTTTGAACCTGTAAATTTGGGCGCAACCGGCAACGCCGCCTTCTTGCGAAGGCCGGGCGCTGCCTGCCAATCCCAACGGGCGCCAGCCCGTCTGATACGAGGTTCCATTCCAATGAACGAAATCCTGAGCTTCTGGGCGCAATGGCTGCGGCCCTCGGCCGGGCTGCCCACGGTGCAATGGTCGCTGCTGCTGGCGGTGGCCGCCATGGCCGGCTACCTGACGCAGCGCCACACGGGCCTGCCCAAGGTACTGGGCTACTCGCTGGTGGGCACGGCCGCAGGCCTCGCCGGGTTCAGCGGGGCCGTGTGGCCGCTGCAGGGCATCGGCCTGTTCCTGCTGGAACTGGGCATTGCCCTGGTGCTGTTTGAATGTGGCGGGCGCATTCCGCTGCGCTGGTTCCGCCACAACCCGATGGTGCTGGTGCAGAGCATTGCCGAATCGGTACTGACCTACTTTGCCGTGTACTGGGTGCTGGTGTGGCTGCAGCTGCCCGCGCAGGCCGCTGGCCCGCTGGCGCTGGTGGCCCTGGCCGCATCGCCCGCGGTGCTGACGCGGGTGGTCAACGACACCCGCGCCGCCGGCCCGGTGACAGAGCGCGCCATCGTGCTCACCACGCTGTCCACGCTGTACGCACTCACGCTGGGCAGCGCCAAGGCCGAACTCATCAACCGGCAGAGCGTGACGCTGATGGAAACCGTGTACCCCGTGGTGGTGGTGCTGGGGGTCTCCATCGTCATTGCCGCCGTGCTGGCCTTGGTGCTGCGCATGGCCCTGCGCTTCATGAGTCCGACGAGCGAGAACACCTCCATGCTGTTCCTGGCGCTGGTCGCCGCGGGCACGGCCGTGGCTGCGCACATGGGCGGCTCGGCCCCGCTGGCGGCGCTGCTGGGCGGCATGCTGCTCAAGCAGCTCAACCCACGCCCCTGGGCGTGGCCGCGGCAACTGGGCAATGCATCGTCGCTGCTGACCATGCTGATGTTTGTGCTGGTGTCCACCGTGGCGGCGCAGGCCGACTGGAGCGCGCCTGTGGCCGGGGTGGTGCTGGCACTGATTGCCGTACGCCTGCTGGCCAAGGCCCTGGGCGTGGCTCTGGGCAACGTGGGCAGCGGCGCCAGCTGGAAGCAGGCTTTCTGGGTGGGCTGTGCGATGACGCCGATGTCGTCCATCGCACTGCTGATTGCCTCGCAGTTCGTGCTGGCATCACCCGCCACCGGCCATGTGATTGCCGGCGTGGCGCTACCGGCAATCTTGCTGATGGAAGTGCTGGGCGCGGTGATTGCCACCGTGGCCATTTACCGTGCGGGCGAGAGCTCGAAACCCTGGGCACCGCTGACCCGCGGCCACAACGGAGACAACCCCCGTGAGTCTTGAAGCCTTCAACCATTCCGAACCGCTGACGCTGGGCGTGGAGCTGGAGCTGCAGCTCGTCAATACCAACGATTACGACCTGGCGCCGTATGCCGAGGACATGCTGCGCCTCATGCAGAAAACCCCGCTGCCCGGCAGCGTGGTGCCCGAGATGACGAACAGCATGATCGAGATATCCACGGGCATCTGTCACTCCAGCAGCGAGGTGCTGGGCCAGCTCACGCCCATCCGCGATGCGCTGGTCAAAAGCGCCGACAAGCTCAACATCGCCGTGGTCGGTGGCGGCACGCACCCCTTCCAGCAGTGGCACGAGCGGCGCATCTACGACAAGCCCCGCTTTCGCGAGCTGTCGGAACTGTACGGTTATCTCTCCAAGCAGTTCACCATCTTCGGCCAGCACGTGCACATCGGCTGCCCGGATGCCAATGCCGCGCTGTTGATGCTGCACCGCATGAGCCGCTACATCCCGCACTTCATTGCGCTGTCGGCATCAAGCCCCTACGTGCAGGGGCAGGACACCGCCTTTGATTCGGCGCGGCTGAACTCGGTGTTCGCATTCCCGCTGTCGGGCCGCGCGCCCATGGCGTTGACGTGGGACGACTTCACGGTGTACTTCGACAAGATGACGCGCACTGGCGTGGTCAAGAGCATGAAGGATTTTTACTGGGACATCCGCCCCAAGCCCGAGTTCGGCACCATCGAGATCCGCGTGTTCGACACCCCGCTCACCATCGAACGCGCTGCCGCGCTGGCCGGCTACGTGCAGGCGCTGGGCGCCTGGTTTTTGGCCGACCAGCCCTTCATGCCCGAGGAAGACGATTACCTCGTCTACACCTACAACCGCTTCCAGGCCTGCCGCTTTGGCATGGATGCCGTGTATGTAGACCCGGCCACGGGCGACCACATGCCCCTGCGCGAACACATCCTGCGCACCATGGACCGCATTGCCACGCATGCCGCCATGCAGGGCTCGGCCAGCGCCATGCACATGCTGCGCACCGAGGTCGAGGCAGGGCAGAACGACGCGCGCTGGCTGCGGCAGCGGCAAAGCGAAGAGCAGCTGCTGGCGGAAGTCAGCCGCCAGGCGGCGCAGCGGTTTCGGGGCGCCACGGCCTGATCGGCGATACCGTGCGCCTACGCAGCTAGCGCCTGTTTGCGCGCCTGCTGCGTCAGCCCGCCATAGCCCCAGTCGCTGGCGGGCAGCTCACGCACCAACACATAGCTGGCTTCGGCCAGCGTGCTGCCGGCGGCCAGCTGGTGCTGCAGCTCGGCAAAGGCTGCCTGGATGAAAGCGGCCTTCTGATCAGACGTATTCGTGCCCTGCGTGATGCTGATCTCCAGCATCGCCGTGGGCTGCACCGGCAGCGCGCCGCCGATGTACCAGCGCCCGGCAGGCAGTGCTTCGACCACCACCGCCGTCACGGCGCGGCGCTTGCCCAGGTGCTTCACGGTCAGGTCGGTGAGAGCGCTGGCCAGCTTTTGGCAGCGCTGCGCATCTTGCGGTGGCGTGATTTTCAGGATCAGGGTGGGCATCGTTTGGGCTCCAGGGTAGGTCAGGGGTAATCAAGGGGAATGGCGCTCCAGCGCATCGTTCAGCCCCGCCGCCTGCGGCAATGCAGGCCGTCTGCAGGGCTGGCCGCCACTGTAGGCAGCGCCGCACTTCGCGGAAACGGCCCGCTGTGCAAGACCGTTTTGCTGTTTCCGCAAGCGCGCGGCCCTTACCATCGCCGCATGCGCGAGATCCGCTTTGAAGACATGCACCTGTTCGCACGCGTGGCCGACCTGGGCTCGCTCTCGGCGGTGGCGCGCGAGCGCGACGCGCCGGTGAGCCAGGTTTCGCGCACGCTGGCGCGCATCGAGAAAGCCTGCGGCGCGCGCCTGCTGCACCGTTCCACCCATGGCTTGGCACTCACGGCCGAAGGGCAGACGTTTCTGGACTATTGCCGCCGCATTACCGGCACGCTCGACGAGCTGGAAGGCGAATTCGCCAGCCACAGCGGCCAGCCAGCGGGCTGGGTGCGCGTGGCCTGCAGCGCGGTGGTGGCCGAGCATCTGCTGATACCCAGCCTCGACAGCCTTCAGCAGCAATATCCGCTGCTGCGCGTGGAACTGCTGGTGGACGACCGCCTGGCCGACATGGTGCAGGGCGGCATCGACATCGCCATCCGCACCGGCCCGCCGCAGACCGACACCGTGGTGGCTCGCCCGCTGGGCACCCTGGCGCGCGGCCTGTATGCCACGCCGGGCTACCTGCAGGCGCACGGCCTGCCCGAGCACCCTGACGATCTGCACCGGCACCGGCTCATCACCAACACCACAGCGACGTTTCTGAACCACTGGCCTTTCCAACTCGACGGTGGCACGCATGTATTCGCAGCAGAGGGGCACTGGCGCTCGGGTAGCACGGCCATCACCGCGCGCATGGCGCTGCAAGGGTTAGGAATTGCGCGGCTCGCCACGCTGGTGGCTGAACCCCTTGTCCGCCAAGGTTTGCTGGCACCCGTGCTGGCACAGTGCGTGGAACTGCAGCCCAGCCCCCTCCATGCCATCACGCTCACCCGCCGCCACCGGCTCCCCAAAATACAGGCCTGCATCGACCACTGGGCCCGGTGCTTTGCCGATCAGGAACACAGCGTGTGAAAGCCCCGTTCTCACCGCCTTCGCACCACACACCAACGCACTCACGCACGCACACCACCATGGGTGAATTCGATCTCATCGCGCGCTACTTCACACGCCCCGTGCGCAAGGCTGCCCTGGGCGTGGGGGATGACTGCGCGCTGCTGGCACCTGCGCCCGGCATGCAGCTGGCCATTTCCAGCGACATGCTGGTGGAAGGCCGCCACTTTTTTGCCAACGTGGACCCCGAGGCGCTGGGCCACAAGGCGCTGGCGGTGAACCTGTCGGACCTGGCGGCGTGCGGCGCCAAGCCGCTCGCTTTCACACTGGCTCTGTCACTGCCCCGCGTGGATGAAATCTGGCTGGCGGGCTTCTCGCGCGGGCTGTGGGCCCTGGCGGACGAACACGGCTGCGAGCTGATAGGCGGCGACACCACGCAGGGCCCGCTCAACATCTGCATCACCGTGTTCGGCGAGGTGCCCGCCGGCCAGGCCCTGCTGCGCAGCGGCGCCCAGCCGGGGGACGACATCTACGTGAGCGGCACGCTGGGCGATGCGCGGCTGGCGCTGGAAGCCCTGCTGGGCCACATCACCCTGCCCGCCGATGTGCTGGCTTGCGCCCGCCAGCGGCTGGAGCGCCCCACACCCCGCGTGGCTCTGGGGCTGGCGCTGCGCGGCGTGGCCAGCAGTGCCATGGATGTGAGCGACGGGCTGTTGGGCGACCTTTCGCACATCCTCAAGGCATCGGGGGCAGGTGCGCGCATCGATACGCATTTTGCTTCACTTTTGATAGCGCAACAGGCAAACGATTCGTGGGCCTCTGCCCGATTTGACCTAGAAATGGTCCGCCAGTGCACCCTGTCGGGCGGCGACGACTACGAGCTGACCTTCACCGCGCCGCCCGAGCGGCGTGACGCTGTGGCCGCAGCCGCCCAGGCCAGTTCCACGCCAGTGACCCGCATCGGCACCGTGCTCGCCCAGCCCGGGCTGCAGCTGGTGGATGCGACTGGCGCGCCGGTGCCCCATCGCTACGCATCGTTCAACCACTTTGCGTGACCGCCGGTGCTGCGGCGTTACCCGCCGGCATGCGGTACAGGCACGGACGGGCTACTAGCGGACTTCAGGCCCGTACAAACTGCGCCAGCGGCCGGCGCGGCGTGGCAGGCACCGCGCCCTGAGGGTAGCCAATGCGGCAGAACATCTGCACGGTTTCGTCGCCCGCAGCGCGCGGCGCGGGCTTGCCCAGCACCAGCTGGTGCAACTGCTGGTAGTGCGGCGCCATTTCGGAAAACTCCTGCGCCGCCTGGCTCATGGGGTGCACGCCCACGCCCAGCGCGGTGGACTGCAGCTGCATCCGCACATAGGCACGGCCCGCATTGATCTGGTCGCTGCGCGTGTTGCCGCCGGTGATCCACACAAAGCCCATGGCCGTGCGGCTGTGGCCCTCGAAGCGGTCCATCGCGCTCTTGTAGGCCGCGCTGCCCTCGGCCGGTGGGGCCGTGCGGTCAAACATGCCCAGCGCCGTCACAGCCCGAATGAACGGTGAGTTCAACGAGATACCGTCGCGGTGCTGCAGGATCTCGGCCGGGCCCACCCGGGTGAGGTGGATGCTCTCCATCATCGTGCGTGGCGTGAGCAGCTCGACCTTGGCGGACTCCCAGCACAGCGTGCGCAGGGCGGGCAGCCGGGCGGCATCCACCGTGCCACCGGTGCGCAGGCCGGGCAGCGCCGGGGCCGTGTCACGCAGCAGGGTCGCCAGCGTGTCGGGCGCCACGGGGCGGGTGGTGTCGTAATCGGACTTGGGCGTGCGGCGCTGGAGCACCTGCGAAAACAGCGGGTCAGGTTTGCCGCCGGACGACAGCTGCAGCACTGCCACGGGCCGCTCGCTCCAGCCCTTGAGGTCACCGGGCAGTTCGCCCTCGGGCCACAGGCGCACCTCGCTCTGCAACCCCTCTTGTGCCAGCGCCATCACCAGCAGCTCCAGAAATGCGCCGTGGCCAATCAGGATCTGGCGGCCGAACGGATCGGTCTGCGGCAGCACGCGCTGCGGGTCGGTGGTGATGGTGATGCGGCCCGGCACGCGCAGGTCGGCCACCCAGGGCTGCAGGTTGTGCGGGTTGGGCGCGGTGATGGCATAGGCCAGCGCACGCTTGCGCGGGTCGCCCAGCTCGCCGGGGCCACGCCAGGCTTCGACCGCAGCGGGCGGATATTCGCCACTGAACGCGCCGCAGGCCGACAGCGAGGCGGCCGATGCAGCGATGACGGTACCGCCGCCAGCCAGGCGGATGAAGTTTCGACGGTTCATGAAAAGCTCCTCGGGCCGGTGGCCCTGTCGTGGGGGTGGTGCAAAAGCGATGAAGGGGATGCGGCCGCGATCAGTGCGGAATCAGGCAGACACCGTGCGAACGGCCACGCGCCGTGGCCACCCCATGTCGTCCAGCGACTGGTGCACAGCCTGCGCAAACGGCGTGTGCGGCTCGGGCCCGATCAGGGCGCACAAGCGGCTGTTGTCGAGCTGGTGCGGCGTGGTCCACAGGTAGCGCATGGATGCCAGCGCAGCCAGCGTCGGCACGGCCAGGCCCGCCAGGCGCAGCAGCGGCCACGGCAAAGACCGCACGCGCAGCGCGCGCCCCGGAGGCAGCCAGCCGCGCGCCACCGCTTCATCGCCCAGGGCCTGCAGCCACGGTTGCGCGGTGACGGCATGGCCCGCGAAATGCAAGCTGTCGAAAGGGGCCAGCCGGTGCCGGTGCTGCGCCACCTGCACCAGCGCCGCAGCCAGGTCGGGCAGGTACGCCCAGGGCGTCATGGCCTGCTGCGGGCCGGGCCAGGTCACGCGGCCGTGGGGCAGGTCTTTGGCAATGGCCTGGTCGAGCCAGCTGCCGGTGCCACTGCCAAAGAAGTTGCCCGCGCGCAGCACCACGGCGCGCATCACGCCATCACGCGTGGCGGCATGCAGGCGCTGCTCCAGCTGTACGCGCATGGCACCCATGGGCGTGGTGGGCTGCTGGGGCGTGCCTTCGTACAGCACCGCAGGCATGCCCTGCCCGTAGTTGTACACATTGCCTGGCAGCATGAGCGTGGCGCGCAGCTGGCGGGCTACGGCAATGGCAGCATCCATCAGGGCGGGCGCTTCGTCGCGCCAGGCCTTGTGCGTGTAGGCCGGGTTCAGTGCATGCACCACCACCTGCGCGCCATGGGCCTGGGCCGCCAGCGCCGCTGCGTTGTGCACATCGGCCTGCAGCCACCACACGCCAGGGATGGCGGGCACCCCTTGCGCGCCGGGCCGCACCTGCGCTACCACCTGCCACCCGGCCTGGGCAAACGCCCGCACGGCAGCAAGCCCGAACCGGCCCCGGGCGCCCAGCACCAGCACGGTGGAAGGAGCGGCAGGGGCTGCGTCGGCAAAGCGGTGGGGGGACATGGCGGGCTCCGTTGCAAAAGTGAATGGAGCGATTGTGGAAACAGCCGCCACACAACACAATTGCCTAACTCGCCATAGCAGAAATGCATTTATGAATAGCTCCTTGCCCGCAGAATCGGCACCCACCACACCGCAAGCGTTGTCATGAAACAGAACTTCGACTGGGGCCTGGTGCGCTCGTTCCTGGCCGCGCTGGACCAGGGCAGCCTGCTCGGCGCGGCGCGCGTGCTCGATGCCAGCCAGCCCACCATCGGCCGCCACATCGCAGAGCTGGAATCGCAGCTGGGCGTGGTGCTGTTCGAGCGCACGGGTCGCGGCCTGCTGCCCACGGCCAGCGCCCTGCGTTTGGCGGAATCTGCCCGCGCCATGGAGGCCGGCGCGCACCAGCTGGCGCGCAGCGTGTCAGGTGCAGAAACCGCCATCAGCGGCAGCGTGCGCATCACCGCCAGCGAACCCGTGGCCTGCGTGCTGCTGCCGCCCGTGCTGGCGCGCATGCGGCAGGCGCTGCCCGACGTGCAGGTCGAACTGGTCGCCAGCAACGAGGTCACCAACCTGCTGCGCCGCGAGGCCGACATCGCCCTGCGCATGGTGCGCCCGGACCAGGCCAGCCTGGTCGCCAAGCGCATCGGCAGCGTGAAGCTGGGCGCCTTTGGCCACCGCGACTACCTGCGCCGCAAGGGCACCCCGCGCCAGCCGCCCGAGCTGCTGCAGCACGAACTGATTGGCGGGGACCGCAACGAGGAAATCCTGCAGGGCTTTGCCACCATGGGCTACCCGGTCGAACGCGGGCACTTTGCGTTTCGCACCGACAACCTCATGGCCTACTGGGCCGCTGTGCGCGCCGGGCTGGGCATCGGCTTTGTGGCCACCTACATGGCCCGCACCGACCCAGACGTGGTGCCGGTGCTGCCCATGCTGCCCCTGCCCGAACTGCCCATCTGGCTCACGGTGCACCGCGAGATCCGCACCAGCCGCAGGATTCGGGCGGTGTATGACTTTTTGGCGGCAGAGGTGCCGCAGGTGCTGTAGCCGCCGCGCAGTGCGATGCGATGCGATGCGATGCGATGCGATGCGCGGCCAAGGTACCAAGGGCTTACAAAAGCCCCATGCGGTCCAGTATCCACCACGTGCCGATGACCGCAATGGCCAGCGACCCGCCCGCCACCACCACCACGCGGTAGAACGCCGTGCGGCGCAAGGCCCAGGCCAGCGGCAGAAACACCAGCACGATGGCGAGCTGGCCCAGCTCCACCCCCACATTGAAACCGCCCAGCGCCACCGCCAAGTCGCGTGCGGGCAGGCCCAGGTCGAGCAGCACGTTGGCAAAACCAAAGCCGTGGATCAGGCCAAAGGCAAACGCCAGCCGCCAGCGCGTGAACGCCCAGAAGCCCAGCAGGTTGTTGAGCGCGGCCAGCACTACCGACAGGGCAATCACCGGCTCGATCAGGTGGGCGGGCGGGTTGAGCCAGCCCATCACCGAGGCGATGAGCGTGATCGAATGCGCCACCGTAAAGGCCGTGACCACCGCCAGCACCTGCAGGAACACGGTACGGAACGAGGCCTCAGGCGCCCAGCGCGTCACGCGCTGCCGCGAGGGCACCAGCGGCGCCAGCACCAGCAGGCTCAGCAGAAACAGGATGTGGTCGATGCCGATCCAGATGTGCCACACGCCGTCGACCACATAGCGCTGCAGCACCTGCAGGGCCGACCCGCCGCCGGCCTGCAACTGCGCCTCGGGTTGCTCGGGGCTGAGCATGGCGCTGGTCTGCAGCGCGGGCACATCCACGCGCAGCAAGGCGCGGTGCAGGCTGTCCTGCGCAAAGATGAGGCCGTAGCGCAGCGCCAGCGGGCCCTGCCCGGCATCCAGCGCGCGCGCGCAGTCGGGCAGCGTCCATTCAGCACTCAGGTAGATGCCGTCGGATCGCTGACTGGCGAGCACATCGACCGGCGCCAGCGCGCACGCCTTGCCGCCCGCCGTGAGCGTGATGCCGGCCGTGAGCCACGCTTGCAGTTCGCCCTGCCGTTCGGCCACTTCGGCCCAGGTGACCTCGCCGTTGCGGTCGCGGTCCAAGTCAAACTGCAGGTCAATGTCGCGCAGATGCACGTCGGCGCGCAGCACCAGCGCACCATCGCGGGCCGACAGCGCCAGAAAGCTGTTGCTGCTGGAATGCGCCAGCGCCGGGCTGGCGGCGCACCACCAGAGCAGGCAGGCCGCCAGCAGAGCCATCCAGCCGCTCAGGCTGGAGTGAGGCTTACGGTGACCGGTGAGGGCTTGGAACGGCAGTGGCAAGGTCAGCGTCGGCATGGGGATCCGGGCGGGAGTGCGGCGACAGCGTGTCATCGTGCCCCCTTGAGCTGCGCCTGCAGCTTGCCGGCCAGCGGCGCGAGCACCGGGTCGGTGTAGCCGGTGGCGGCCATCCAGCGCAGCACGGGCTCGCCGGCGGCGGGCTGGTTCAGTTGCAGCGCGGCCTCCAGCAGCAGCACGGCGTCGGCAGGTTCGTTTTGCTCGCGCCAGTTTTGTGACGCGAGCGCCAGGCCCCGCGCAAGGTCACGCCCGGTGCGGATGTAGTACACCATCTGCGGGCGTTCGATCATGGCCTCGCCACGCTCGGCCTGCACTGCCATGCGGCCTTCGACCAGCGCCGCCAGGCGCTCGGCCTCGCCATCGTTCAGCGCGCGGCTGGCCAGCAGCGACTGCACCAGCAGCGCATCGGAGGGCGACTTGACGCTGGCCACGCGGCGCGCGCGATCGGGCTGGCGCTGCTCGTTGTACAACTCGGCCAGCGCCAGCCGCACGCCGTGCGCGCGAGGGTAGGCCTGCAGGTGCTGCTCCCACACCTGCGCGGCCCGGTCGGGCTGGCCCGCCACGCGCAAGGCCTCGCCCTGGTGGAAGCGCAGCCAGCCCTGGGTCAGTTCCCCCTGGTAGTCAGTCTTGCGCACCAGCGCATCAAACAGCGGCAGGGCCTCGGCCGCGCGGCCGGTGCGGTAGAGCAGCGTGGCACGGCAGGCATTGCCCTCATCCGCCCCGAAGCGCTGCGCGATCTCGGCGCAATCGGCCGCGGCGGCGGTCATGTCGGAAGCCAGCAGGTGCAGAGAAAACCGCCACGACCAGAACTCGGGCTGCGCCGGGTCGAGCGCGATGGCGGCATTGATGTCCTGTAGCCCGCCCGCAAAGTCGTGGAAGCCCTGCCGCACCAGGCCGCGCAGGTAGTGGCCCCGGGCGGGCAAGGCCGTGGCATCCCACCAGGGCGCAAGCGCGGCCCGGGCAGCGCCGTACCAGCGCAAATCGCCTTCAGTGAGCCCCAGCACGAAGACGGCGCGGGCATAGTCCAGCGCCTTGTCGATGTCGCCGGGGGCCGCGCGGCGCGCCTTGTCGGCTTCGCGCAGGGCGGCCGACTGGCCGCCGAGGGCATGCAGCGATGCGGGCAACACCACCTGACCGGCGGGCGGCTGAAAGCGGGGCTGGGCTTGGACAAAGCCGCAGGAAACCGCCGCGGCACAGGCCAGCGCCGCGTGCCGCACCCATGCGCTGGAACCAGCAAAGCCCGATACCTTAGTGAAACCGCAGGGCTTTGGGCGAAGCAGCAAATTTGATGACAAAGCGTTAATCTCCGCTCGGGGTGTCAGGTTACGGGCATTCTGCTTTGTTTTTCGCGTAACCGCTTTCCAACGAGGTGAACCATGAAAACTCTGATCTCCGCCATCGCCGCCGCTTTCGTCCTTGCTGCCACTCCTGCCATGGCCGGTAGCCACGGCGGCGGCAAAATGGATGACAAGAAAGTGGACTGCAGCAAGAAAGAAAACGAAACCAAGGCCGAGTGCAAGAAGAAGTAAGCACACCGGATTTGCAGCTGCGCTGCAGAGGCGATGGCCGCGCGGCCATGCCCTGCAGAGCTGCCTGGCCAGGCCCACGCCGATCACGGCGGTGGGCCTTTTTCATGCCCGGTGGTTTGGCAATGTCCCCCGGCTTCAGTGCAGCTTGCACACGGCGCCGTCGCCCCGGCCGGCGCTGCCCGGGCAGCCAGCCCCGACAATCGCGCCATGGATGAAATGAACGCGTCTTCTGCTCACATGCCCTCCGCCGCGCCCCGCAGGCCCGGACGCCCGGGCGTCCGGTTTCTGCTGGCCCACCCGGCCCACCTCATTGCGCTAGGGTTCGGTGCCGGGCTGTCGCCGATGGCGCCTGGCACCGTGGGCACGCTGTGGGCGTGGCTGGCGTTCCTGGTCATGCAGCAGTGGATATCGCCCGCCTCCATGGGCTTGGTGATTGCCGCCAGCACACTGGTGGGCTGGTGGGCTTGCACGACCGCCGCACGCAACATGCGCGTGGCCGACCCCGGCAGCATCGTGTGGGACGAGGTGGTGGCCTTCTGGCTGGTACTGTGGCTGGCCATGCCCATGGGGCTTTGGGGGCAAATTGTGGCGTTTGCGCTGTTCCGGTTTTTTGATGCCGCCAAGCCCGGGCCGGTGGCCTGGGCCGACAGCCTGTTCAAGGGGTTCGGCTGGCGCGGTGGCTGGGGTATCTTGTTTGACGACTTTGTGGCAGCCTTTTGCACCCTGCTCGTCATTGCCTTCTGGAGATTCTGATGACCGTCACATCGCTATCAAAAAGTGAGCTGCAAGCGTTTGATACAGAAGCGCTAGAGGCCAATCTGACCCAGATTTCACTGATTTTGATGCAGCACGGACACCGTCTGGCCACGGCCGAAAGCTGCACCGGCGGCATGATCGCCGCGGCCTGCACCGACATCGCGGGCTCCAGCCAGTGGTTTGACCGTGGCTTTGTGAGCTACTCCAACGCCGCCAAGACCGACATGCTGGGCGTGCCCGCCGCCCTCATCGAACAGCACGGTGCCGTGAGCGAAGAGGTCGTGCGCGCCATGGCCGACGGCGCCATCACCCATTCGCAGGCCCACATCAGCCTGGCAGTGACCGGCGTGGCTGGCCCCACGGGCGGCAGCGCTGCCAAACCCGTGGGCACGGTGTGGTTCGGCTGGTGCGTGGGCGGGCAGACGCACACCGAGATGCAGCACTTTGCGGGCGACCGTGCCACGGTGCGCGCCGCCACGGTGCGCTATGCGCTGCAGCGCCTGCTGGGCTGGCTGACGGCCTGACCACTGCTGGCCGGGCCCCAAGCCCGAAACCCCTGCCTTTCATCAACGAATGCATCCATGACCACTGCATCCCCCTGGTTCGACGGTTTCACGGCCCAGCGCATCGCCACATCGGGCGCCGACATCTTTGTGCGCACCGGCGGCGCCGCGGGTGCCCCGCCGTTGTTGTTGCTGCACGGGTTTCCGCAAACGCATGTGATGTGGCACCGCGTGGCGCAGCAGCTGGCCCAGGACTTCTTTCTGGTGATGCCAGACCTGCGCGGCTATGGCGATTCATCGCACGCACCCGGTCTGCCCGACCACAGCAACTACAGCAAACGCGCCATGGCACAAGACATGGCCGAGGTGATGACCGCCCTGGGCCACGAGCGCTTTGCCCTGTGCGGCCACGACCGGGGCGGCCGCGTGGCACACCGCCTGGCGCTGGACCATGCCGCGCGCGTGAAGAAGCTATGCGTGATCGACATCGCCCCCACGCTCGACATGTACGCGCGCACCGACATGGACTTTGCGCGCGCCTATTACCACTGGTTCCACCTGATCCAGCCCGCGCCCCTGCCCGAGACCATGATCGGGGGCAACGCGCTGGCCTACCTGCACGCCAAGCTGGGCGGCTGGGGCAGCGCGGGCCTGGCCCACATCGAGCCCCAGGCGCTGACCGAATACGAGCGCTGCTTTTGCACGCCCGAAGCCATCCACACCGCCTGCGAGGACTACCGCGCCAGTGCCGGCATCGACCTGGAGCACGACCGCGCCAGCCGCGCGCAGGGCGACAAGATCGCTTGCGACACGCTGGTGCTGTGGGGCGCGCAGGGTGTGGTGCAGCGGCTTTTTGAACCGCTGGCACTGTGGCAGGCCCAGTGCAGCGGCCGCGTGACGGGTCAGGCCGTGCCGGCCGGACACTTCATTCCCGAACAGTTGCCCGATGAAACGGCCCAGGCGCTGCGCGCCTTCATGCGCTGACACCGCCATTGCGCCACCCTTTTCATCACCACGCTACACCCCATGCACCCCAACGCCCAAACCCTGCAACGCTTCTACACCGCCTTCAGCCAGCTGGACCACGCCACCATGGCGGCCTGCTACGCGCCCGACGCAACCTTTGAAGACGAAGCCTTTTCCCTGAAAGGCCGCGAGCAAGTGGCGGGCATGTGGCGCATGCTGTGCACCGCCACGCAAAAGCCTGGCGCGCGCGAGCACTGGAAGCTGGAGTTCAGTGGCATCGACGCCGACGCCACGGGCGGCAAAGCCCACTGGGAAGCGCACTACCTCTTCAGCGCCACGGGGCGCAAGGTACACAACATCATTGATGGCAGCTTCACCTTCACCCCCGAAGGCCTGATCGCCACGCACCGCGACCGCTTCAGCTTCTGGCGCTGGGCGCGGCAGGCACTGGGGGCGCCGGGGCTGCTGCTGGGCTGGTCGCCGTCACTGAGGCGCAAGGTGCGGAGTACGGCGGCGGGGAATTTGAAGAAGTTTTTGGGGCAGGGGTGAGGGGTGTCGCTCTGCGGGTGGCAGTCGATCACCGCGAGTAAAAGCGGACGCTTCACTTCACATTCGAGTTGACGTTGGGCATCGCCTCGACCGAGGGGATAGGCCTCATGGCAGGTCGTTGACTTGAATTAGGTCTTAGATAGAGCGCGAACTATGGCAACTAGGCCCCATACGACGAGAAGCACGGTGAACCAGCGGACCCCGCGTTTACTTGTGGCTGAGTCCATGCGTTCGCTCGATAAGAGCGTCGAGTCGCGTGTACTCGGGTACCTTGCCCTTGATGTATGAGTATTAGAAGCTGAGTCGTGGCTCGTAGGTTTTGCCGGTTTGAAATCACCAAGAGTCGCCTCGCGCTGAAGATTTGCGCTCACTGGCTGAGTTGAGTCAGTTGAATAGCACTCACGCTCAATAACCTCAATTGCGAGACTCAAGTCCACTTCGAAGAACTCTTGCCCCCACTTGCCGGTCCGATGCCGAGCTAAGGCGGCGTGAACGCGTCGCTCGGCGCGCCCACAGTCTTTCGTCTGGCTCTCGAAGACGCACACGTAGTTTGAACCGCCCCGGGTTTCGCGGAGGCTGTTTGGTTTAAGTGCTCATGCCACTGCAGCTGATTGCTCGACGAGTTGGCGGTAGTAGTTTGCCTCAGCTTCAGCAGGCGGGATGTAGCCCAGCGGCCCCATCAGACGATGGTTGTTGAACCACGAGACCCACGTCAGCGTGGCGAGCTCGACTGCCTCGCGGGTCTTCCAAGTCCGTCGGTGGATCACCTCGGCCTTGTACAGGCCGTTGATCGTCTCGGCCAGGGCGTTGTCGTAGCTGTCGCCTTTGCTGCCCACAGACGGCTCGACCCCTGCCTCTGCCAAGCGTTCCGAGTACCGAATCGAAACGTACTGCGAGCCGCGATCCGAGTGGTGAATGAGGCTGCTGTCGCGCTCGGGTTGCCGCTCGTACAGCGCTTGCTCCAGAGCATCGAGAACGAAGTCCGTGGTCATCGATGTGCTCACGCGCCAGCCCACGATGCGCCTGGCGAAGACGTCAACGACGAATGCCACATAGAGCCAGCCCTGCCAGGTAGAGACATAGGTGAAGTCCGAGACCCACAGCTGGTTCGGCCGCTGTGCATGGAACTGCCGATTCACCTTGTCCAGCGGGCACAGTGCCTTACGGTCACTGATGGTCGTGCGAATCACCTTACCGCGTCTGACACCCTGCAGCCCCATTCGCTTCATCAGGCGCTCGACCGTGCACCGAGCAACGACCTCGCCCTCGCGGTTCAGCTGCATCCACACCTTGTCGGCGCCGTAGACCTGCAAGTTGGCGTTCCACACCCGCTCGATGGTCGGCATCAACACCGCATCGCGCCGGGCCCTGTGGCTGAGCAGGCCGGTGTCGCGCAACCGGGCTGCATGCCTGCGATAGGCCGACGGGGCGATCTGCAGCAGCCTGCACATCGGCTCGACCCCGTGGACTTCGCGGTGTTCGTCCACGAACCGGTACATCACTTCAACCGGCGGTCGAGCTCCGCCTGGGCGAAAAACGCGCTGGCCAGCTTCAATATCTCGTTGGCCCGGCGCAATTCTTTGACCTCGCGTTCCAGCTCCTTGACCCGTTGGGCTTCGGCCGTGGTGACACCTTCTCGCGTACCTGCATCAACTTCGGCGCGTTTGACCCATTCGTTCAGTGTCTGTGGCACGCAGCCAATCTTGGCGGCGATGGACTCGATGGCGGCCCACAGTGAAGGGTACTCCCCGCGCTGCTCCTGCACCATCCTCACTGCGCGCTCACGCACCTCAGGCGAGAACTTGTTCGTCTTCTTCATGGCTCAATCCTCTCAGAGTGTTGAGCCTCCTCGAAACCCGGGGCGGTTCAGTTCGCGGGCATTCCCGTAGCTGCATCCCTATTTAAGTCAGCAGCCCGGGCGCTCCCGGAACGTGTGGATTGACCAATCTTGAACAGCCCATCCCTAAGCGCGGTATTCCGAAGGACGTAGACGACTCCTGGCAACCCGTCGTTCTGTGTGTATGACGACTTTGAGCCAGTGACGTATCGATGAGCGGTTCGTGAGCTTGAGTGGCGACGACGCATGTGATGAGGCCTACCGTGATGTATCCCGCACGACGTGCGGAATAAACCGGAGCGTGCGAGTTATGCTGAACACTGATTTCTCCTCGACGCGGCTTGGACATTGGACTTGCGGTCAGTGCGATGGTCAAAAGCATGGGCACAAACATTCCGCCAAGCCCCGCACGCCTTTGCCCAGCAAACTATAGCTTGCACGCAGGCTATCGCCGGACGCGTGGGCAGCGCGGTTTGGACTGCAAGCCAGCTGGAAATGAATCAACGGCTGCTTAGGCCCAAAGCGCCCATCGCTGCGCTCATCCAACTGGCCGCTCCCTCAGCCTTAACGCCGCTTGGCGGGCTACGCGGCTGAGCACTCCCTGAACCCCCAACCACACCGGGCCCCCCTGCACCGGTCACCCTCCCGCTTTGCCCTGAGTACCGGCGGGAGCCGCATCGCTCCCCATCCGATCCACCAACACCGCGCTGGCCTCATTAAGCCCCACCACCTGCACCACACAGCCGTGGTGACGCAGCCGCTCCACCACCTTGTCCAGCGCCGCCACGGCCGTCACGTCCCAGAAATGCGCGTGCGTCACGTCGATGCACACGGGCCGGCCCTCGGCGCCCAGCACATCAAAGGCCTCGATAAACGCATCGGCCGACGCAAAGAACACCTGACCTGACACATGCCATATGCGCTGGCCGGTCGCCGCGTCGTCCACAGCGCGCACCTGCAGCATGCGCGAGACCTTGAACGCAAAGAACACGCCGCTGAGCACCACACCCGCCGCCACGCCGGCGGCCAGGTTGTGCGTGCCGATGGTGACGGCCACGGTGGCCAGCATCACGGCGCTGGACATGCGCGGGTGACGCACCAGCGTGCCCAGCGATTTCCAGTCGAACGTCTCGGCCGACACCATGACCATGATGGCCACCAGCGCGATCACCGGTACCTGCGATACCCAGTCTTTCAGCAGCACCATCAGGATGAGCAGAAACACCCCGGCGAACAGCGTGGACAGCCGCCCGCGGCCGCCGTACTTCACGTTGCCCACGGCCTGGCCGATCATTCCGCAGCCTGCGATGCCGCCAAACAGGCTGGCCGCGATGTTGGCCAGCCCCAGGCCCGTGCACTCGCGGTTCTTGTCGCTGGGGGTCTCGGTCATCTCATCGACCACGGCGGCCGTCAGCACCGATTCGAGCAGGCCCACCATGGCAATGGCGAGGGCGGGCAGCAGGATGATGCGCAGGGTGTCGAGCGACACGGGCACCTGCGGCAGCGCAAACACCGGCAGTGCATCGGGCAGGTTGCCCAGGTCGGCCACCGTGGGCAGGCGCAAGCCCAGCCACGATGCCAGCAGCGTGAGCGCCACCACGCAGATCAGCGGCGACGGTATGGCCGAGAGCGCCGGGAGGCTGAGCACCCGCCCCAGCCACGGCAAGCCGTAGATGATGGCCAGCCCCAGCGCCAGCATGGCCCAGGTGGCGGGCGCTGCGCCCTGCAAGTGCGGCAGCTGCGCCGCAAAGATCAGCACAGCCAGCGCATTGACAAAGCCCGTGCGCACCGAGCTGGAGACAAAGCGCATCAGCACGCCCAGCTTGAGCAGCCCAAACACCACCTGCACCGCACCCGCCAGCAGCCCCGCCGCCAGCAGATAGCCCAAGCCGTGCGACTGCACCAGCGGCGCCGCCACCAGCGCCACCGAGCCTGCAGCGGCCGACACCATGGCGGGCCGCCCGCCAGCGAAGGCGATGACGATGCTGATGACAAACGAGGCAAACAGGCCCACCGACGGGTCCACGCCGGCCACGAACGAGAACGCGATGACTTCCGGAATCAGCGCAAACGTGGCCACGGCCCCCGCGAGCAATTCACGCGGGATGCTCGGGGCCCATTCGGCGCGCAGGCGGGTCAAGAAAGACGACATAGGCAAAAAACAGGGTGGTGCGGCGCCAAACAAAACGCGCCCGAAGGCGCGTGGCAGGAAAACAAGCCAGACAAGCCTCAAGGGAGCCTATCCATAAAGCACCGGTAGACATCACTTACGTAGCAAACCGATACCGCGAATTCATCGACGTTGAGGGTCATCTGCTCGCATCGACTCCAATCTCTTCAGCGCGCGCAGCCCCATCAGCGGCCACCGCGCAAGGGCCGCCCCGCCGCGCTGGTGGCGTCCCCCTTCCCGAATCGCATGGCGATTCGAGAGAAGGGGGAAGGCGCGCAGCGACTCAGGGGGATGTGCTCATCCTCCGTGGCACTTCTTGAACTTCTTGCCGCTGCCGCAGTGGCAAGGGTCATTGCGGCCCGGCTCGGGGGCCTTGCGCACGGTTTCTACACGCGGGCCCATGCTCTTCCACAGCTGGCGCAGGTCGTACACGGCCCAGATGGCTTCGCCGAAGGCTTCCACGCGCGCCTGGCTGGTGCTGGGCGGGCCGTCTTCGCTGAACATACAGACCTCGGGCTTGCCGGTGTCGTCTTCGGTCAGGGCGACGATGCTGTCGAGCGCATCGTCGAGCCACTTGGCGGCTTCCTTGTCGCGCGGGGCGGCCCAGTCCTCGGGCCAGTTTTCCACCGCAAACATGAAGCCCAGCGCCCACACCTGGCCAAACGACGGGATCTCCTGGTCGTCGCCCATTTCGGCGCGCTGCTCGTCGGTCAGGCTGGCCACCGCGCCGCGCATGTCCATGGCTTCGGGCTGGAAGGTGCGGTCGTCGTCCAGCGTCTTCACGTCGGTGTCGAGCTGGGCCGTGATCTCGTTCCAGCGGCGGTCCCACAGCGCGATGAACCGCGCCTGTTGCGCGGCATCGGCAAACGCGGGCAGCAGGGGCAGCGGCGCGCCGTCTTCCACATCCAGCTCGGCACCGTCGCCCAGCAGCATGGGCAGGTATTCGGCGGGCGGGATGGGGCGGCGGCTGCAGATCACGGCGGTCATGAAACCATCGCAGAACTCCCACTGCGGGATTTCTTCGCCGCGCGAGCGCAGGTCATCGAGGATGTTGTCGATCTCTTCGAGTTCGTCCGGCCCCAGGCCGGCGGGAATGGCCGGGCTGGCCAGCGCGCTGGCGGGCGTGACGTCTTCGGTCGGGGCGGCGGAGATGGGCGGTTGTACGGGGGCAGTCATGGCGGGTATCCGTGGTCAGGAGATAAGGGCGACGCGGGGCGGCAGGCGGCAGCAGGGAAAACGCGGGGGCGCATGCTGTCACAAACGTTTACTTTTATGATGCACTGGACGGCGCTGGCACGACAAGCCGCGTGCAACGCCGTCCATGGACCCGGCCGCGGCCGTGATACGGCATCGCAAAAGGCGGCCAGTGTAGCCCTGCACGTTGTTGCCACCAAAACCCGGGACGTCCCATGATCCACCAGCTCAACCAACTGTATCCCGTGCGGTACACCGCGCTGGGCCTGTGCGCCCTCGGACTGGCGCTGTCACTGGGGGGGCTTTTTTCCTTCGGCTTCACCCTGTGGCTGGCGGCACTGGCGTGCTTGCTGGGGGGCCTGGTGGGCCTGGGCTTTTACGACCTGCGCCAGACGCGGCATGCGGTGCTGCGCAACTACCCGGTCATCGGCCACCTGCGCTTCATGCTGGAGTACATCCGGCCCGAAGTGCGCCAGTACTTCATTGAAAGCGACAGCGAGGCCGCGCCGTTTTCGCGGGCGCAGCGCTCGCTGGTGTACCAGCGCGCCAAGGGCGAGCCCGACAACCGACCGTTTGGCACGCAACTCGATGTGCGCGCGCATGGCTACGAATGGGTGAACCACTCGATGGCGCCCACGCAGCTGCCTTCGCACGACTTCCGGGTGTGGATCGGCGGCAGCCCCGATGCGCCCTCGCCCTCGGTGCAGCCCTGCACCCAGCCGTATCACGCGAGCGTGTTCAACATCTCGGCCATGAGCTTTGGCGCGCTGTCGGCCAATGCCATATTGGCCCTGAACAAGGGGGCCAAGGCCGGCGGCTTTGCGCACGACACGGGCGAGGGCTCGATCTCGCGCTACCACCGCGAGCATGGCGGCGACCTGATCTGGGAGATCGGCTCCGGCTACTTCGGCTGCCGCAACAGCGACGGCACCTTCAGCGAAGAGCGCTTTGCCGCCAACGCCACCGACCCGCAGGTCAAGATGATCGAGCTGAAACTCAGCCAGGGTGCCAAGCCGGGGCATGGCGGGGTGCTGCCCGGGGCCAAGGTCACGGCCGAAATCGCCGAGGCGCGCGGCGTGGCCGTGGGCGAGACCTGCGTGTCCCCCGCCAGCCACGGCGCGTTCAAGACACCGGTGGAGATGATGCAATTCATCGGCCGGCTGCGCACACTCTCGGGCGGCAAGCCCACGGGCTTCAAGTTCTGCCTGGGCCACCCCTGGGAATGGTTTGCCATCGTCAAGGCCATGCAGGTCACGGGCATCACGCCCGACTTCATCGTGGTCGATGGCGCCGAGGGTGGCACGGGCGCCGCCCCGGTGGAGTTCATCGACCATGTGGGCGCCCCGCTGCAGGAGGGCCTGCTGCTGGTGCACAGCACCCTGGTGGGCGTGAACCTGCGCGACCGCGTGCGGCTGGGCTGCGCGGGCAAGGTGGTCAGCGCCTTCGACATCGCCCGCATGATGGCGCTGGGGGCCGACTGGTGCAACGCCGGGCGCGGCTTCATGCTGGCGCTCGGCTGCATACAGGCGCAGACCTGCCACACCGGCCACTGCCCCACCGGCGTGACCACGCAAGACCCGCTGCGCCAGCAGGCCCTGGTGGTGCCTGACAAGGCCACGCGGGTGGCGCAGTTCCACCGCAGCACATTGCATGCGCTGCAGGAGCTGGTGCAGGCCGCCGGCCTGCGCCACCCCAACGAGATCACCGCCCACCACATCGTGCGCCGCATCAGCGACACGCATGTGCGGCTGTTGTCCAACCTGATCACGCGCATGCAGCCGGGCGCCCTGCTGGGCCCGCTGGATGCGCAGCACAATGTGTTCCGCCAATACTGGCCACTGGCCAGCGCACACAGCTTTCAGGCCTGCGAGCCCGAGCTGGAGCCCTCGGTGCCGCACCATGTCGAGCTGGTGCAAGCCATGGCTGCGGGCGCCACTGCTGTCCAGACACCTCCTCCCGCTGCATGACCCACGGAATTCCGATCACCCCCACCCCGCCTCCTTCTGTCGCCACGGACCCGCACACCACCGGGGGCGACTACGCCGTCTTCCTGAAGCAGCAGCTGGCCACGCAGCCCCGCAACGTGATGGACCACCTGCTGGGTGATGAAAAGATCTGGGTCAAGCGCGCAGGCGCGCCGCACGGCAGCGGCCGTTACCGCGCCATGGCGCTGCTGGCCGGGCTGCTGCGCCTGCCGGTGCTGCGCCCCGTGCCGAACCCGGGCGGCCCCACCGCCATTGCCACCGAGGTGCGCCGCCTGCAGGACCTGGCCACCCGCGGCATTCGCGTACCGGTGGTGCTGGCCGCGCAGCCCGACGGGTTTGCCATGCGCCACCTGGGCCGTCCTACCGACGTGACGCCCTCACTGGGCAACGAGATCGACGACGCTGCCCGTGCGGGCCAGCACCGCGAAGTGCTGGCGATGTGGCAGCAAGGCCTGCAGACGCTGGCCCATGTCCACCGACAGGGCACCTGCCTGAGCCAGGCCTTTGCCCGCAACCTGGTGCGCTGCCCCGACGGCGCAATGGCCTGCATCGACTTTGAGGACGACCCTGCCGCCGTGCTGCCGCTGGCGCTGTGCCATGTGCGCGATGCGCTGTGCTACGCACACTCCACCGCCATCTACCTGCGCGAAGGCGGCACGCTGGCCGAGGCGCGCCAGAGCTGGGCGGCATGGGTTGCGGATGAAAGTGCCGAGATGCAGCACGTGCTGGCCGACAGCGTGCGCCGCATGGGCTGGATGCGGCACCTGCCCGAGAACCGCAAACTGGGGCGCGACTTGCAGCGGGTGCGGGCGGCATATGACCTGCTGGCCTGACGGCGCCTGGCGGTGAGCGGCTTCGAGATCTACACACCCACGGCCGAAGAAGTGGACTCTGGTGTGCTCGGCCGCCGGCTGCGGGCGTTCAACTACGGCTTTGTGGGCGAGTGCGGCCAGTCACAGCCTGTGTGGGTGAGCGCACGGGACGCACAGGGCACGCTGGTGGGCGGGCTGCGCGGCTTTGTGTTCTTGCAGTGGCTGAATGTCGATCTGCTGTTTGTGGACGAGGCTGCCCGGCACCAGGGGCTGGGCCGCAGCCTGCCGGCAACAGCCGAACACAGGGCGCAAGAGCTGGGGGCGCACAGCGCCACGCTCAACACCTTTGAGTGGCAGGCGCGCGGTTTTTACCTCAAGCAGGGCTACGAGGAGTGCGGACGCATCGACAACTACATCGCGGGATTTCACCTGCCGTACCTGAAAAAGTCCCTCGCGCCTTGAGGCCACCCGGCAGCGATCTTGCCGGGCTCGGGTAAAGCACGGCGCGCGCGGTGAGGCTGCGCACGCGGCTCGCGCTGGCGGCTGGGGCGCGGCGTGGTTCTCGGCTGACAGGCTGGTCATCAATCCGCGGCTATGGTGGAGCCCGGTGCACCGTGCACTGCGTTGCCCTCCTACCGTATTCCATGCAATCTCCCCTTCCTGCTGCCGCTGCCGCGCTTGACGAACCCCTGTCGGCCGCCGCACTGCCAGACCCAAGCCACGATCCTGCCGCCGCTGCGGCACCCCCAGCGGCCAAGCCGCGGCGCCGCCGCCCTCCCACCCTGTCATGGTCGGCGTGGAAGCAGTTCATGAGCGTGGCCCGCCCTTACTGGAAGGGCGACAAGAAGAGTACCGCCTGGGGCCTCCTGGCCCTGCTGGTCGGCCTGATGGTGTGCGAGACGCAGCTGGCCGTGATGCTGGTCGACAAGACGGGTGAACTCACCTCGGCCCTGGCCGCACAGCAGGCCGACCGGTTCTGGTCGGCGGTGCGCGCCAGCCTGCTGGTGGTGGCCTTTGCCGTGCCCGTGTACGCCTTCTACTACTACATGCGCGACGCGTTTTCGAACCACTGGCGACGCTGGCTGACGCACCGGTTTCTGGATGGCTACCTGGGTGAGCGCAAGTACTACGAGATCGGCAACGGCACCGACATCGACAACCCCGACCAGCGCATCAGCGAAGACATCAACACCTTCACCGGGCGCTCCACGCACTTTCTGCTGATCTTTCTGGGCTCGCTGATGCAGCTGGTCGCCTTCAGCGCGGTGCTGTGGTCCATTTCGCACACGCTGGTGGCGTTTCTGGCCGCGTATGCGCTGCTGGGCACCTTCGGCGCGCTGTATTTCTTCGGCGCACCGCTCATCCGCTTGAACTTCTGGCAGATCCGGCGCGAGGCGGACTTCCGGTTCAGCCTCATGCGCCTGCGTGAGAACGCCGAATCGATTGCGTTCTACCGCGGCGAGCCCCAGGAACGCGCGCTCATCGACCAGCGCTTCGAATCCGCGTTCAGCAACTTCGCCAGGCTCATCCGCAAGCAACGCTCGCTCAACCTGTACCAGCGCGCCTTCAGCCAGCTCACGCTGGTGCTGCCGGCGGTGATCCTGGCGAGTGATGTGCTGGCTGGCCGGCTGGAAGTGGGCCGTGCCATCCAGGCGGCGGGGGCCTTCGCCGCCGTGCTGGCCGCGGTGTCGCTGATCGTCGACAACTTCGAGAGCCTGAGCCGCTTCGTGGCCGGCATCGACCGGCTGCACGCGCTCTCCCAGGCCGTGCTCAAGACCCCGGCCGCGCCCACGCCGTGGGCCGAGCCCCCTGCACCGGCAGGCCACCCGAAGGTAACGGCGACCGGGCCCGCCGGGGAAATCAGCACGCGCACCAGCGACACGCTGCAGCTGCAAGACGTCACGCTCTACACGCCGCAATTCGGCAGGCTTCTGGTCAAGGACCTGTCACTGCAGCTGAACGCCGGCGACGCCCTGCTGATCACAGGGCCCAGCGGGTGCGGCAAGAGTTCTCTGCTGCGGGCCATTGCCGGCCTGTGGCGCACGGGCAGCGGCATCATCGCCCGCCCGCCCATGGAAGACATGTTCTTCCTGCCCCAGCGGCCGTACATGCAGGTCGATACGCTGCGCAGCCAGATCATCTATCCGGCCAAATCCTCGGCGCTGACCGACGAACGTTTGCTGGAGCTGCTGGAGGAAGTACACCTGCCGGCGCTGGCCGAACGCGTCGGCGGCCTGGATGTGACGCAGGACTGGGAAAAGCTGCTGTCCACCGGCGAGCAACAGCGGCTGGCGTTTGCCCGCGTGCTGGCCCAGGAGCCTCGCATCGTGGTGCTGGACGAGGCCACCAGTGCCCTGGACAGCGCCAACGAGAACGCGCTCTACGAACGCCTGCGCGCAAGCGGTACCACCATCGTCAGCATCGCGCACCGGCCTGCGGTGCTGCGGCACCACACGCATGTGCTGGAGCTCAAAGGGGAAGGGGCGTGGCAGCTGCATCCGGCGGCGGAGTTCAGCTTCGACCTCTGAGGCCGGGCTGGCCACGGCACAGCGCGGCATAGCGCGGCCGCTTGCGCCCCGCGCGTGGCGCGCTCAGACGGCGGCGGGTGCCGCCTGCATATCGAGCGCCAGTTCCGTGGCCACATGCGCGCCCAGGTTCAGCAAGCGCTTGCGCATGCAGATCACCGCCTTGTCCTTGCTCAGCAAGATCGCCTGGTACGCAGCGGCGAGGTCGATGAACTTCTGGTCGTCGGAATCCTTGCACACGTAGACCACCTTGGGCGCAATGTCAACCAGCCGTGCCTGCGCATCGAATGCAGCGAGGACCTGTGCGGCGCTCACCTGATAGAAGTCCATGCGCTCCATGATGTGCGGGTAGGCCAGCACGCGCTCCAGCTCATCGCGCATGACCTGCGTGGCGATCCACGCCAGGCGGCCCTCGGCCAGCAGCGTGCGCAGTGGCACGGTGCGCGCGTCGCTAAAGATGAGCAGGTCGAGCGCGACGTTGGTGTCCACCACCACCGGCCGCACCGGCTCATCTGCCGGGGCTGCGGCGGGCAGGCGCAGCTGCACCTTCATCGCGGGGTGCCGGGTGCCGGGGTGTCGCCGGGCCCGGCCTTCGCGGCGCGGTCACGCACAGCGCCCTTGATGAGGTCGAAGCGGAACATGCGGCATTCGATGGGGCCGTTCCACATGGGCACGCGGCGCGATTCCTTCAGGCGCATCTTGCCCGGCAGCTTCAGATCGGGCGTGAGCATCCAGGCCGTCCAGCCGGTGTAGTTCTTCTTCCAGTGCGATGCGAGCTGGCTGAAGAATTCGCCGCCGTCTTCGGTCTGCGCCTCTTCGCGGCCCACGGCCATGCCCTGGGCGCGGTCTGCGGCACGCTCGCTGGCATTGCGGCCGGCGGCACCGGCAGCGGCAATGCGCTCGCCGTAGGGCGGGTTCAGCAGCATCACGCCGGGCTCGTCGCAAGGCGGCATGCGCTGCAGGGCATCACCGCCGCGCAGCTGCACGGCATCGGCCACGCCGGCGCGTTCGGCATTGCGCTGGGCAAAATCGACCATGCGGAAGGTCACATCACTGCCAAATATGGGCACAGCGCTGGTGGTGATTGCCCCTTCTGCTTCGTTTTTAATAGCAGACCAGACATGCACCTGGAACGGCAGCAGTTTCTCGAACGCAAAGCGCCGGATCATGCCCGCGGGGATGCGGCAGGCGATCTGCGCGGCTTCGATGGCGATAGTGCCGCTGCCGCAGCAGGGGTCGTACAGCGGCTGCGGGGTGTCGCCGTGCGGGTCCCAGCCGCTGGCGGCAATCATGGCGGCAGCCAGGGTTTCCTTCAGCGGCGCGTCGCCCTTGTCCTCGCGCCAGCCGCGCTTGAACAGCGGCTCGCCGCTGGTGTCGATGTAAATCGTGGCTTCGTCGGTGGTCAGGTGCAGGTGGATGCGCACATCGGGCCACTGGGTGTTCACGTCGGGGCGCACACCGCTCTTGGCACGAAAGCGGTCGGCCACGGCGTCTTTGACCTTCAGGCCCGCAAAGTTCAGGCTTTGCAGCGGGCTGTGCTGGGCGGTGACTTCGACCTTGAAGGTCTGGCGCGTGGTGAACCAGATCTCCCACGCCACATCGCTGGCCGCGGCATACAGATCATTTTCGGACCGGTAAGGCCGGTGCGCCAGTTGCACCAGCACGCGCTGGGCCAGGCGGCTGTGCAGGTTCAACAGCAGCGCGTCGCGCCACGATGCGCGCAGCAGCACACCGCCGCGGCCCACCAGCAGGTCTTGTCCAGTCAGGCCGGTGATGCCGTGCACCTCGTCAGCCAGGAAGCTTTCGACGCCCGCAGCGCACGGAAGAAAAAGTTGGAGTTGGTTCATAGCAGGGCGTGAGGATAAGCCCTGTGGCGCACTCGGCGCCCAGGCAAGGCGCTTGCGGGGGCTGTGGGCGAGATGCCTGCGCTCGGCGTGTGGGTGCAGCGGCAAGAGGCCCGCTCCGCCCAAACCCTGAAAGCCCACCAGTCAACCGCTATGTTTTATATAGTATTACAGGCAATCAGAACGTGCGCCAGAGCCCTAAATGACCACAAATCGGGGTTGATTGCACCCGCTACAACCGTTCCGGCCGCTGCGCGGACCGCCCACTTAATTGAGCCGTGCCGGGCTCGTTTGCAGATCACTCACCGCAGCAACCGCCGCTCCTCCCGCCGATGGCGCAAGCTGCGCGCGATCAGCGCTGCTGCTGCAGCCAGCGCAGCCAGCAGCGCCAGCTTGCGCAGCAGGGCCGGGCGGTTGTGCTTCCATTCCGACGCGGCGCCCATCTCGGCCAGCACGTTGGGGATGTGGCCGCGCATCAGGTCTTCCAGCACGCCTTCGACCACGTCGATGCGGTCTGCCAGCAACAGCAGCATCCAGCGGCGCACATCGTTCTCGCTGGCCTCGAAGGCAAGTCGCCGCAGCGATCCGCTCAGACCACGCGGCGGCGCGGCGGTACCGAACACGGGGGTGATGCCCGGCCGCTCGATGGACGTGAGCACCTCCACGGTATGCGGCTGGGCGGCAGGTTCGGCCCAGTGCACGTGCGGCAGGCGGGGCGGCGTGCGCTCCATGGGGTAGGCGGGGCGGTTGGCCTTGTCCAGGTCGGCTCCCCACCCGGTGATGGCGGCGCGGTCGGCCTGCGCGCGCGGGCCGGGGGGCGTGTTTTCGATGTAGGTCTTGTGCATGGTCGGTGCCTCCTGGTCACTGCGGCGCGCCGCGCGGAACGATCACGGGCTTGATGCAATGGTCAAGCTTGCTGGAGAAGATGTGGTACGCCTCCGGGATGTCTTCCATCGCAAAGCGGTGGGTGATGATGTCGCGCGGGCGGATGCGCCCGGCCTGGATGTGCTCGATGAGCCGCGGCAGGTGGCGCTTGACGCTGGCCTGGTTCATGCGCAGCGTGAGGCCCTTGTTCACTGCGTTGCCAATCGGCACGGCATTGAAGGTGGGGCCGTAGACCCCGACGATGGAAACGCGCCCGCCCTTGCGCACGGAGTTGATGCACCAGTGCAGCACAGTGGCGGCCCCGCCCTGGAGCTTGAGGCGCACCCCCGTCAGGTACTGCGCTGCATTCCCCGCAGCCTCGCAGCCCACGGCGTCAATGCACACGTCAGGCCCCAGGCCATCGGTCATCTTCTTGAGGTGCACGGCCATGTCGCCCACCTGCTTGAAGTCCACCGTTTCGCACTGCGCGTAGTTGCGCACAAACTCCAGCCGGTATTCCACATGGTCGACCACGATGACGCGGCCCGCGCCCATGAGCCAGGCGCTTTTGGCCGCGAAGATACCTACGGGCCCGGCACCGAAGACGACCACCGTGTCGCCCTCTTCGATATCACCCATCTCGGCGGCCTGGTAGCCGGTGGGCAGCGCATCGGTCAGCAGCACGGCGTCTTCCACATGCATGTCTTGCGGGATCACCGTGGGGCCCACATCGGCCATGGGCACGCGCACAAATTCGGCCTGCCCGCCGTCGTACCCGCCCGTGGTATGTGAGTAGCCGTAGATGGCGCCCACGGCGGTCGCCTCGGCGTTGGTGTTGTGGCAGTTGCTGTAGAGCTCTTTCTGGCAGAAAAAGCAAGTGCCGCAGAAGATGTTGAACGGCACGAGCACATGGTCGCCCGGCTTGAGGTTCTGCACTGCAGACCCCACGGCCTCCACCACGCCGGTGAACTCGTGGCCAAACGTGGTACCCACTCGCGTGTCGGGCACCAGCCCGTGGTACAGGTGCAGATCAGACCCGCAGATGCACGAGCGCGTGACGCGCACAATGGCGTCGCCGGGGTGTTCGATCTCTGGCTCGGCCTTGTGGGCCACGCGGACCCGGTAGGGGCCGCGGTAGTTCATTGCAAGCATGGCGATACCTTTCAGTTCGCGCCATCTTCATTGCGGCTTCGGCGGCCCGGCTGTAGGAAAACACCCGCTGAACCCGCAGGAACAGGCACAGCCCCAGCGGCACCGCACCGCCGGTCATTCAGCCCCAATGCGCAGGCCGCCTATCGCGCGTGCGCCGCGCGTCCTACACGTGCCATGCACCTGGCGGGCTTACCGTGCAGCTGGGGTCGCAACACTGCGCCCGTCTCATATCCCGAAACCGGAGCGCCCGATGACCCGCAAGCCTTGGCCTTTTCCTACCGCCCAATCACACCCCAAGCCGGACCCTGTTGCTGCGCCGCCCGATAGCGCGACCGGGCACAAGTCCGTGGAAGTGCAGGAGGTCAGCGAACCAGCGCTCGACCATGCCGTAGAAGAGAGCTTTCCCGCAAGCGATCCGGTATCCGTGGTGTCCACCAAGGTGGTGCGCGAAGAGCGCAAACCAGACGCACGCACCAGGCACTGACGTGCATTGACTGACGCCGGGGCGTTGCTGAATGCTGCCCCTTGGCTGGCTGGACCAAGGCTCGCTGGATAAGCCCCGGCGGTGCGGCGTGCCCTGGATGGAGAGGGCTGCAACGCGCAAACTGAAGGAATGGCGGCCCTGTCCCGAGGATTTGCAACCGCAGACCGTGCGGAGCCCGGGGTGCGCAGTGCGCGAGAGGCTTGGTCCGCGTAGCCCTCCACCGTGATCAGGCCACGGCAGCCTGCAGCAACCGCAAGATCGCCTCCGGTACTGGCGCCACCTTGCGCGTGTGCTTGCCAATGAAAACAATGCCGATCTTGCCGCGCGCCACTTCGCGGCCCCCGGATTTTTCGGTCATGCAGAACACCAGGTCAAAGCCGTAGCGGTTGAAGTCGGCCGCCACCATTGCCACCCGCATGGTTTCGCCGTGAAACCCCTCCGACTTGTACTGGGCCACGATGTCGCCCACCACGATGGACAGGTCACCCACATCCGCCTCCGAATACCCCAGGGACTGGAAAAACCGCACGCGCGCCTCAGACACCAGACTGAGCAGCTGCGCGTTGTCGAGATGCCCGCCCTGGTTGACGTGGCTGATGTAGATCTGCATTTCGGTGCTGAAGCTGAAACGCGCGGGGAGGTCGAAAACGATGCGGGGCATGGGAAGGGCAAACACTCAAGACGTTGCGCCGCTCGCGGAGGATGCCGGCGGCAAGGGTTCCTGCGATCTTACGCACGGTCTACCGCGCACGACAGGTTGGTGCAGCCGGACAAAGCTGAATCAGGGCTGACAACACCCCCATCTGGACGGGCTGTAGGCCGCTGTTGCAGGGTTTCCTCGGGGCATTCACCGAAGGCTCAGGTCTACTATTTGAGCGGGTTACAGGTTGTGACGCGCGGTGTCGCAACTTGTTCGCCCCTTCAGATGAAAGGAATCCCCATGCAATTTCTCAGCCGTCGCACATTTGCCGCTCTGGCGGTTCTGGGTGCGCTCTCTGCCGGAGCCCACGCACAGGAAAACGGAACGCGGGACGAAGCCAAGGCCATGGTTGACGCTGCCGTCGAGCACGTGAAGAAGGTAGGCCCGGACCAGGCGTTCAAGGATTTCACCGACAAGAACAACAAGGCCTGGCAAAAGAAAGACCTCTACGTGTTTGCCTACTCATCCGAAGGGGTGAGCGTCGCCCACGGTGCCAACGACAAGCTGATCGGCAAGAACCTCATCGATCTCAAGGATCCCAATGGCAAGCCCCTGATCCGTGAATTGCGCGATACGGCGCAAAAGGGTGGTGGCTGGGTCGAATACGACTGGCCACACCCCCAGACCAAAAAGATCGAAAGCAAGATTTCCTACACACGAAAAATGGCGAACTTTGATGGCTTCGTGGGCGTAGGCGCCTACCGCTGACGCCTCATGCCGCGCTGGCGCAGGGGCGTCGGCGCGGACAGCCACGGCCGGCACTTGCCGCCCACCAGGCGGCCACCGCTTCCCTGAGGGTAAGGATCAGCAAAATGACACAGTGGATTCGAAACACGGCGGTGGCCACCAAAATGGCGCTGGCTCCCGCCTTTGCGATCTTTTGCCTGGTCTTGGTCGGCCTGACCGGAATGCTGGCAAACCAGCGCCTGAGTGCCGCGCTGATCGACATTGGCGAACAACGCGTGCCGCGCATCGTTGCCGATGCCGCGCTTTCAGAGCAGGTGACCAGCATTCACGCGCTGGTGAACCAGAGCCTTGCCTGGGAAGGCGCAGGCTACAAGGAAGACAAGATCGCAGCACTGGACAAGAGCATTGCCAGCCGGCTGGATGCCTACAAGCAGTCACTGCAGCAAAACATCGATGCGCCGAAAATTTCGGAAGGGGAGCGCGCGCACCTGCGTGTGGCGATGGAAGAGTTTGACAAGTACGCCAACAACGCCAGGCAGGCACTGGACATCAAGACCGGCATGCTGGGCAACGCGGCTTCTTTCATGACCACCATGGACGGCCACTACGCCAAGCTCAAGGGCGAGCTTGACGCGATGGTGAAAGAGCAGACCGACGAATCCGCACAGGCCGTGGCGGCCGGGCGGGCACAGGCAGAGCGCAACAGCACGCTGATCCTCGTCGGCTTTGGCATTGCGCTGGCGGCTACCGTGTTCCTCTCATGGCTGATCTACAACATGATCGTTCCCGCCCTGACGCTTGCCTCGCATGTGGCAACGTCGGTAGCGCAGGGCGACCTGAGCCAGCGCCCCCAGGCTGCTTCCACTGATGCAACCGGACAGGTGATCCAGGCGCTGGGAACCGTGACACAGAACCTTTCGCGCGTGGTGGTCGACATCCGGTCCACCGCGGAACTCATCAACAATGCAGCCAGCGAGATTTCACTGGGCAATGCCGACCTGTCGCGTCGCACCGAAACGCAGGCCGCCAACCTGGAAGAGACAGCCGCATCGATGCAGGAACTGAGCTCGGCCGTGAAGAACAACGCGGAAACCGCGCGGGAGGCCAACCGGATGGCCAGCTCGGCAAGCGCCGCGGCGGCAGCTGGCGGCGCCGTGGTGGGGCAGGTGGTCAGCACCATGGAAGAGATCACGGCATCGTCGCGCAAGATCTCCGACATCATCGGCGTGATTGACGGCATCGCGTTCCAGACCAACATCCTTGCATTGAATGCAGCGGTAGAAGCGGCACGCGCTGGCGAACAGGGCCGCGGCTTTGCCGTGGTGGCCAGCGAGGTGCGCAGCCTGGCCGGCCGGTCTGCCGAGGCAGCCAAGGAGATCAAGACGCTGATCAACGCCAGTGTGACCAAAGTGGATGCGGGTAGCCGCCTAGTGGGCCAGGCAGGCACATCCATGCAGGAAATCGTCGCGCAGGTCAAACGGGTGGCAGGCCTGATCGAAGAGATCAGCGCAACGGCCACCGAGCAGACCCAGGGCATCGACCAGATCAACCAGGCCATTGCGCAGCTCGATAGCGTCACCCAGCAAAACGCGGCACTGGTGGAAGAAGCTGCTGCAGCAGCAGACAGCCTCAACCGCGAGGCGGGTCGCATGGTGCAGGTGGTCAGCGTGTTCAAGCTGCAGCCGCAGGATGAAGCAGGCAGCGCGCCTTCGCTGCCGGCACCTGCCGCCGGGCGGCAAGGCGCGGCGCCTCGGCTGCGCATGACACATACCCGGTAAGTGCCAAGCGGCGAGCGCCAACGCCTCAGGACGAAAAGCAAGTGCGCTTTGCGGAGCTCACGCGGCCGTGAACGCCACGCGCAGATGAGGCTGATGTGGATGCAGACGCCGTGTAAACACCGCCTTCCGTAGGTGCAGGGCTGAACCGGAGAGACATTTGCGCAGATGGTCGTGCACAGTTTCCTATTGCTGGCCGATGACTAGCGCCTCACGAGGTTTACGTCTCAGGCTCGTGGCGCTGCGTTGAAGATGCCCAGTCAGGCAGCGGGCACGGGACAGTGCCGCTGGTTTCTGATTGCTGATTGCAGATTGGTGCGGGGACGGGTCGCGCGTGCCCGTGACTTAACGGCCGAGGGCTCCAGCCTTGCAATGCATACGCCTGCGCGAAAACTACAGCGTCTTGCGCAGGTTCGCCGGCGCGATCTTGAGCGCCTCGCGGTACTTGGCCACGGTGCGCCGGGCGCATTCGATGCCCTGCTCCTTGAGCATCTCGGCGATCTGGCTGTCGGACAGCGGCTTGGCCGCATTTTCGGCGGCGACAAACTGCTTGATGAGCGCCCGCACCGCGGTGCTCGACGCATTGCCGCCGGTTTCGGTACCCAACCCCGAGCCGAAGAAATACTTGAGCTCGTAGGTGCCAATCGGCGTGGCCATGTACTTGGCCGTGGTCACGCGGCTGATGGTGGATTCGTGCAAACCCAGTTCGTCGGCAATGTCGCGCAGCACCAGCGGGCGCATGGCCAGCTCGCCGTGGGTGAAAAAGCTCTTTTGCCGCTCTACGATGGCGCGCGAGACGCGCAGGATGGTGTCAAAGCGCTGCTGGATGTTCTTGATCAACCAGCGGGCCTCTTGCAGGCGCTGCTGCATGCCCTGGTGCCCCTCGCCACCCTTGTGGCCGCGCAGGGCGCCTGCGTAGATGTCGTGCACGCGCAGGCGGGGCATCACGTCGGGGTTGAGCTGCACGATGAAGTTCTGCTGCCCGTCGCGACCATTGGCACGGCCGGCCTTGCGCACGATCACGTCGGGGATGATGACGTTGCGCTCCACATCCGCAAAGCGGCGCCCGGGGCGCGGCTCCAGCCGGGCAATCAGCGCCATGGCGGCGCGCGTGCGCTCTTCGCCGCTAGCGCCGCCTTCGCTGCACAGCACCGTCAGCCGGCGCACGTCGCGCTTGGCCAGCATCTCCAGCGGCTGCTGGCAGATGCGCAGCGCGGTCTGCACGGTGGCAGCATCGGCGGGGCAGTCTTCATCGGCGGCCATGGCCTGCAGTTGCAGGGTCAGGCATTCGGCCAGGCCGCGGGCGCCCACGCCCACGGGTTCCAGGCTCTGCAGCAGGCGCTGCGCCACGGTAAAGCGGTGCACCAGCTCCTCGATCTGCTCCAGGTCGTCCGGGCCGGCCAGCGTGATGGCCAGCTCCTCCAGCGATTCTTCCAGGTAGCCGTCGTCGTTGAGCGATTCGATCAGGAAGCGCAAGGCGGCGCAGTCCACCTCGGACAAGCGCAATGCCAGGGCCTGCCGGTGCAAGAACGCGGTGAGCGATTCGTGCGAGCGTGCCAGCTCGGTGGCGTCGGCCTCGTCACCCTCGCTGTCGTTGCGCGTGCGCGGCGGTGCGTCGCCACCCCACTCGGCGTCGTTGGGCGCCATCTCCACGGTGCCGTCGCCGCTCCAGTCGGGTTCGTCGCCCGCGCCCGAAGGCGTTTCGGACTCGTTTTGGCCTTCAGCGCTGGTTGCAGCTGTGCTGGATGCTCCTGAAAATATAGCATCATCTGCACTGTAGTCGTCGGCCTGCGGTGGAGCATCGGCAGCCTCCAGGCCGAACTCCTCGCGCGGGGCCTCCTCGGCCGTGCGCTCGAGAAACGGGTTCTCGTCCAGCATCTGCTCGACTTCCTGCGAGAGCTCCAGCGTGGACAGTTGCAGCAGCCGGATCGACTGCTGCAGCTGCGGCGTGAGCGCAAGGTGCTGCGATACGCGCAGCGACAGGCCGGGTTTCATGCGGAGCCCGCCTTCATGCGGCCCGTCAGGCCGGCTTCAGGCCTGCAGGGAGAGGGCAGCAACAACGCAACATGCAGGCGCATCCGGTCCTTCATGCCGTCACATGCGGAAATGCTCGCCCAGGTACACGCGGCGTACCTCGGCGTTGTCGACGATCTCGGAGGGCGTGCCCTGGGCCAGCACCCGGCCATCGCTGATGATGAAGGCGTGGTCGCAGATGCCCAGCGTTTCGCGCACGTTGTGGTCGGTGATGAGCACGCCAATGCCGCGCGCCTTGAGGAAGCCGATGATGCGCTGGATCTCGATCACGGCGATGGGGTCGATACCGGCAAACGGCTCGTCCAGCAGGATGAAGCGCGGTTGCGTGGCCAGGGCACGGGCGATCTCCACGCGGCGCCGCTCCCCGCCTGACAGCGCCATGGCCGGCGAGGCGCGCAAATGCTCCACGCGCAGTTCCTGCAGCAGAGCTGTCAGGCGGTCTTCGATGGTGGCGCGCGGCAGGGGCTTGTCGTCATCGCCGCGCTGCAGCTCCAGCACGGCCCGCACGTTCTCCTCGACCGACAGCTTGCGGAAGATGGAGGCCTCTTGCGGCAGGTATGACAGCCCCAGGCGCGAACGCCGGTGGATGGGCATGTGCGCTACTGACTGCCCGTCGATGCGGATGTCGCCGCCATCGCTGCGCACCAGCCCGACGATCATGTAGAACGACGTGGTCTTGCCCGCGCCGTTGGGCCCGAGCAGGCCCACGACCTCGCCTTTTTGCACAACGAGCGAGACATCCTTGACCACCTTGCGGCTGCCGTACGACTTGGCCAGGTGGCTGACCTCCAGCCGGCTGCCGGCCGGATCTGCCGCGCCGGTTTGGATGGGCTGCGCGCTCACTTGGCGCCGCCGCTGAGGCTGTTGCTGGGCCGAAGGGCCGGGCCTGATGCGGCTGGCGCTGCTGGAGCGCTGGCGCCGCCGGCCGCTGGCGCGGGCTCCTTGGGTGCCAGCACGGCACGCACCCGCCCACTCTGACCTGCGCTAGCCCCTGCGGCCTGGCCGCCCGGCGTGGTGCGCTGGCCGTCCACGGTGAACACGTCGGTCAGGTTGTTGTAGACGATGACGGCCCCGGTGATCTCGTCGCTGAGTGCCGAGCCCCGGTAGCGCCGCAGTTCGGCCCGGGTGATGAAACGCACGTTGTCGGACTTGCCGTCGTATTCAATGGTTTCGCTCTCGCCTTCGATGAACTCGTCCGGCGCGCCGGGCGCGGTGTCGCGCTTTTGCCGGAAGAACGCGCGCTTGCCCGGCTCGGCCGTGACCACGCCGTACTGGTAACCCTCGGCGTCCTGGCGCACGTCCAGCCGCGCGCCGCGCAGCACGATAGAGCCCTTGGTCATGACCACGCGCCCCGTGAACACGCTGGTCTGCTTGAGTTCATCGTGGCGCAGGGCGTCCGCCTCGATATTCATGGGCTTGGCGCGGTCCGCCTTTTCGGCTTGAACGGCTCCGTGGAAGCTGGCCAGGGCCGTAAGCAGGAGGATCGGTAGGAGGCGGTGGTTCATAGGGCACGAATCTTGCAGATCATTGTAGCCACCCCGGCCCGGCGGCCATGAAAAAAGCCCGCTCGTGCGGGCTGTCGTCAGGTGGCTGCAATCAGCCTGCAGCAGGACCGAGCGGACAAGGCGCCGTCAGCCCTTGCGTGCCGTGGCCGCCAGATGCTCGACCACCTGCAGCACATTCTGCATGTTGCCGGCCATGGTGCCGTCGGTGTAGTACTTGCCGGCCACGCCCATCGACGGAACGCCTTCGACGCCGTAGGCATCCTGCAGCTGCGATGCGCGGCGGATCTGGTTGGACACCGTAAAGGAGTTGTAGACCTCCTTGAACTTGGCCGCGTCGGCGCCCTGCTTGGCCACCCAGGCAAAGATTTCGTCGTCCTTGGCAAGCTTTTGCTTCTCGACGTGGATGGCACGGAACACCTTGGCGTGCATTTCGTCGAGCTTGCCCATGCCTTCCAGGGCGTAGTACAGCTTTTGCTGGGGGATAAAGCTGGCATTGAAGGCCACAGGCACGCGGCGGATGCTCAGGTCCTTGGGTGCGGCCTTGACCCAGGCTTCCAGCGATGGCTCGAACGAGTTGCAGTGGGGGCAGCTGTACCAGAAGAACTCGATCACATCGACCTTGCCGGCCGGGGCGTCGGGCGCCACGGGCTTGTCCAGGCGCTTGTAGTCCTTGCCCTCCTTGAACTGGCGGGCCTGGGCCAGGGCCGTGGTGGACACGGGCAGCGTCAGGGCGGTAGCAGCCACCGCAGAGGCGGCAGACAAAGAAAACTCACGGCGTTTCATGACAAAGACTCTCCTGTTTGGGTCTGCGGTGTGGGAGACGGCCCCCGTAAAAAAGTTCATCCGACAGGGTCAGCGCTGCACGCGCACCAGGGCCGACTCGACCCCGGCGCCATCAAGCTTCTCCTTGATGTGCTCGGCATCGGCCCGCTTGGTGAAGGGGCCTACGCGCACGCGAAAGACCTGGCGACCGTTTTGCTCGCGCTCGCTCACGCGGGCTTCCCAGCCCAGCATGGCCAGCTTGGCACGCTGGGCGTCGGCGTCGGCCTGGGTGCGGAAAGCTCCTGCCTGCACGAAGTAGTCAAACGGGTCGACGTTGCCTGCCGCCGCCGCCTTGGCCACTGCCAGGTCGCCCAGCGGATCTGCGCCGGGCTTGGTTTCTGCCTTGGCGGCCTCGGGCTTGCTGGCCGCAGGCTTGGCCGCCGACGCCGCAGCGCGGGTTTCGGGCGCAGGTGCAGTGGCGGGCGCAGAAGCTGCCGTCCCCTCTGCCACGGCCGCAGCGGGTGGACGTGCCGGGTTCTTGCCATACAGCGGCGAGTTGGGGTCCCAGTCCTTGTTCTTCTTGGACTCGGCCGCGTCCATGTCCGCCGCGCGGCCGCTGCTCTTGTTGAGGAACGGCACCGGCACCTTGGTCACGTACACGGCCACGGCCAGCGCGGCGCCCAGGCCCACGATGACCCCGACGATGAAGCCGATGATCGTCCCGCCCGTCTGTTGCTTTTTCATGGTGATAGTGGTTGCTTACATTCTGGCTGGGGCCGACACGCCCAGCACAGCCAGGCCATTGTGCAACACCTGTGCGGTGGCCGCGACCAGCGCAAGGCGTGCTTTCTTCACCACCTCGTCATCCACCAGAATGCGCTCGGCATCGTAGTAGCTGTGGTAGCTGGCGGCCAGGTCGCGCAGGTAGAAGGTCACGTCGTGCGGGGCCTCGCCATCCGCTGCGGCGGTCAGCATTTCGGGGTACTTGGCCAGCTGCAGCATCAGGGCCTGGGCCTGTGGGCCCTCCAGCGCCGAAAGGTCCACATCGCTGAGCGAAGCCACGTCGCCTCCCCCCGCCTCCTGCCAGGCCCGCAGCACCGACTGGATGCGCGCATGGGCGTACTGCACGTAGTACACCGGGTTATCGTTGTTCTGGGCCACGGCCAGATCCACGTCGAAGGTGTATTCGGTGTCAGGCTTGCGGCTGAGCAGGAAGAAGCGCACCGCGTCCTTGCTGGTCCATTCGATCAGGTCACGCAGCGTGACGTAGCTGCCCGCGCGCTTGCTGATCTTGACCTCTTCGCCGCCCTTGACCACGCGCACCATGGTGTGGAGCACGTAGTCAGGGTAGCCCTGCGGGATGCCCACATCGGCCGCCTGCAGGCCGGCGCGCACGCGGGCGATGGTGCCGTGGTGGTCCGTGCCCTGGATGTTGACGACCTTGGTGAAACCGCGCTCCCACTTGGCGATGTGGTAGGCCACGTCGGGCACGAAATAGGTGTACGTGCCGTCCTGCTTGCGCATGACGCGGTCCTTGTCGTCACCGTAGTCGGTGCTCTTGAGCCACAGCGCGCCGTCCTGTTCATACGTCTTGCCGTTGGCCACCAGCTTGTTCACCGTGGCCTTGACGCGGCCACTGGTGTACAGGCTGGATTCGAGGTAGTACTCGTCGAATTTCAGGTTGAAGGCCTGCAGGTCCTTGTCCTGCTCGTTGCGCAGATAGGCCACGGCAAAGCCGCGGATGTTGTCGTAGTCTTCCACGTCGCCATTGGCAGTGAACTCGCGGTCGTCGGCCTTGACGGTGGCCTTGGCCTTGAACGCCTCGGCAATGTCGGCGATGTAGTCGCCGTTGTAGAAGTTCTTGGCCAGCGGGTTGTCGCTGTCGGTGGGCCAGCAGTCGTCGCCGGGCTTGAAGCCCTTGGCGCGCAGCTGGGTGCTCTTGGTCAGCGTGTCGATCTGCACGCCCGCGTCGTTGTAATAGAACTCCCGGTGCACCTTCCACCCCTGGGTGGCAAACAGGTTGCAGATGGCATCGCCCAGTGCGGCCTGGCGGCCATGGCCCACGTGCAGCGGGCCGGTGGGGTTGGCCGACACGAACTCGACCAGCACCTGTTTGCCATTGCCGCCCTGGTAGCCGAATTGCCCACCGGCGGCCAGCACCTCGCGCACGATCTGCTGCTTGGCGGCGGGCTTGAGGCGAATGTTCAAGAAACCGGGGCCTGCGATCTCGATGGCATCGACCCAGCGCTGAAACGCGGGGGTGGCTTCCAGCGCGGTCTTGAGCTGTTCGCCCAGCGCGCGGGGGTTGAGCTTGAGCGGCTTGGCCAGCTGCATGGCAGCAGTGCAGGCAAAGTCGCCATGGGCAGCCACTTTGGGGGATTCGAATGCTGCCTTGGCGCCAGCGCCTTCGGACAGGACTTCCAGCTCGGCTGCCAGCGCAGCGAGCAATTCATTTTTGGCGGTAAGCATCGGCGAATTTTACGGGGCGGCCACCGCGGCCTTCGCCAGAGCCAGCGGCACAATGCACGACAGCGCCCATTCACAAGGAAATTGCGTATGCCATCCCAGCCTATCGTGATGTACCGACGCCGCTGGACGCAGTGGTTCACGGTGCCGTTTGCCGCGGTGATGGCGGCTTGCACCGTGTATGCGATTTTTCTGGCGGTCGCACTGGATAATCGGCTTTTCACCGCCCTGTTTTCGCTGAGTGCCTTCTGCACTTTCTGCATCGCATGGACGCTGGGAAACTCGGCGCTGGAGGCGCACAGAAACCGGGAGCCTGCCGTCGTGATCGATCACACCGGCATCACCGACCTGCGGCAGGAAGACCCAGAGCCGATTCCCTGGAGCGCCATGGAACGCGTACGGCTGGACGAGGACCGCATCATGGTCAGGCTGCGCACGGCAGAAAGAGCTTCGGCGCTGCAAGCCGTCTCCCAGGCCTTGCAGCGCTGGCAACGCGGGGGCGATGTCGTGGTCGCGCTGGACGGGCTGGGCTACAACCCCTACAAGCTGCAGCGCGCGCTGGCCATGTTTCACAAAGCGCCCACGTCGGCAACAAAAACGCGCCGATCAACGTGAAACCAGCTCTGCCGCGCGTCAAAGCAGGCGGGCTTGCCGACGTTGTCCGGTGCAGGGTTCTATGGTGCAATGCCGGCGGGTCCCCCCATAACGTATCCACTCCAGGAGATTCCATGAGCAAGCTTCTTTCCCTGTTGGCCGTTGGCCTGGCACTTTCGCTGGGCACTGCCGCCCACGCTGCAGAAGACAAGGCAGCCGCACCGACCAAGCAGCAGTCCAAGATGGCGGCCTGCAACGCCGACGAAAAAGCCAAGACACTCAAGGGCGACGAGCGCAAGGCCTTCATGAGCGAATGCCTCAAGAACAAGCCCGCCACCCAGCAGGACAAGATGAAGGCCTGCAACGCCGACGAAAAGGCCAAGACACTCAAGGGCGACGAACGCAAGGCGTTCATGAGCGAGTGCCTCAAGAAGTAAGCCACCTAGCGCCCAACCCACACAAGAAAGCCGCCGGCCCGCAAGGCCCGGCGGCTTTTGTCTTTGCCTGGCTGAAACCGTTTCGGTGGTGGCTACCAGCCCCGCGTCCAGAACACCGCAATGATGGCCACCACCGGCAGCACATGCGACTGCACCATCACCAGGCGGCGCACCCGAGCCACCTCGGCAGCCTGGGGCAGCGCCCCGGTGGCGCGCAAGTCACGCCGCCACCGGCGAAACGCGATGGATGGCCAGAACGACAGCACGGCCATGGCCACCACCAGGGTCATCTTGACGTGGAATAGCGGCTGCGACATGTACCACGACGGTCCCTTCACGCCCCACACCACGCGGGCAATACCGCTGGCAATCATCAGCACCGCTCCAACGGCATAGATCACATCCAGCCGGCCCAGGCGTTCGACCACGGCGGCGTTGAGCCATTCGATGCGGCACAGCGCCGCCTGGCTTGACAGGAAGACGACAAAGGTGAGGATGGCCAGAAGGTGCAGGGCGGCCAGGATGGCTTCGAGGGTCATGGTCAGGTTCCTTGGGGGCCGGGCGGAGCGCAGTGGCTCACGCCCACAACGGCGGGATCTGCCGCCATTGTCCACGGCGGCCCAAGACATCTGACCAGGGACACAAAAAACGGCGCAGGCCGTGGGACCTGCGCCGTTTCGCGGGGAATCCTGAAAAACCGGTCAGGCCGCGGTGCGGGCCATAGCCCCCACTGACACCTCTGCAGGCAACACCGGGGCAGACGCAGTGGACACAGCCAACGGCAGCGGCTGGCCGTCGAGCGCGGCATCCAGGCGCTCGGTATCCAGCGCGTTTTCCCAGCGCGACACCACCACGGTGGCCACGGCATTGCCGATGAAGTTGGTCAGCGATCGGCATTCGCTCATGAAGCGGTCCACGCCCAGAATCAGCGCCATGCCCGCCACGGGCACCTCCGGCACCACGGCCAGCGTGGCGGCCAGGGTGATGAAGCCTGCGCCCGTCACCCCGGCAGCGCCCTTGGACGACAGCATGGCGACGAGCAGCAGTGCAATCTGGTGCCCCAGCGTCAGTTCGGTGTTGGTCGCCTGCGCAATGAACAGCGCCGCCAGCGTCATGTAGATGTTGGTGCCGTCCAGATTGAACGAGTAGCCCGTGGGCACCACCAGCCCCACCACCGACTTGCTGCAGCCCGCCTTCTCCATCTTTTCCATCAGCGATGGCAGGGCGGATTCGGACGACGAGGTGCCCAGCACCAGCATCAGCTCGGCCTTGAGATAGCGGCACAGCTTGAGCACGGAAAACCCGCACAGCCGGCACACGAAGCCCAGGATCACCAGCACGAACAGCAGCGACGTGATGTAGAACGAGCCCACCAGCCACGCCAGGTTGACCAGCGAGCCCAGGCCGAACTTGCCGATGGTGAAAGCCATGGCGCCGAACGCACCGATGGGAGCGGCCTTCATGACGATGCCCACCACCTTGAAGACGGGCGTCGTCAGCGCTTCCAGAAAATGCTGCACGGGCCGGCCGGCATCGCCCACCATCGCCAGGCCCACGCCAAACAGCACGGCCACCAGCAGCACCTGCAGGATGTTGTCGCCCACAAAGGGGCTGACCAGCGTCTTGGGGATGATGTCCATCGCAAAGCCGGTGAGCGTCATCTCGTGCGACTTGGCCACGTAGCTCTTCACGGCTGTCTGGTCCAGGTCGGCCACATTGATGTTCATGCCTGCGCCGGGCTGCACCACGTTGGCCACCACCAGGCCAACGACCAGCGCCAGCGTGGAGAAGAACAGGAAGTACGCCATGGCCTTGCCGAACACCCGGCCCACGCTGCTCAGCTGCGACATGCCCGCGATGCCGGTCACGATGGTCAAAAAGATCACCGGCGCAATGATCATCTTCACCAGCTTGATGAAAGCGTCGCCCAGCGGCTTGAGCGCCTCGCCGTACGCGGGCTCGAAATGCCCGAGCAACACACCCAGGACGATGGCAAGCACCACCTGAAAATATAGCTGGCGGTAAAAAGGCAGCCGTTCGGCGTGAGCGGCAGGGGCGGAAGGAACGTGCATGGATGTCTCCGGAAAATCGGTTTGCACAGCACCACCAGGGTGCGTGTGGGGTGCCGTTTGTACCGCCGCACCCTGCTCGGTGCCGATAACCTATTGGTATTAGTCACAGCGCCCGCCATAGGCGCCACGCAATGCCAAATCAGGGTAAATACCTAGCCCGTCACGGATGGATACGCAGCATCCACAGCGGCCCTACCTGCCCGCTCCTGCACACTGGCGGCCGGCCTCCTGCAGGCAACCCGCCGTTTTTCGCCTGATCGCGCACCTCCCCTTCACCCCCGTTGCACGCCCCGCCATGACCCCCTCGCGCCTGCGCCAGTTCTGGACCGTGCTGATCCTGCTCGCCGGCATGGCCGGCAGCATGTACGCCGTCGGCCAGTGGGCATGGCAGCGGTCGCTGCACGAGGAAAGCGACAGCGTGCAGCGCCAGCTGGCCCTGTACGGCCAGGCGCTGGCGCAGCGCATTGACCGCTACCGCACCCTGCCCGAGGTGCTGGCCCTAGACGCGCAGCTGCGCGACGCCTTGAGCCGCCCGCTGGCGCCGGCAGAGGTGGCGCAGCTCAACCACAAGCTGGAGCAGGCCAGCGGTGCGAGCCAGTCGTCCACCCTCACGCTGCTCAACCGCGAAGGCCTGGCCGTGGCCGCCAGCAACTGGCGCACCGCCACCAGCAACGTGGGCGTGGACTACAGCTTTCGCCCCTATGTGCAGCAGGCGCTGGCACAGGGGCGCGGCAGCTTCTACGGCATTGGCGTGACCACGGGCGAGCCCGGCTACTTCCTGTCGCAGGCCATCCGCGACGACAGCGGGCGCACGCTGGGGCTGGTGGCCATCAAGATTGCCCTGCAGGAACTGGAGCGCGAGTGGCTGCAAACGCCGGACATCGTGCTGGCATCGGACGCGCATGGCGTGGTGTTCCTGGCCAGCCAGGATGCCTGGCGCTACCGGCTGCTGGAGCCGCTGTCTGACGCGGAGCAGCGCGAACTGACGGCCACCCGGCAATACGCCGACCAGGCACTGCGGCCCCTGGTCTACCAGGTGGACGAGCCCATGGACAACGGCGGCCGCCTGGTGCGGGTGCGGGCGCCCGATGTGCCCGCCCTGCCCGGCCGCGTGCTGTGGCAAACGCAGCCTCTGCCCGGCACCCCGTGGCAGCTGCACCTGCTACACGACACCCGCAGCAGCGTGACCGACAGCCGCTGGGCCGCTGCGGCCGGGGCAGGAGGCTGGCTGGCGCTCGCCCTGCTGGTCCTGTTTGTGCGCCAGCGCCAGAGGCTGTCGGCCCTGCGCCAGCGCAGCCGCCAGGAGCTGGAGACCGTGCTGCACCAGCACGCGCAGGAGCTGCGCACCGCACAGGACGGCATCGTGCAGGCGGCCCGTGAAGCAGACACCGGCCTCTCGCGCAGCCTGGAACACCTGCCGCAGGGCGTGGTCATCGTCGATGCCCAGCTCAAGCTGGTGGCCTGGAACTCCCGCTACGTGCAGCTGTTCCGATTTCCGGGCGACCTGATGCGTGTGGGGCAGCCCATTGAAGACCTGCTGCGCCACAACGCACGGCGCGGGCTGCTGGGGCCTGGCCCGGTCGACGAGGCCATCGGGCGGCGCCTGGCCCACCTGCGCAGCGGCACCCCGCACCTGCACGAGAGCGCCAAGGACGACGGCACGGTACTGGAAATCCGGGGCAACCCGCTGCCCGAAGGCGGCTTCGTGACCAGCTACGCCGACATCACCAGCTACAAGAACGCCGCGCGCGAACTGCGGTCTCTGGCCGATGCGCTGGAGCAACGCGTGGCCGACCGCACCCGCGACCTGGATGCTGCCCGGCGCGAGGCCGAGCAGGCCAACCGCTCCAAGACGCGCTTTGTGGCAGCGGCCGTGCACGACCTGCTGCAGCCCCTGAATGCCGCCCGCATGTTCACCTCGCTGCTGCGCGGCCATCCGCTGGCCGACGCCGAGCGGCACGCGGTGGACAGCATCGACGGCGCACTGGCCGCGCAGGATGCCATCCTGGGCAGCCTGCTGGACATCTCGCGCATGGAGTCAGGCCAGTTCGACGTGCACATCCACGACGTGGCCCTGGGCCCGCTGCTGCAGGTGCTGGGGCACAACTTCGGCGTGCTGGCCGAAAGCCAGGGCTTGCAGCTGGCCTGCATACCCACGCGCGCTGTGGTGCGCACCGACGAGAACCTGCTGCGCCGCATCCTGCAGAACTTTGTCTCCAACGCCATCCGCTACAGCCGGCGCGGCCGCATCGTGGTGGGCTGCAGACGGGTCAAGCGTGTGGCCGGCGACCACCTGCGCATCGAAGTGCACGACCAGGGGCCCGGCATTCCCGAGGCGCTGCAGCGCGAGATCTTTGAAGAATTCCGCCGCCTGGACGAAGGCCGGGCCGATGACCGCGGCGCAGGCCTGGGCCTGGCCATCGTGGAGCGCCTGGGTCGCCTGCTGGACCACGAGATCGGCCTGCGCTCGCACCTGGGGCGCGGCAGCGTATTCTGGGTGTGCGTGCCACTGGGCGATGTTGCTGCGGTGGCGCCCGCACCAGCGCCCGCTACGGTACAACAGTCATCCGACGAAACCCCGCTGCTGGGCACCAGCGCCTGGGTGATTGAAGACGACAACCCCACCTGCGCTGCCACGCGCGCACTGCTGGAGCGCTGGGGCTGCGAGGTACCACTGGCCGGCGGCGCACCCGAGGCACTGACCGCTGCGCAGCCCGGCCAGGCACCCCGGCTGGTCCTGCTGGACGTGCACCTGAGCCCTTCCCACCACGGCCCCGACGTGTTCGTGCAACTGTGCGAGCGCTGGGGCCAGACGCCCGCCGTGATCCTCGTCACCGCCGAGCGCGACGCCACCCTGCGCCGCCAGGCCGCCGAACGCGGCTGGGGCTTTCTGGCCAAGCCGGTGCGGGCGCCGGCGCTGCGGGCATTGATGCGCCAGACACTGCTACGGCTCCGCGAAAGCAACACACCGTAGGCGCCCTCTCGACCCAAGAGGGACTTGCGAGAGGCGCGGGCGGCGCCCGCAGCACAAGGGTTTCCATCCGATACCGAGTCAGCGCATGCTCAATGGACATCCGTGCCGTGCGCATGACACGATGGCGGTAACGAAGCACACCACAACGGAGGGAAGACGATGAGCGAAGCCATTCTGTACGCGATGGACGCGCCGCGCGTGAAGAACGCAGACGCAGCTGCAGACTTTGTTGAAAAGTGGCAAGACAAAAAAGAGGCACCGACCGAGCGCATGGCAGCCTTCTTTGATCATGTTTTGCGAACCTGGCCCGCAAACGGCTCCGGCAGCGCTGTCTGGTACGAAGGCTTTGACCACAACCGGCCTGTCGGCCCGGTGTTCGCGATGACGTTCGAACTGCGCGAGTTCGACAGCGAGCGGCTACAGCAACTGCGCGCCATCGCCCAGGAGCATGGCGTGCACGTGTTCGATCCTGAAGGCCATGTGCTGTACCTTGCGGACGGCAGCGAAGCCCAGGCGCCGTCGGTGACCGTCCCGGCACCGGGCGCCCCCAGCCAATGCACATCCGGCGTGCGCTTCGACGGCGTGTACGAGACGAAGACGGCAACAGGCTGGAGCTACCTGTGCTTCACGGCCGATAAAAACATCTTCTGGCAAAGCGCGGGGGGCCGGTTCACGGGGCGTGCCGCGATGGACAGCTTTGCCACCGGCGACTCGTTCATCGTCAAAGGCACCTACAAGCCTGGCGACCACGCGTTCAGCGCACGCCTCAAAGCCTCGTTCGGCGCGTTCAAGATGGACGGTCTGGCGAAGGAGGACGGCCTGCACGTCCATTCAGAACGCACCAACGGCAAGTACCCCTTCGACGCCGTGTACACCTTCCTTCCGCTTTAGCACGTCTTGGAGCAGAGCGTTCGCCACGGCATCCCGTGGAATCGCTTACCGTTCAGGCCGTGGATTCGGTGTCCAGGCTTTTCACCAGCACCGCTGCCTGTGTGCGGCTGTAGCACCTGAGCTTCTTGAGGATGGCCGTGACATGCACTTTCACCGTGTTCTCCGCCAGACCCAGCGCGGCAGCAATCTGCTTGTTGAGCAGACCGTCGGCCAGGCACAGCAGCACGCGAAACTGCTGGGGCGTGAGCTGCGCCAGGCGGGCGGCCAGTTCGTCATCGGCCTCGGAGCGTTCGGCCGCGATCGGCGGAAAGCCGCTGCCGCCATCCAGCACCGACACAATGGCGTCGCCCATGGCGTCGGCCGGGGCTGACTTGGGGATGAACCCTGCGGCGCCGAACTGCTGCGCGCGGCGGATGACGCGCGGGTGGTCGTTGGACGAAATGATGACCACGGGCAGCTCCGGGTATTCGCCCCGCACATGCAGCAGCGCCGAGAAACCGCGCGTGCCGGGCATGCTCAGGTCCAGCAGCACCAGCTCGATGTCCGGTTGCTCCTGCAGCATCTGCCCCAGGGTGGCGGCGCTTGCGGCCTCCAGCGCGCGGTAGTGCGGCAGCCGTTCGCGCAGCACATGCAGCACCGCGGCACGGAACAGCGGGTGGTCGTCTGCAACCAGGAGTGTGGGCTCAGGCATAGGCCCCCAGTCGCGCGGTGGCAGGGCATGGGCGCCCGGACTGCAGGTGCCATGCACGCACCATCAGGCACCCCGCCAGAACGCCGGCTGCGCGTAGTGGTGCTTGAGGAAATCGATCCACAGCCGCACCCGCAGCGGCATGTGCTTGCGCTGGGGAAACACCACGTAGATGCCGTTGGGCGGCGCGGCAAAGTCTTCCAGCACCGCCACCAGCCGCCCGGCGGCAATCTCGGCCTCGACCTCCCAGGTGCTGCGCCAGGCAATGCCGTAGCCGGCCAGGCACCAGTCGTGCAGCACCTGCCCGTCCGAGCAATCGAGCGGACCGCCGGGCTTGAGGTGCATGACCTCGGTGGCACGCGGCGCGCCGTCGGGGCCCGCACTGCCCGCCACCGGCATCCTGAAGGCCCAGCCGCGCGTTTGCGATGCCTCGCTCGACAGCGTCAGGCAGTCGTGGCCCGAAAGCTCGCTCGGGTGGCGCGGCGTGCCCCGGCGCTGCAGATAGGCGGGCGTGGCCACGCACAGGCGGCGGTTGTCGGCAATGCGCACGCTCACCAGGGATGAGTCGGGCAGATCCCCCACGCGCACGGCACAGTCAAAGCCTTCGCCAGCCAGGTCTACCACCCGGTCGCTCAGGTTGAGCGAGATCGTGACATCCGGGTGGGCCGTGCGAAACCGCGGCACCAGGGGCGCCACATGGCGGCGACCAAAGCCGGCAGGCGCGGTGATGCGTAGGTGCCCGGTGGCCTTCACCCCGCCTTCAGACACGCTGGCCTCGGCATTGGCCACGTCGGACAGCAGGCGCTGGCAATCCTCCAGAAACGCGCTGCCCTCGTGCGTAAGGCTGATGCGCCGCGTGGTGCGTACCAGCAGCTTCACACCCAGGTGCTCCTCCAGCGCATCGAGCCGGCGCCCCATGATGGCGGGCGCCACGCCCTCGGCCTTGGCGGCGGCCGTGAGGCTGCCCCGGGTGGCCACCGACACAAACGATTCGAAGGCCTTGAGTTTGTCCATGGGCACCAATTATGCGGACAGGGCGGGCGTTTTCCGGCGCGCCGTCCCGGGGCGCGCAGCCCGCTCGGGGTGGCAATTGCCCGTGGCGGCAGCGGAGGGCTCCGCAGGCCTGTTTCACGTCGGTTTCAAGCAAAAAGTGCCTGTAGCGCACGCTATATTTGCCTTGAAAGCTATCATTTCAATAGCAAATAGCTTCTATTTAGATGCTTGCGGCGCAAGTCGCCACGTCTGTTCACCTCGAATATGGCGGTCCATCTCCACGACTTTTGCGAATAAGTCACTGGTTTCCAGCTTTTCGCCATATTTATGTGGTCAAAGATTTGCAATACAGTGATCCCACTCCCGCCCTGTGGCGTGCAGACCCTTTTCATCTTTCCTATCCAGAGGCTCTCCATGACCGATCGCACCTCCGTCCACGGCCTGCAAGTGGCCACTTCCCTGTACCGCTTTGTCGAAGACAAGGTACTTCCCGGCACGGGCATTGACGCGGCCGCCTTCTGGAAGGGCTTTGACGCCATCGTGTCGGACCTGGCCCCGCGCAACATCGCCCTGCTGGCCGAGCGCGACCGCCTGCAGACCGAGCTGGACACCTGGCACAAGGCCAACCCCGGCCCCATCCAGAACATGGTGGCCTACCGCAGCTTCCTTGAAAAGATCGGCTACCTGGTGCCCCAGCCTGCCGACGTGAAGGCCACCACCACCAACGTGGACGACGAACTGGCCACGCAGGCCGGCCCGCAGCTGGTGGTGCCCATCCTGAACGCCCGCTACGCACTGAACGCCGCCAATGCCCGCTGGGGCAGCCTGTACGACGCGCTGTACGGCACCGACGCCATCCCCGAGACCGACGGTGCTGAAAAGGGCAAGGGCTACAACCCCGTGCGCGGCGCCAAGGTGATCGCGTTTGCACGCCAGGTGCTGGATGACACCGCGCCGCTGGCCACCGGTTCGCACAAGGATTCGGCCGGCTACAAGGTCGAGGCTGGCCAGCTCGTTGTGTCGCTGGCCAACGGCAGCAGCACAGGGCTGAAGGACCCATCGCAGTTCAAGGGCTACCAGGGCAGCGCCGCAGCACCCTCGTCGGTGCTGCTCGAGCACAACGGCCTGCACCTGGATATCCAGATCGACCGCAGCACCGCCATCGGCAAGACCGACGCTGCCGGCGTGAGCGACCTCGTGCTGGAAGCTGCCCTGTCCACCATCCTTGACCTGGAGGACTCGGTGGCCGCTGTGGACGCCGAAGACAAGGTACTGGGCTACAGCAACTGGCTGGGCATCATCCAGGCCACGCTGACCGAGCAGGTCAGCAAGGGCGGCCAGACGTTCACGCGCGGCCTGAACCCCGATCGCATCTATACCGGCCCTGCGGGCGGCGAAGTGCGCCTGCACGGCCGCTCGCTGATGTTCCTGCGCAACGTAGGCCACCTGATGACCAACCCGGCCATCCTCTGGACGGATGCGCAGGGTACGCAGCGCGAGATCCCCGAGGGCATCCTCGACGCTGTGGTGACCACCACCATCGCGCTGCACGACCTGCAGGGCCGTGGAGCGAACGGCATCCGCAACTCCCGCAAGGGCAGCGTTTACATCGTCAAGCCCAAGATGCACGGCCCGGCCGAAGTGGGCTTTGCCGCCGAGCTGTTTGGCCGGGTGGAGAAGCTGCTGGGCCTGCCTGAGAGCACCGTCAAGCTGGGCATCATGGACGAAGAGCGCCGCACGTCGGTCAACCTCAAGGCTTGCATCGCTGCCGCGTCGAGCCGCGTGGCCTTCATCAACACCGGCTTCCTGGACCGTACCGGCGACGAGATGCACACCGCCATGCACGCCGGCCCCATGGTGCGCAAGGGCGACATGAAGACCAGCGCCTGGATCCAGTCGTACGAGAAGAACAACGTGCTGGTGGGCCTGAGCTGCGGCCTGCGCGGCAAGGCGCAGATCGGCAAGGGCATGTGGGCCATGCCCGACCTGATGGCCGAGATGCTCAAGCAGAAGATTGGTCACCCCAAGGCGGGCGCCAACACCGCCTGGGTGCCCAGCCCCACCGGCGCCACGCTCCACGCCCTGCACTACCACCAGGTGAAGGTGAGCGACATCCAGATCGAGCTGGAAAAGACCGACGTGAACGCCGAGCGCGACAACCTGCTGACCGGTCTGCTCACGGTACCCGTGGCCGCCGCGCCGAACTGGAGCGACGCTGAAAAGCAGCAGGAGCTGGACAACAACGCCCAGGGCATCCTGGGCTACGTGGTGCGCTGGGTGGACCAGGGCGTGGGCTGCTCGAAGGTGCCCGACATCAACGACGTGGGCCTGATGGAAGACCGCGCCACGCTGCGCATCAGCAGCCAGCACATGGCCAACTGGCTGCACCACGGCGTGGTGACCGAAGCCCAGGTGCGCGAGACTTTTGAGCGCATGGCCGCCAAGGTGGACGGCCAGAACGCCGGCGACCCACTGTACAAGCCGATGGCGGGCCGCTTTGAGACTAGCATGGCCTACCAGGCCGCGTGCGACCTTGTGTTCAAGGGGATGGAGCAACCCAGTGGTTACACCGAGCCGCTGCTGCACGCGTGGCGCCTGAAGGTGAAGGCATCGGGCGGCTGATGTCGCAAGATCTTTAGGTGACCGGGGGCTGCAGACGTCACGCCACTTTTCGTGAAGTCGGGGCATCCCCCTCGGTTGCTATTTGATCGATAGCTACCAGCGCATGTTCAACATGCGCTGGTAGCTTTTTTTGCTTGAACCGGCGGATAAGTTAGTCGGCTGTGCGGTGTTTTCGGCGTGGTGCTGTCTTGGGGTGGCATAGGCGGCTCCTTACTTGTTCGACTGGGTCTCGGCCGGTGCGTCGACGTTGCCCTTGGTGAGGGACATGTGGTAGCGCTGGCGCCATTGCGCTACCGTGGCCGGTACCTCGTAGACTGATCTTCTTGGAACCCCACGGGTACAACCCTCGCCATGGACGCCACACTCCCCACCGATCCCTCGCTCTGCCCGCTGTGCCACCGCCCCAACGGGTGCGCGATGGCCGCCGGGCTGCCGCCCGAGTCGTGCTGGTGCATGAACGTCACGGTGAGCGATCAGGCGCTGGCGGCATTGCCCTCCAGTGAAATCGGCACGCGGTGCATCTGCAGGCAGTGCGGCGTGGTTGGGAACGCCCCGGGCCCAGGCAGCGCCAAGGATCATCCGTCGATATGATGCGTGCCTTCACGCGGCGCCTGGCGGGCGTCGCGCTGCCATTCGGTTCATTCAAGGAGATCCTATGCCCACGTACCACGTCGAGATGATGGAAGGCCGCACGGTCGATCAAAAACGCAAGCTGGTGGAAGAGATCACCCGCGTGTCGGTGGAGGTTCTTGGCGGCTCCCCTGAGTCGGTGGACATCCTGATCACCGACATCAAGCGTGAGAACTGGGCCACCGGCGGCAAGCTGTGGTCGGAACGCAGCTGAGCGTACCTCTGCGCCTGCTGCCTGTTGCAACGGTTCGCGGGCGCCTGCTGAGGCCGGACCTGTCAACGCTTGCGCTGGCCGGAGTCACGTTGCGATGACAGACCGCGCGGGGTCACTGGCGGTACTGCGTGAGCGCTACGGCGAGCGCTACCGCTGGCTGGTCCTGCTGTCGGTGATGGTCGGGACGATGGCCTCCATCATGTCATCGACCATCGTCAACGTGGCCATCCCGGACATGAGCCACTTCTTCGCGCTGGGACAGGAGCGCGCCCAGTGGGTCACCTCCGGGTTCATGGTGGCCACTACGGTGTCGATGCTCACCACCCCTTGGCTGCTGTCCCGTTACGGCTACCGCGCGACGTACGTGGGGCCATACTGCTCTTGCTGGCTGGGGGCGTTGCCGGTGGGTTTGCGCGGGATTTCGGGCTGGTGCTGGCCGCCCGCGTAGCAGAGGGGCTGGCTGCTGGTGTGGTGCAGCCCATCCCGGCCGTGATCATCCTCTATGCCTTCCGCCCGCACGAACAGGGTCGCGCCAGCGGTATCTTTGGCATGGGCGTGGTGCTCGCTCCCGCGGTAGGACCCAGCATCGGTGGACTGCTGGTGGACTGGTTTGGCTGGCGGTCCATCTTCTTCATGGTGGTACCGTTGTGCTTGCTGTCGATCGCGCTCGCATACCGCTTCGTGCCGACGACTGCGCCCGGCGGTGTCGAGGCCAACCGCAATGGGGAGGGCCTCGATTGGCGCGGGCTATTGCTGGGCGCAACAGGTACTTTGTGCCTGCTCAACGGCCTGGTTGCACTGCATGGTGGGTCACGTCTTGACGCCGGTTTTTTGCTACTGGGTGCAGTGTTGTCGTTGGCTGGATTCATTGCCTGGCAACGCAGGCAGCTTGTGCACGGCCGCAAGCCGCTGATGGACTTTCGCCTGTTCCAGTGCCGGCAGTTCACCATGGGCAGTATCGTGGCCTTCATTTACGGCACGGCGTTGTTCGGTTCTACGTATCTGTTGCCCGTGTTCCTTCAGTTGGGCCTGGAGCTTTCTGCATCGCATGTGGGCACGCTGATGTTGCCGGCTGGGTTCGTGCTGGCGCTCACCATTGCCTGGGTGGGCAGGCTCGCGGATCGGCAACCCACCCACGCGCTGGTGTCGGTCGGCCTGGCCCTGCTGGCGCTTTCGTTCGGGCTCGTGGTGTTTGTGGGTCTCGGAACATCTCTGTGGATGCTGGTAGGTCTTGTCATCCTCGGCCGTATCGGTCTTGGGTTCATCCTTCCATCGCTCAATCTGGGTGCCATGCGACCGCTGGATCGCTCGTTGATCTCGCAAGGCTCGAACACCATCGGCTTCGTAAGAATGCTGGGCGGCGCCACCGGGGTGAGTCTCTGCGGAATCGTTTTGGAATGGCGCCTGAGCGCGCACAGCGCTGTGCTGTCAGACGTAGCGAGTAATGCCGCAGGCATTGCGGCGTTTGGTGAGACTTTTTTGATGCTTACATTCTTGTGCGGGTTGGCACTGGTGGCTGCGTGGCAGCTGCGACCGTCAGCGAAGGACGCAACGGCCTCCGCCGGTAGCAAGCACTGAGCCAGTGGACGTGGCGCAGGTCCGGTCGGCTGTGGTTTTCGCATTCGCACGATTGGGGCCCTTTTCGCGCAGGGGCATTCGATCAATTGCTGGGCGTGCCCCTGCGAGCGTCGGGACGTACAGCAGATACCGTTTCGCGTCGGTTATGAGTGTGGCAAGGGCCTGGACGCTGCTTGGCAAAGCGTACGCGCTACGCTGATTGGAGCCGGGTAGTCCTCATCATTCAGCGTCTGAAATGGCGATGCCGCTACCATCGACGCGCATACCAACAGGGTTTACAGATTACGGAAGAGGGAGAGCGACATGTGCCAGCTGCTCGGCATGAACTGCAACGTTCCGACGGACATTACGTTCAGCTTCAGTGGATTCGCTCAGCGGGGAGGGCGAACCGACCATCACAGCGATGGCTGGGGGATCTCTTTTTTTGAGGACAAGGGCGTACGCCACTTCGTGGACCATTTGCCAGCGGTCGACTCACCGGTGGCGGACCTGATCAAACGGTATCCCATCAAAAGTCGCAACGTCATCGCCCATATCCGCAAGGCAACGCAAGGCGAAGTGAAGCTGGAGAACTGCCATCCGTTTGTGCGCGAGCTGTGGGGCCGGTACTGGGTCTTTGCGCACAACGGTGACTTGGGGACGAAAAGGCCCAGACTTCACGGGCAGTTTCGCCCCGTGGGCGATACAGACAGTGAACATGCGTTTTGCTGGCTGATGCAGGAACTGTCGAAGTCGCACGCGACGGTGCCAAGCGTCTCGGAGCTGACATTGACGCTGCGTGAGCTGACGGCGCATCTGAGGCCCCAGGGCACATTCAACTACCTGCTGTCTAACGGCCAAGCGCTGTGGAGCCACGCCTCGACCAAGTTGTACTACCTGGAGAGAAGGCACCCATTTGGTCAGGCGCATCTGAGCGACGAAGACATTGCTCTGGACTTTGCGCAGTACACGGGCGCGAGCGACCGGGTTGCGGTCATTGTGACGAGCCCGCTGACGACGAACGAAACGTGGACGGCATTCGAGCCTGGAGAGCTGCTGGTGTTTTCGGAAGGAAGAAGGCTGGAGAGCTGAGCGGGGGGAAGGTCCCCATCAGGCAGACACGCGCTGCCTCAATCTTCAGAACGCGATCACATGAACCAGTAGAACTAATTGCTGATTCACTTTTCAGACCCGCAAAGCAAAACGCCCTTCTACTCGAACGAGCAGAAGGGCGGTTTGGGCTGTAAGAGCCTGACGATGACCTACTTTCACACGGGAACCCGCACTATCATCGGCGCAAAGTCGTTTCACTGTCCTGTTCGGGATGGGAAGGAGTGGTACCAACTTGCTATGGTCATCAGGCATAACTTGGTGTCGGGCTGCTCTGGGAGCAACACAACGAATTCATAGAGTTTGGAATCAGATTTTTGTGTCTTTTGACTGCGTCAACTTGGCATAACAATCTTTGAGCTTATCGCAATTACTTGCGTTGGCAATCAAAGTTATAGGGTCAAGCCGCACGAGCAATTAGTATCAGTTAGCTTAACGCATTACTGCGCTTCCACACCTGACCTATCAACGTCCTGGTCTTGAACGACTCTTTAGGGGGCTCAAGGCCCCGGCAGATCTCATCTTGAAACGAGTTTCCCGCTTAGATGCTTTCAGCGGTTATCTCTTCCACACTTAGCTACTCGGCAATGCCACTGGCGTGACAACCGATACACCAGAGGTGTGTCCACTCCGGTCCTCTCGTACTAGGAGCAGGCTTCCTCAAATCTGCAGCGCCCACGGAAGATAGGGACCAAACTGTCTCACGACGTTTTAAACCCAGCTCACGTACCTCTTTAAATGGCGAACAGCCATACCCTTGGGACCGGCTACAGCCCCAGGATGAGATGAGCCGACATCGAGGTGCCAAACACCGCCGTCGATATGAACTCTTGGGCGGTATCAGCCTGTTATCCCCAGAGTACCTTTTATCCGTTGAGCGATGGCCCTTCCATACAGAACCACCGGATCACTATGTCCTGCTTTCGCATCTGCTCGACTTGTCAGTCTCGCAGTTAAGCACGCTTATGCCATTGCACTATCGTCACGATGTCCGACCGTAACTAGCGTACCTTCGAACTCCTCCGTTACGCTTTGGGAGGAGACCGCCCCAGTCAAACTGCCTACCATGCACTGTCCCCGATCCAGATAATGGACCTAGGTTAGAACCTCAAACACACCAGGGTGGTATTTCAACGTTGGCTCCATGAGATCTAGCGACCTCACTTCAAAGCCTCCCACCTATCCTACACAGATCTGTTCAAAGTCCAATACAAAGCTACAGTAAAGGTTCATGGGGTCTTTCCGTCTTTCCGCGGGGAGATTGCATCATCACAAACATTTCAACTTCGCTGAGTCTCAGGAGGAGACAGTGTGGCCATCGTTACGCCATTCGTGCAGGTCGGAACTTACCCGACAAGGAATTTCGCTACCTTAGGACCGTTATAGTTACGGCCGCCGTTTACTGGGACTTCAATCAAGAGCTTGCACCCCATCATTTAATCTTCCAGCACCGGGCAGGCGTCACACCCTATACGTCCACTTTCGTGTTTGCAGAGTGCTGTGTTTTTATTAAACAGTCGCAGCCACCGATTTTTTGCAACCCCGTTGGGCTCGCCTTGTACAGGTTCACCTACTTGGGGCATACCTTCTCCCGAAGTTACGGTATCAATTTGCCGAGTTCCTTCTCCTGAGTTCTCTCAAGCGCCTTAGAATACTCATCTCGCGCACCAGTGTCGGTTTGCGGTACGGTCGTCAATAGCTGAAGCTTAGTGGCTTTTCCTGGAAGCAGGGTATCACTCACTTCGTCTGCAAGCAGACTCGTTATCACCCCTCATCTAAGCCCGGCGGATTTGCCTACCAGGCACGACTACAGGCTTGAACCAACATATCCAACAGTTGGCTGAGCTAACCTTCTCCGTCCCCACATCGCACTATTGATCGGTACAGGAATATTGACCTGTTTCCCATCAGCTACGCATCTCTGCCTCGCCTTAGGGGCCGACTCACTCTACGCCGATGAACGTTGCGTAGAAAACCTTGCGCTTACGGCGAGGGGGCTTTTCACCCCCTTTAACGCTACTCATGTCAGCATTCGCACTTCTGATACCTCCAGCATCCGTTACCAGACACCTTCACAGGCCTACAGAACGCTCTCCTACCACTTGCAATAAATTGCAAATCCGCAGCTTCGGTAACTGGCTTAGCCCCGTTACATCTTCCGCGCAGGACGACTCGATCAGTGAGCTATTACGCTTTCTTTAAATGATGGCTGCTTCTAAGCCAACATCCTGACTGTTTTAGCCTTCCCACTTCGTTTCCCACTTAGCCAATTTTAGGGACCTTAGCTGGCGGTCTGGGTTGTTTCCCTCTTGAGTCCGGACGTTAGCACCCGGTGCTCTGTCTCCCAAGCTGTACTCGTCGGTATTCGGAGTTTGCATAGGTTTGGTAAGTCGCCATGACCCCCTAGCCTAAACAGTGCTCTACCCCCGACGGTAATACTTGAGGCACTACCTAAATAGTTTTCGGAGAGAACCAGCTATTTCCAAGTTTGTTTAGCCTTTCACCCCTATCCACAGCTCATCCGCTAGTTTTGCAACACTAGTCGGTTCGGACCTCCAGTACCTGTTACGGCACCTTCATCCTGGCCATGGATAGATCACTTGGTTTCGGGTCTACACCCAGCGACTGATTCGCCCTATTCGGACTCGATTTCTCTACGGCTTCCCTATTCGGTTAACCTTGCCACTGAATGTAAGTCGCTGACCCATTATACAAAAGGTACGCAGTCACCCTTGCGGGCTCCTACTTTTTGTAAGCATGCGGT
>NZ_JBPVJQ010000004.1:0-135000 GCF_051942715.1 Acidovorax sp. BL-A-41-H1 | reverse complement strand
ATGCGGTATTAGCAAAGCTTTCGCTCCGTTATCCCCCACTCTCGGGCACGTTCCGATGTATTACTCACCCGTTCGCCACTCGTCAGCACCTTGCGGCCTGTTACCGTTCGACTTGCATGTGTAAGGCATGCCGCCAGCGTTCAATCTGAGCCAGGATCAAACTCTACAGTTCGATCTTGATTTTTTTCGCTCTTTCGAGCAACTCATAATTAAGAATTGAAGTGAACTTCACTTCTCTCTCATGAGCGTTTGTAGTGCTAAGCACTAGTTCCAAAGAACTTGGCACTCGCCATCAAACGCCCACGCTTATCGGCTGTATGTTTTTAATGAACCGGATCACATTTCAGACCGAAGTCTTTCTTTGCTTTCCTGACTTAGCTGCGATCAGCTGAGCCTTGAATTCTAGCACGGTTTTTAAAGCACCGTCAAAACTTTTTTCTTTCTCTTCAGATTTTTGATCCCGTCGCAAGCCGCCGTAGCAACCCAAAACAACACCAAACATCCGCTGAGCGAAGCCTTGAATTATATACCGGTTTTTATCCCGCTTGCAACTCAATCGCTTCCTTTTTTGCACCACCGCCAGACACAAGGACCGGCTTCAGCACAACCGCCGACCACACCCCGGAATCAAGCCCCAGAGCGCCTTCAGCAGCCCCACCGCTTCGATCAACCCTTGCAGGCAGCTCTCAGTAGCGAAGCCCTCGACTATAGCACTGAAATCGCTCGCTCAGCAAGAGATGAGGAATTATTTGGCGGCAGATGGGGCGGCCCCGCAGGCAGCCTCCAGGGCGTCCACAAAGAGCGAGGCCACGTCGCATCCCGTCTGATCAAAGATCTCCTGGAAGCAGGTGGGGCTGGTGACGTTGATTTCAGTGACGCAGTCACCAATCACATCTACCCCGGCCAGCAACAGCCCGCGCGCCTGAAGAATGGGGCCGAGCGCGTTTCCTATTTCCTGATCCCGCGCAGACAGCGGCCGGGCTACGCCCTTGCCGCCCGCCGCCAGGTTACCGCGCACTTCACTCCCCTGAGGGATGCGGGCCAGACAGAAAGGCACCGGCTTGCCGCCGATGATGAGGACGCGCTTGTCGCCATCGGCGATCTCGGGCAGAAAGCGCTGCACCATGACGCTCTGTGCGCCTTCCCTGTTGAGCGTTTCGATGATGCTGCCGAGGTTGCGCCCGTCGGGCCCCACGCGGAAGATCCCCATGCCGCCCATGCCATCCAGTGGCTTGAGGATGATGTCCTGATGCTCTTCATGGAAGCGGCGGATGTCGACGGCGTCGCGCGTGACGAGCGTGGGGCCGATGAACTGCGGGAACTCCAGGATGGCCAGCTTTTCGGGATGGTCGCGCAGCGCGCGCGGCTTGTTGAAAACGCGGGCGCCTTCGCGCTCGGCCTGCTCCAGCAGGTGGGTGGCGTAGAAGTACTCGCTGTCAAAGGGCGGGTCCTTGCGCATCAGCACCGCGTCGAAGTCCGCCAGTGCCATGCTCTCCGGGGTATTGGCCGCATACCACTCCACCGAATCGCCCGTCAGGCGGATGCCGGTGACCTGTGCCGTCACACGCCCGCCGCGCTGCCACATGACCTGGCGGGGCTCGCACACAGCCAGGGTGTGCCCCCGGCGGGCAGCCTCGCGCATCATGGCGAAGGTGGTGTCCTTGTAGATCTTGAAGCTTTGCAGCGGGTCCGCAATGAAGAGCAGTTTCATGTTCTGAATGAGAAAGAGGGGTAGACCACAGGACACGCATGGCGTATCCCGGAGGGCGCCAGTCGGCGGGGGCGGGATCGCCGAGCGAAACAGGCGGTCTGCGCTAGCCGCGCGCCACCGGCGGATTTCGGTACTGTTGCACAAATAGCGCAAAGCTGCCGGCCACCACGCCCCAGAAGGCCGATCCCACCCCAGCGATCACCACCCCGCTCAGGGTGACGAGAAAAGTGATGAGTGCGGCTTCACGGTGCGCCTCTCCACGCAAGGCAGTGGCCAGGCCTTTGGCGATGGTCCCGAGCAGCGCCAGACCGGCGATGGCTACAACGAGTTCCTTGGGAAACGCTGTCAGCAGCCCGGTGATGACGGCGCCAAATAGCCCGATGGCTACATACAGCGCGCCGCAGGACACTGCCGCGGTGTAGCGCCGATCACGGTCCGGATGCGCCTCGGGGCCCATGCACATGGCAGCCGTGATGGCGCTGAAGTTCAGCGCATAGCCGCCAAACGGAGCCAGAACCAGTGTGGCGACGCCGGTCAGGGTGAGAAGCCGCGAGATGGGCAGGTGATAGCCCGACGCACGGATCACGGCCACGCCGGGCAGGTTCTGCGATGCCATGGTGACCACAAACAGCGGCACGGCCAGGCTGATGAGTGCTGCCACGCTGAACTGAGGCGCCACAAATACCGGCATCGCCAGTTCCAGCTGCACGGCCGACCACACCATGTGCCCCTGCACGGCGGCAAACACAATGGCTGCCGCCAGCGTGATGACCACGGCATACCGCGGCGCCCACCGGCGCGCCACAAGGTAAACCACCAGCATCGTCAACACCAGCGGCAATGCCGTCTGCGCCGCAGCAAACGCCTGCAACCCAAACCGCGCCAGCACCCCGGCCAGCAAGGCCGCGGCGATCTCGGTGGGGATGCGGTTCATCACCCGCTCGAACCATCCGGTAATGCCGGCCAGGGTGATGAGTGCCGCGCTCACCATGAAAGCGCCCACCGCTTCACCCATCGAGAAACCGCCCGCGAGCCCGGCCGTGGCCAACACCGCAGCGCCCGGGGTAGACCATGCCACCATCACCGGCTTGCGCAGGATGAGCGACGGCACCAGCGTGCACAGCCCCATGCCCAGCCCGAGCGCCCAGATCCACGACGTGATCTGGGCGGGTGTGGCGCCAAAGGCCTGTGCAGCCTGGAACACGATGGCGACCGAACTCGTGAAGCCCACCAGCACAGCCACGAACCCGGCCGTGAATGTCGAGACGCTCAGGTCTTTGAAAAATTGCATGGGCTGGATTCTGGCAGCGGCGACAAAAGCGCGAGCCAGGCTGCAAACCCCTGCCGCAGCACCTGAGGCATGGACAGGCTCACCTTTGCAGCCAACGAAGCGCGCGCGGTGCGTCGCAGGCTGGCTGGGCAGGCGCCAGCCCCTCGCCGCTGCTTGCTGCCGACCTTTCATGCGGCACCACCCCGCCAACACCAATGCTATATTTTTGATAGCACAAGGTGCAATTGATATCTGGACTTGCGGCCAAAAACACCTAAATACTGCCCGCGGTGCTCAGATTTCGATCTTTGAGCCCAGTTCGACCACTGCGTTATTGGGCAGATGCAGGAAGTCTGCGGCCCCGCTGGCGTTGTGGTGCATCTGCGCAAACAGCTTTTCGCGCCACGGCGCCATGCCACCGCCGATGGACGGAATCACGGTGTCGCGCGAGAGGAAGTAGCTTGTGGTCATGGATTCGAGCTCGCAACCGCGGCCGCGCAGCAGCTCCAGGGCGCGGGGCAGGTCGGGATCGTTCTTGAAGCCGTAATGGATGGTGACCTGCCAGCAGTCGTGACCCAGCGCTTCCACCTGCACCCGCTTGTCCAGGCCGATCCACGGCACCTCGTGGTTGTGCACCGTCACAAACAGGTTCTGCTGGTGCAGCACCTTGTTGTGCTTGAGGTTGTGCAGCAGGGCATTGGGCACGGCGCCAGCCTCGGCCGTGAGGAACACCGCCGTGCCCTCCACGCGGGTGGGCGGGCTGATGAACACCGACTCCAGAAAACCTTTGAGGTCGATGGCGTCCGCGCGCAGCTTTTCATTGAGCAAAGCGCGGCCTTCCTTCCACGTCATCATCAGCGCAAACACGATGCCGCCGATCATCAGCGGGAACCAGCCGCCCTGGAACAGCTTGAGCAGGTTGGATGCAAAGAACGCCAGGTCCACCACAAAGAACGAGCCCGTGGCCGCCACGCACAGCGCCAGCGGGTAGCCCCAGCCATAGCGGATCACGAAGAACGTGAGCGTGGTGGTGATCAGCATGTCCAGCGTGACGGCAATGCCGTAAGCGGCCGCCAGGTTGCTGGAAGAGCGGAACATGACCACGGCGAGCACGATGGCAACGAACAGACCCCAATTGACCAGCGGCATGTAGATCTGCCCGGTGTCGCGCACGCTGGTGTGCTGGATATTGAGGCGCGGCAGGTAGCCAAGCTGGATGGCCTGCTTGGTGACGCTGAACGCGCCGGTGATGAGCGCCTGCGATGCAATCACCGTGGCCATGGTCGCCAGCACCACCAGCGGGATCAGGGCCCAGTCGGGCGCCATCATGTAGAACGGGTTTTTCACGGCCTCGGGCTCGGCCAGCAGCAGCGCGCCCTGGCCAAAGTAGTTGAGTGTGAGCGCCGGCATGGCTACGCCAAACCACGCCAGGCGGATGGGGCGCTTGCCAAAGTGGCCCAGGTCCGCATACAGCGCCTCGGCCCCGGTCACGCACAGCACCACCGCGCCCAGGATAATGAAGCTCGTGCCCGGATGGGCCCACATGAACTGCAACGCGTAGTGCGGGCTCATGGCCCACAAAATCTCGGGGTGGCCGACGATGTGCGACACGCCCAGGGTGGCAATGGTGATGAACCACACCAGCGTGATGGGCCCGAAGAACTTGCCGATGCCGCTGGTGCCGCGCTTTTGCACGGCAAACAGGCAAAACAGCACCACCAGCGTGATCGGGATCACGTACTGCTTGAAGTGGGGAGATACAACCTCCAGGCCCTCGACCGCCGAGAGCACAGAGATCGCCGGGGTGATGACGCCGTCGCCGTAAAACAGCGATGTCCCAAAGATACCCACCGCCAGCAGCACTGAGCGCAGCCGGGGTTTGTCTTTCACGGCCTGCGAGGCCAGAGCCAGCATGGCAATGAGGCCGCCCTCGCCGTGGTTGTCGGCACGCAGCACCAGCACCACATACTTGAGCGAGACGATGACCGTCAGTGTCCAGAAGAAGATCGACAGGATGCCGTAGATGTTGTCAGTGGTGAAGGGGACGTGGCCCGACCCGAAGACCTCCTTGACGGCATACAGCACGCTGGTGCCGATATCGCCATAGACCACACCGATGGCACCCAGCGTGAGCGCTGCGAGCGATGACTTGGAGCTTTGCACTGACCACCCCCGCGCGCCAGGCGTGGCGGGGTTCCGTAACATGAGGGAGCGCTATTGTGCGCCTGAGGCAGGTCAAGCGTCTGGAGTGGGCGCTCCATGTTGCGGCGCAGCAACTGGGCTTGGCAGGCGTGCTGCAGCGTGGCAGGGCGGGGCAGAAATGCGGTGGGACTTCAGTCTGCAGGAGGCCTGCGCGCCCTCCGAAATCCGTCTCGGAGGCGGCACACCCGCGTGCGCCTCCCTGCGTTCACCGCCAGGGAGGCACGAGGGAGGCTGCAACCAGTCTGTCAGTCGTACACCTCGGCGTCCGGGTTGGTCGCCTCGAGCTCGTAGCTGGCCGCCAGCATTGCCAGGCGGGCGACCACGCCATACATATAGAACCGGTTGGGCGCGCTCACGCCTGGGCGCATGCCGGGCTGGGGCATGTGCGTGCTGTGCTCGAACGCCAAGGGCACGTAGCTGGAGCCGGGTGCGTTCAGGCTCTCGTCCACGCCACGCTCGGCGTGCATGCGGTAGAAGCCGCCCACCACGTAGCGATCCATCATGTAGACCACCGGCTCGGCCACGGCTTCGTGCACGCGCTCCTGGGTTAGCACGCCTTCCTGGATGATGACGTCGTTGACCTGCTGGCCGTCCTTGATGATGGCCATCTTGTTCTTGGTCTTGCGGTTGACGGCGTCCAGCTCCTTGGCGTCGCGCACGGTCATGATGCCCATGCCGTAGGTGCCGTTGTTGGCCTTGACGATGACGAACGGCTTTTCGTTGATGCCGTATTCCTTGTACTTGCGGCGCACCTTGGTCAGCTGGGCGTCCACTGCCGTCTGCAGCGCGTCCATGCCGTCACCGGTGGCAAAGTCCACGCCGTCGCACTGGCTGAACAGGGGGTTGATGAGCCACGGGTCAATGCCCAGCATCTTGCCAATGCGCTTGGCCACTTCCTCGTAGTTCTTGAAGTGGGTGCTCTTCCTGCGCACGCTCCAGCCGGCGTGCAGTGGCGGCAGCAGGTACTGCTCGTGGATGTCTTCCAGGATGCCCGGCGCGCCAGCGGTCAGGTCGTTGTTGAGCAGGATGGTGCAGGGGTCGAAATCCTTGAGGCCCAGGCGGCGCTTGGTGCGCACCACGGGCTCCAGCGTCACAGACTCACCGTTGGGCAGCTCGATCAGGGTCGACTTCTTGATCTCGGGGCTGATGGAGCCCACGCGCACATTGAGCCCGGCCATGTTGAAGATGCGCTGCAGCTGCACCACGTTGGCCAGGTAGAAGGTGTTGCGCGTGTGGTTCTCCGGAATGATCAGCAGGTTGCGCGCCTCGGGGCAGATCTTCTCGATGGCGGCCATGGCGGCCTGCACGGCCAGGGGCAGCATCTCTTTGGTGAGGTTGTTCCAGCCGCCCGGAAACAGGTTGGTGTCCACCGGGGCCAGCTTGAAGCCGGCGTTGCGGATGTCGACCGATGTGTAGAACGGCGGCGTGTGCTCCATCCATTCCAGCCGGAACCAGCGCTCGATGGCGGGCATCGAATCCAGGATGCGCTGTTCGAGTTCGTTGATGGGCCCCGTCAGGGCCGTGATGAGATGCGGAACCATGGAAAGCCCTCGGGATGCAGATTGCGGTCGATTGTAGGGATGTGGGGCCCGGTGGCCATTTCGCAAGCCGATGCCCTTCGCACGGACCAGCGCTGCCTCAGCGGCGCCAGAAAGCCGGGGTCAGGATGGCCATGAAGCTCAGGATCTCCAGCCGGCCCAGCAGCATGGCCAGGGTGCAGATCCACAGCTGAAAGTCGGTCAGCACCGCATAGTTGGACGCTGGCCCCACGCTGCCCAGCCCCGGCCCGGCGCAGTTGACGCTGGCCAGCACCACCGAAAACGCGGTCACCGGGTCCAGGTCGGTCAGCAGCAGCACCATGCTCAGGCCGATGATGGTGGCACCGTACACCAGCATGAAGGCCAGCACCGAGAAGATCACGCGGTTGTCCACCACCGCGTCGCCGAGCCGCACGGGCTGCACGGCGCGCGGGTGCACCAGGCGCGTCATCTCGCGGCGGGCCTGCTTGACCAGGATGAGCATGCGCACCATCTTGATGCCGCAGCCGGTAGACCCGGCGCTGGTGGCCACGCCCGACAGCAGCAGCATCAGCACCGGCGCAAACACGGGCCAGGCCAGGTAGTCCACCGTGGCGTAGCCCGTGGTGCTGGCCATCGAGATGGTATTGAACATGCCATGGCGCAGCGCGTCGAGCGGCGCATACACGCCCTTGGCCCACAGCAGCAGCGACACCACCACGCCCCCGCCGATGAGCGTACCCAGTGTGGCGCGCAGCTCGGGGTCGCGCCAGAACCCGCGCCAGTCACCCTTGCGGATGGCCACAAAGTACAGCGCGAAGTTGCAGCTGGCCACCAGCATGAACGCCACCGCAATGGCTTCGAGCAGCGGCGACTGGAACTCGCCAAAGCTCGCGTCATACGGCGACAGCCCGCCCAGGCTCACGGTGGTGAACATGTGCATCACCGCATCGGGCAGCGACATGCCGCCCGCCCAGTACGCCGCTGTGCAGGCCAGCGAGAACACCGCGTACACGCCCCACAGGCCCTTGGCCGTGCCCGTCATGCGCGGAGTGAGCTTGGCGTCCTTCACCGGCCCGGCCGCCTCGGCCTTGAACAGCTGGCTGCCGCCCACGCCCAGCAGCGGCAGCACGGCCACGGCCAGGATCAGGATGCCCATGCCGCCCACCCACTGCAAAAAGGTGCGCCACATGTTCACCGACATGGGCAGCGCATCCAGCCCGCTCATCACCGTGGCACCAGTGGTCGTCAGACCCGACGCGGCCTCGAAGTACGCGTGGGTGAACGTCATCGGCCGACCCAGGTAGTGCCCGGCCAGCATCAGCGGCAGTGCCGCCGACAACGGCAGCAGCAACCAGACCAGCGACACCAGCATGACCCCGTGGCGGGGCTGCAATTCGCGGCGAAACACCCGAAAGCTCCACCACAGCCACGCGCCCAGCGACACCGTCGCCGCCATCGACATCAGGTACACAAACCAGATGCCGTCGCGCGTCCACCACGACACGGCCATGGGCAGCAGCAGGGTTGATGCGAAGATCATCACCAGCATGCCCAGCACGCGCAAAACGGGAAACATGTCCACCATGGCGGGCTCTTTTTCTCGGTGCGTCAGAAGAACGTGGCGCTCACGCGGAAGAGTTTTTCCACCTCGCGCACTAGGCGCTTGTGCGGCAGGAAGAACACCACATGGTCGTTGCTCTCCAGCACGGTGGAGCTGCGCGGGATGATGACCTCGGGCTGGGGCGCAGCCGCGCTGGCGTCATTCGCATCGACCGCTCCGCTCGGCTGCGCATCCGGCAGCCCGCGCACGATGAGGCCGATGTGCACATCGCGCGGCAGGGGCAGCTCGCTCACCTTGCGACCCACCACGCGCGAGCTCTTGCGGTCGCCGCGCACCACGATCTCCAGCGCCTCGGCCACGCCGCGGCGCAGGCTGTGCACCGCCTGCACATCGCCCTGGCGCACATAGGCCAGCAGCTCGCCCAGCATGGCCTGCGCGGGCGACAGCGCAATGTCGATCTCGGTGCCGTGCATCAGATCGGCATAGCTGCGGCGGTTGATGAGCGCCAGCACCCGCGTGGCGCCCATGCGCTTGGCCAGCAGGCTGGACATGATGTTGTCCTCGTCGTCATCGGTGAGCGCCAGGAACAGGTCCAGCTCCTCCACGCCCTCGTCGCCCAGCAGGTCCTCGTCGGTGGTGTCACCTTGCAGCACCATCACGTCGGGGGGCAGCTGCGAGGCCAGCTCCACGCAGCGCTGCGGATCTTCCTCGATGATCTTGACGTGAAAGCGCCCGGCCTGCAGCCCCAGCTGGTGCGCCAGGCGCAGGCCCACATGCCCGCCGCCGGCAATCATGATGCGGCGCACGGGTGGCGCTGCCCTTGCATCCCGCCGGTGCAGGGTGGACAGCACATGCGCAATGTTCTCCTGCGCAGCCAGCACAAACACCTCATCGCCCGGCTCGATCCGCGTCTCGCCCGAGCAGGCCACAAAGCGGTCGGGCTCATCCGGAAAGCGCCGGTAGATGGCCACCAGCCGCATGGCCACCTCGGGATTGCTCTCGCGCAGCTCGGCAATGGTGTGGCTGACCATGGGCGCGCCCTGCCGCGCGCGCACCGACACCAGGCAGGCCCGGCCCCCGGCAAATTCACGCACCTGCATGGCCTCGGGGTAGTCGATGAGCTTGCCGATGTACCGCGTGAGCGATTCCTCGGGGCAGATGATGCGGTCCACCGCAAAGCCTTCGGGGCCTACCAGCCGTTCCTCGGCCTTGAAGCCGGTGGAGCGCACCCGCGCAATGCGCGTGGGAATGTTGAACATCAACTGCGCGATCTTGCAGCACACCAGGTTGGTCTCGTCCTGCGCGGCGCAGGCGATCAGCAGGTCGGTGTCGTGCGCGCCGGCCTCGGCCAGCACGGTGGGTTCGATACCGCTGCCCACCACGCCGCGCAGGTCAAAACGCGACTCCAGGTCGCGCAGGCGGGCCGCGTCGGTGTCGATGACGGTGATGTCGTTGCGCTCGGAGACCAGGCTGTCGGCCACGCTCTGGCCCACACGACCCGCGCCCAGGATGATGATCTTCATGCGCCGCCCCCGAATGCCCGTGGCTTACTATTATTTTGATAGCTGACAGTGCAATAAATACCTGCACTAGCGGCCGTTTTGGCTTCAAACCTCCCCCATGGGGCCCTTTTCGCGGCCTTCGGTGCCCGCTTCAGGCGCGCACCTCGCCTTCGCCCAGCACCACGTACTTGAGCGAGGTCAGCCCCTCAATGCCCACCGGCCCGCGCGCGTGGAACTTGTCGGTGCTGATGCCAATTTCTGCGCCCAGCCCGAACTCGAAGCCATCGGCAAAGCGCGTGCTGGTGTTGACCATCACGCTGGCCGAATCCACCTCACGCAGAAACTGCTGGGCGTGCATGTGGTCGCGCGTCAGGATCGCGTCGGTGTGGTGGCTGGAATACTGGTTGATGTGCGCAATGGCCTCATCCACCCCGGCCACCACCTTCACGCTGATGATGGGGGCCAGGTATTCCTCGCTCCAGTCCTGCTCGGTGGCGGGCACCAGTTTTGCACCGGCCACGCTGTTCAGGATGGCCAGCGACTCGGGGCAGCCGCGCATCTCCACGCCCTTGGCGGCGTACACGGCGCCAATCTTGGGCAAAAAATCTGCCGCCACACCGCGCGCCACCAGCAAGCCCTCGCTGGCGTTGCAGGGGCTGTACTTGTTCGTCTTGGCGTTGTCGGCCACCTTGACGGCCATGGCGATGTCGCAGGGGTCGTCCACATAGGTGTGGCAATTGCCGTCCAGGTGCTTGATGACGGGCACCTTGGCATCGCGGCTGATGCGCTCGATCAGCCCCTTGCCGCCGCGCGGGATGATCACGTCCACAAACTGCGGCATGGCGATGAGCTGGCCCACGGCCTCGCGATCGGTGGTCTGCACCAGCTGCACCGCGTCTTGCGGCAGGCCAGCTTCGGCCAGCGCCTGCGCCACCAGTTTGGCCAGCGCCTTGTTCGAATCAATCGCTTCCGAGCCGCCGCGCAGGATGCAGGCGTTGCCGCTCTTGATCGACAGGCTGGCCGCCTCGATGGTCACGTTGGGGCGGCTCTCGTAGATCATGCCGAACACGCCAATCGGCACGCGCATCTGCCCCACGCGGATGCCGCTGGGCTGCTGCTTCATGCCAATGATCTCGCCAATGATGTCGGGCATGGCGGCCAGCTGCTCGCAGCCTTGGGCGCAGGTCTCCAGCACCTTGGGGCTGAGTTTGAGGCGGTCCACCATCGGCTCGGCCAGGCCGGCCGTGCGGGCACGGTCCAGATCGCGGGCGTTGTCCACCTGCAGGGCTTCGGTCTGCTCGCGCAGCAGGCGGGCCAGGGCCAGCAGTGCTTTGTTTTTGATAGCTGCTGGCGCTTTGGCCATCAGCGCAGAGGCTGTTTTTGCCTGATAACCGAGGGTGTGCGTGTATTCAGCGACGTTGAGGGCGTTCATGCCGCGATTTTGACGCAGTTGCACGCAGGCAACCACCACAGCGCGCCTACGCCCCTGCTGAGGGGGCCAGGCGGCGCGCAAAGGCTGCGGTCAGCGCACGCGCCCGTCAGTCGGCAAACGACACCACTTCGGGCGGTAGCACGGGCGGCTGCCAGCGGTAGCCGGCGTGCAGCACGTTGCGCCCGGGCTGCGCGCCGGGCCAGTCGATGCGCAGCACATCGGCCAGCGTCCAGCCCGCCCAGTCGGTGCGAAACGGCGCGTGTGCCATGGCGGCCGACACTGGCTGCGCCGCGTGGTTGCGCCACACGATGGCCGGGATGCGGTAGCCCGACGCGGTACTGGGGCTGTGCCCCGCGCGGTCGCTGCCGTGGCCCACCTCCTGGCCGTGGTCCGACAGGTACATCCACGCGCGGTACTCGCCCGGCCGCACGCCCTGGCGCGTGAGCTGCAGCGTCTCGGACACCACGAAGTCGTGGTACAGCAAGGCGGCGTCGTACTCGTGCCGAAAGCGTCGCACCCAGGCCGGGCGGCCCTGCCCGGCCAGCTGCGCATCCACCACATCGGCGGTGTCGTCAAACGGGTTCTCGCCGCGCGGAAACCGCAGGCGGTAGTGCGGGTGCGCGCCCATCAGGTGCAGCACGATCAGCTTGCGCTCAGCCGGGTCGTCCAGCGCCTCCTGCAGGCAATCCAGCAATTCGCCATCCAGCGACGCACCGGCACGGCCCGGCGTGCGGTTGACCATGTCCACCACATCGGCCAGCCGCGCGTGTTCCTGCTCAATGGCCACGTCGTCATGGTTGCTCATCCACCACACCTTGTAGCCCGCCGCGCGCGCCAGGGCGATGGCGTGCAGGCCTTCGCCAGCGCTTGCCACGCCCCCTGGCCCCGCCGCGGAGGAAGCCCTTGCGGCTGCATGTTCGCCAAAGCCGAAGATGTTGCGCAGCGATTCGACCGTACTCGCATCCACCGACCACGCATTGCGCAGCACCACCATGTCGTCGCCCAGCAAGGCCTGCATCGACTGCAGCCGCGGCGTGGTGTCGCGTGCGTAGCCATACAGGCCCATGTTGTCGCGGTTGATGCTGTCGGTGACCACCAGCACCACGGTGGACGGCCCGGTATGCCGCAGCACCGGCGCCGCCGCCTTCGCCCGCTCCAGCGCCGCATCGCGCTGCGCTGCCTGATCGCGCCAGCCCTGGCGCAGCGCGTGCACCGACTCATTCCACTGCGCCCAGAAGGCCACCGGGTGCAGCCTGCGCCAGGGCTTGCTGGCATAGCCCAGCACGCTGGGCAGCAGCAGCACGCACACCAGTGCCACACCCCAGCGCGGCCACAGCACCGCTGCGCGCGCGCCCCGGCGCGCACTGCGCACCACCAGCCACAGCGCTGCCGCCACCAGGCCCGCACCCACAGCCAGCGCGCGCCAGTGCATCGACAGATACTCGCCCGCCTCGCGCGCCGTCGTATTGGCCGCTGCAGCCAGCACCACGGCACTGTCGGGCGCGGCCCGGTACGCATCGAGCAGGTAGGCCCGCACCACCGCATCGGCCGCAAACAGCAACGCCCACACGCATACCACCACCGCGCGCAGCCGGTGCACCGCGGCGGTCTGCACAGGCCATGCCAGCCATGCCAGCACCGGCAGCGCCAGCGCCATGAGCTGCACCACCCGCCGCCCGTCGTGGCCCAGGGCGACCAGCGCCAGCACGGCGGCAGCAGCCCACGCGAAAGGACGCAGGGCGTGCCACCACGGTCGGGCGGGATCAGCAGGCTTCGCAGGTGCGCGGGCGGGTGGCGTGTTCAGGGCAGGCTTTCGGGAAAATCGCGCGGATTCTGACAGCGCACCCGATCCGGCCCGGCATCGCCAGCGCACAGCCTCAGCCCTGCTGGGGATTTGTCCGCAGTGCGCGAGGCAAGGCGCTGCAGTACGCTTGCGCCCCATGCCTGACACCACTGCCACCCCCACAGCCACAGCTACGGCCACGGCCACGGTCGAGCCCCTGCAACAGCTCGCGCTGATCGAATCCGCCCTGGCCCGGTTCCGCGACCAGGCCTGTTCTGCCAGCACCCTGGCCGACACCGCCCGCGCCCAGACCGCCTTGCTGGCCGCCCTGCCCCCGCGCTACGGCGAGGTGCTGCTGGGCCTGCTGGACCGGCTGGAATCGAGCGCGCTGTTTTCGGAAGAGAGTTGCTCGTTCAGCCAGAAGGATCTGGTGGCGAATCTGGAGATGTGGGCAGACAAGGCGCGCAGCACCGTCGCCCAGGCCAGGAAAGCCTGAAGCTACGCCCGCGGCTGGCCCCAAAAACCGGATGACGCCTTTTCGAGCTGTGCATCGAGCACTTCCCATGCAAAACCGGCGGTGCGAATCAGCTGCCCGAGCAGTTCAACAAGTCGCTGCATATCTTTGATGACAACACGCAGGTCGCCCCATTTGATGCCAAGCGTCGCGACATCGACGAGTTGGTACTTGTCGGCAACGAAGCGAACTTCAGTGTGAGCCGTGACTGTGTCGCGAATGGTCCGAAACCCGTTGACTAAGGGACTTGTGGAAAGTCTGGCCCAGAGCCGCGTTGCCTCTAGGTGCAAAGCATCAAACTGCTCCCGTCGACCCACCTCCTCCAGCAGCTCCCATTTACGAAGGACTTCGAGAATTTCCGGGTCATTTTCCTTCTCGACGTGGACAGTCCGCCGCTGAGCAAACTGATCTTTCAACTCCGCGCGCAGGGCATCGTCGGCGAGTGCTCGGATCAAGTTCCCGATGCTCGGCGTTGTTTCATACCTGTCCGTCAAGAGCTTTGCGATGTCTTGTGCACATGAGAGAAACAGAGAGTTCTTCAAGATACGAAAGCCACGCGCCTGTGGCCCAGAGCCTCGCGCACTCGCAACGTCCTGGTTAAAAAGCATGGGCTCTAAAAGCGCGTAACGCTCGCGGAGCTGGATAAAAGCATCGAGGAGATGCCCGGCGTGCGCCTGCAGCTTTTCGATCCGAGTCGGCATCTCGACTACCGCGCCGCCCCAGTCACTCTGCACACCTGAAACGCCAGCCGTTGCAGCGCCTGCCACCCATCCTGCGGCCAGTCGGGCTGCTTGAGGCCCTTGACGATGCCGTCCACCGTGTGGGCCGAGTGCAGCAGGCGCGCCAGGGCTGCGTCGCTGGCCTTGGGCAGGATGCGCTCGAACAACCGCTCCTTGGGGCCCCAGATGCGGTTTTCGCGCAGGGCCATGGGCAGGGGGCGGCCCGCATTCATGGCGTCTTTCACGCGCTTCAAGGCGCGGATGTCTTCGGCCAGCGCCCAGTGCACCAGCACCTCTGCCTCGCCTTCGGCCTGCAGGCCGTCCAGCATGCGCTGCACGCGGGCGGTGTGCCCGGCCAGCACCGATTCGGACAGCTTGAACACGTCATACCGCGCCACGTTGAGGACTGCGGCCTCGACCTGGGCTTGGGTCAGCTCACCGGGCGGATGAAGCAGTGCGAGCTTCTGGATCTCCTGGTGCGCGGCCAGCAGGTTGCCCTCCACCCGGTCGGCAAAGAACTGCAGCGTGCGCTGGCCTTCCTCGCCACCGGCCACGCGCTGGCCCTGTGCGGCCAGGCGCTGGGCGATCCATTGCGGCAGCATGCCGCGCTCGATGGGGTCGATCTGGATCGAGGTGCCGTTGCCCTCCAGCGCCGCAAACCACGCACCGGTGCGCGTGGCCTTGTCCAGCCGCGGGAGCATCACCAGCGTGAGGGTGCTGTCGTTGCCGCGGGCCGATTCGGCCACCTGTTGCAGCGCCACGCTGCCGTCCTTGCCGGGCTTGCCCGAGGGGATGCGGATCTCGACGATCTGCTTGTCGGCAAACAGGCTCAAGCTGCCGCCTGCGGCCAGCACGGCGCTCCAGTCAAAGTGGGCGCCCGCCACGGTGTAGCTGCTGCGCTCGGTATAGCCCTGGGCCCGGGCCGTGGCGCGGATGGCGTCGGCCGCCTCTTGCTGCAGCAGGGGTTCGTCGCCATGCAGCACGTACAAGGATGACAGGCCCCGTTGGAGGTGGTTCGAGAGTTGGGCCAGGGCGACTTGCATGGGCAAAGTTTATCGCCTGGCCCAGTGTCGGCGGCCCGCGGGTTGCGGTGGGTTCCAACGGCTGCAGGACGGCCCCATCTGCCAAAACGGCAACAGGCACCCGCACTTTGCACAAAAGGGCGCCCCGCTTGCGCCGTTGGCTGACTTACCGCTGGCCCCGCGTTACCGCAAAATCCCGGGCACCCCGCAGCGCAGGGACCAGACAAACCGCTTTGTGCATACGGGCCCGGCACCATCCCCGGCTACGCCCGCACTGTCTGCCCGCGCTGCACCCCAAAAACCACCCATCCACCGCCTGCCGCTTTGCACCAGAAAGCCCGACGACCATGCCGCACACCGACACCGCCCCCCACCTCATCGCCAGCCTGATCGGCGCCCCCACCGACATCGGCGCGGGCGCGCGCGGCGCATCGATGGGCCCCGAGGCCCTGCGCGTGGCGGGCCTGCAGCAGGCGCTGGAAAGCCACGGCCTGGCCGTGGTGGACCGCGGCAACCTCAGCGGCCCCGCCAACCCCTGGCAGCCCCCGCAGGGCGGCTACCGCCACCTGACCGAGGTGGTGGAGTGGAATCAGCGCGTATTCAATGCCGTGTATGCCGAGCTGCAGCAAGGCCACTTCCCCATCTTGCTGGGGGGCGACCACTGCCTGGGACTTGGCAGCATTGGCGCTGTGGCGCGCTACTGCGCCGAAGCCGGCAAGAAGCTGCGCGTGCTGTGGCTCGATGCGCACACCGACTTCAACACCAGCGAACTCACCCCCAGCGGCAACGTGCACGGCATGCCCGTGGCCTGCCTGTGCGGCTTTGGCCCGGGCGAGCTGACGCAGCTGGCGGGCATGCCCGGCGGCGGCCCGGCGCTGCGCACCGACCAGATCCGGCAGATCGGCATCCGGAGCGTGGACGCGGGCGAAAAGCGCTTTGTGCACCAGCACGGGCTGGAGGTTTTTGACATGCGCTACATCGACGAGGTGGGGATGCGCCAGACGATGGAGCGCGCCCTGGACGGCCTGGATGCCGACACCCACCTGCATGTGAGCTTTGACGTGGACTTTCTCGACCCCGCCATCGCCCCCGGCGTAGGCACCACCGTGCCCGGCGGGCCCACCTACCGCGAGGCGCAGCTGTGCATGGAAATGATTGCCGACAGCGGCCGCCTGGCCTCGCTCGACATCATGGAACTGAACCCCGCGCTGGACGTGCGCAACCAGACGGCCGTGCTGGCGGTGGACCTGGTGGAGTCGCTGTTTGGCAAGAGCACGCTGATGCGGGCGCGTGCGGGGTGACACCGGATGCGCAGGGCGGCCGTGCAGCCCCGTGGCAAATGCTATTATTTAAATAGCAATACAGGCAATCAAATCAAGCGCCATAGCGGGATTTGACCTGAAATTGCTCGCAAAATGCCCCGCAGTGCCACTTCACAATGCCCGGGCCTCCGCCACGGCTTGCTGACACTGCCCGCTTAGCATGGCGCAAAGGTACGTTACCGCCTGCCGTTCTGCCAGCCCGCGCTGACCGGTTCATGCCGGACCACGCCCCACCCACGCCACGCTTCGCCATCACGCCATGACCGAACCCTTCCTGCTCGACCACCGCTGCAAGAGCTACCCGCTCACCGCGCCGCCCTGCCACCCCGACGACATCGCCCGCCACGGCTGGAACCTGCTGGCCGACGACCTGGCCTACCCGCTGGCCGTGGTGCGCAGCAGCGCGCTGGCGCACAACATCGCCTGGATGCAGGCCTACGCCGCCCGCAAGGGCGTGGCGCTGGCGCCGCACGGCAAGACGACGATGTCGCCCGAGCTGTTTGCGCGCCAGCTGGCCGCCGGGGCCTGGGGCCTGACGTTGGCCACCGTATACCAGCTGGCGGTGGGCGTGGAGGCCGGGGCGCGCCGCGCCATCATTGCCAACCAGGTGCTGTGCGATGCCGACCTGGACGGCCTGCACGCCCTGCTGCAGCGCCACCCCGACCTGCGCGTGTGGTTCCTGGTGGATTCGCTGGAGCAACTGGCGTGTATTGAAGACTGGGCTGCGCGGCGCGGCTGCACCCGGCGCTTGGACACGCTGCTGGAGATCGGCATCCCCGGTCAGCGCACAGGCTGCCGCACGCTGGAGGAGGCCGTGGCACTGGCGCAGGCCATGGCCCGGTCAACCGCCGTGCGGCTGTGCGGTATCGAGTGCTACGAAGGCGGCGTGGCCCGCTGCGACAGCGTGCACGATGCCCGCGAGGTGACCGCCCTCGTGCGCCGCGTGACCGAAGTGGCCCGGCAGTGCGATGCGCAGGGCCTCTTTGCCGATGGCGAGATCCTGCTCACCGCCGGTGGCTCGGCCGTGTTCGACCTGGTGGTGCCGCTGCTGCGCACGCAGGGGCTGTCACGCCCCGTGCTGGGCGTGCTGCGCTCGGGCTGCTACATCACGCACGACCATGGCAACTACCAGCGGTTTCTGGCGCAGGTGGAGCAGCGCGAAGGGCTCGATGCATCGCTGCGCCCGGCGCTGGAGGTGTGGACCCTTGTGCAGTCGGTGCCCGAACCCGGCCTGGCGCTGCTGACCGGCGGGCGGCGCGATCTGTCGTACGACCTGGACATGCCGGCGCCCGTGCGCTGGGCACCGCGCGGCGCGCGGTCTGCAGTGGACGCGCCCGAAGGCTGGGCGGTCAAGGCGCTGAACGACCAGCACGCCTACCTGCGCTTTGATCCGGATTGCGGCGCCGCCCCGGCAGTGGGTGACCGGATTGCGCTGGGTATATCGCACCCGTGCACCACGTTCGACAAGTGGCGCTGGCTGGCGGTGGTGGATGACGACTGGGCCGTGACGGGAGCGCTCAGCACGCGGTTTTGACAGCGCGGCTTCGCGCCGCCCAGGCCCGTGTAGCGGGCCATTGCATGCGCTACAGCCGCGCAGCCGCCAACCGCCGCAGTAGCTGCTGCACGATGTCGGTCTGCATGTTGCGGTACAGCAGCGCCTCTTCGGCCTCCTTGGCCAGGGCGATGGTTTCGTTGTAGCTGATGTCGCGCTGCTGCAGCAATTCGGTGTCGGGGATCAGCTCCAGCCCGGTCTGCGTGCGCAGGCGGAACTTGATGCGCAGGCGCAGCTGCAGTTCACGCACCTGGCCCGATGCATTGAGGCCCACCACCACGCGCTCGCGCTGCTCCTGCAGCAGGTCCATGATGACCTGCGCGGTGGGCATGGCGGCGGCATCGCGTAGCACCTTGAGCTGGCTGCCCGAGCCTTCCAGCGTGCGCTGCAGTTCGCGCGCAAGCGTTGAGGCAGTGCTGGCGTTGATGTACAGCGACTGGAACCCGAACTCGGGCACGCCGCGCAGGCGAAAGCCGCATGCGGAGAGCAGCAGGGCGGCGGGCGCCAGGGTGAGCAGCGTGCGCTTGTTCATAGGCCCGGGCTCCCTCAGACCACCACGTTGACCAGGCGGCCGGGCACCACGATCACGCGCTTGGGCGCTGCGCCGCCGCTGTGGGCGGCAAAGGCTTCGCTCGCCAGCGCCAGGCGCTCGATCTCGGCCTTGTCGGCGGCGGCGGGCACCAGCACCGAGCCGCGCAGCTTGCCGTTGACCTGCAGCACCAGCTCGATCTCGTCCTGCACCAGCGCACCGGCATCGACCTGCGGCCAGGGCGCATCCAGCAGATCACCCAGGTGATTGCCGTAGCCCAGGCTGCTCCACAGGCTGTGGGCGATGTGCGGCGTGGCGGGGTACAGCACGCGCAGCAGGATGCCGAAGCCTTCGATCAGCGCCACCTGGGCACCGGCCGAGTCGGTGGCCTTGAAGTCTTCCAGCGCGTTGATCATCTTCATCGCGCCCGACACCACGGTGTTGTACTGCATGCGCTGGTAGTCGTAGTCCACTTGCTTGAGCACGTTGTGGATCTCCAGGCGCAGCGCCTTGGCTTCCTTGCCGAACTCCACGTCTTTCAGGCTGCTGGCGCTTGCCACGCTTGCGGTGGCAGCTCCCATATCCATAGCAGTGAGCTTGAACGCGAAGTTCCACACGCGGCGGAGGAACCGGTAGCTGCCTTCCACCGCCGCGTCGTTCCACTCCAGCGTGGCTTCGGGCGGGGCGGTGAACATGGTGTACAGGCGGGCCGTGTCGGCGCCGTACTTCTCGATCAGGTCCTGCGGGTCCACACCGTTGTTCTTGGACTTGGACATGGTGCCCACGCCCTCGTAGTCGATGGGTGTGCCCACGCTGAGCATGCCGTCGCCACTGGTGGCTTCGCTCTTGAGCTTGGCGCCAATGATCTTGCCGCCTTCGTCGAGCACATGCTCCACATCGTGCGGCCAGAAGTAGTCCTTGCCGCCCTTGGCCGTGCGGCGGCTGTAGATGTGGTTGAGCACCATGCCTTGCGTGAGCAGCTTGGTGAAGGGCTCGTCGACCTTCACCAGGCCCAGGTCGCGCATGACCTTCGTCCAGAAGCGGGCGTACAGCAGGTGCAGGATGGCGTGCTCGATGCCGCCGATGTACTGGTCCATGCCGCTGCCGCCAGTGGCATGTTGCTGATCCCGCATCCAGTAGGCGGTGCCGTCGGCCACCATCGCGTCGTCGTTCTTCGGGTCGCAATACCGCATGAAGTACCACGAACTGTCCACGAAGGTGTCCATGGTGTCCGTCTCGCGGCGGGCCGGTTTGCCGCACACGGGGCAGGTCACACCGGCGTGGAAGCCTTCGTGCTTGTGCAGGGGGTTGCCCGAGCCGTCAGGCACGCAGTCGGTGGGCAGCACCACCGGCAGGTCTTTTTCGGGCACGGGCACGGCGCCGTGTTCATCGCAGTGGATGATGGGGATGGGGGTGCCCCAGTAGCGCTGGCGGCTCACGCCCCAGTCGCGTAGGCGCCAGGTGGTCTTTTTCTCGCCCAGGCCTTTTTGTTCCAGCGCATGGGCCACGGCGTTCACGGCGTCTTTGTAAGAGAGGCCGCTGAAGCTGTCGGAGTTGATGGTGACGCCGCGTTGCTTGTCACCGTACCAGTCGCTCCAGTGGTGGTAGTCAAACGTCTCGCCATCGACCAGCACGACCTGCTTGATCTCGATGCCGTACTTGAGCGCAAACGCAAAGTCGCGCTCGTCGTGCGCGGGCACGCCCATCACGGCGCCGTCGCCGTAGCCCATCAGCACGTAGTTGCCCACCCAGACCTGTACCTTGTCGCCGGTGATCGGGTGCGTGACATACAGGCCCGTGGGCACGCCCTTTTTCTCTTGCGTGGCCAACTCGGCTTCGGTGGTGCCACCGCTCTTGCATTCTTCGATGAAGGCCTTGAGCGCGGGGTTGGTTTTGGCGGCGTGGGCGGCCAGTGGGTGCTCGGGCGCCACGGCGCAAAACGTCACGCCCATGATGGTGTCGGCACGCGTGGTGAACACGTACATCTTGCCGTCGCCAATCAGCGCACCATCGTCGCCTGCGATGTCGTGCGGGAAGGCAAAGCGCACGCCTTCGGACTTGCCGATCCAGTTTTCCTGCATCAGCTTCACGCGCTCGGGCCAGCCGGGCAGCTTGTCGCCGGTGACGAAGTCGAGCAGCTCTTCGGCGTAGTCGGTGATCTTGAGGTAGTAGCCAGGGATCTCGCGCTTTTCGACCGTGGCGCCGGTGCGCCAGCCCTTGCCATCAATCACCTGCTCGTTGGCCAGCACGGTCTGGTCCACGGGGTCCCAGTTCACCACCTGGGTCTTGCGGTAGGCAATGCCCTTTTCCAGCATCTTCAAAAACAGCCACTGGTTCCACTGGTAGTAGCTCGGGTCGCAGGTGGCGACTTCGCGGCTCCAGTCGATGGCCAGGCCCATGGCCTGCATCTGCTTTTTCATGTACGCGATGTTTTCGTACGTCCACTTGGCAGGGGGCACGCCGTTTTTCAGCGCAGCGTTTTCGGCGGGCAGGCCGAAGGCGTCCCAGCCCATGGGCATCAGCACGTTGTGGCCGTTCATGCGCAGGTAGCGCGTGAGCATGTCGTTGATGGTGTAGTTGCGCACATGGCCCATGTGCAGCTTGCCGCTCGGGTACGGCAGCATCGAGCAGGCGTAGAACTTCTTCTTGTTCGCGTCTTCCGTCACGCGGTAGGCGTCGGTGGCGGTCCAGTGGTCGTGCGCGGCGCGCTCGACGTCTTGGGGAGAGTATTTGTCTTGCATGGGGCAATGGGGTGAGAGAAGTGGGCAGCCGCGTGATGGCCGCGCTGCGCAGATTCTAGGCGGTCGTGCGGGCCGGCCTGGCGCGGGCCGGCTTGTGCCTGCGGTGGCTGTGCGGCTGGCGGGGGGGCTGCGCCGCTGCGCCGTCAGCGCGCGGGCAGGGGTTGGGAATTGGCAGGGCCGAAGGCGGGCGCGGCCGCGCCCTTGGGCGGCTCGGTGACAAAGCCGATGCGCGCCAGGCCCGCGCGGTGCGCGGCGTCCATGACCTCGACCACACGGCCGTAGGGTACAGCGGCGTCGGCGCGCAGCTGCAGCTCGGTAGCGGGCTGCTCGGCACCAATGCGGCGCAGCCGCTCGGCGAGGGCAGCCTGGGCCAGTGGCTGGTCGTCCAGAAATGCCTGGCCCTGCGCATCCACCACCACCGTCACGGCCTGGGGCACGGCACCGGGCGAGCCGCCCTCGGCACGGGGCAGGTCCAGCCGGATGGCGCTGCTGAGCAGCGGCGCCGTCAGGATGAAGATCACCACCAGCACCAGCATCACATCCACCAGCGGTGTCATGTTGATGTCACTCATGGGCTGGGGGCCCGTGGTGCGCTCCAGCCGGCCGAAGCTCATGGCGCTGTGCGCTCCCCGCGTGCTGCCGGGGCGCTATCCGGCCCCGCTGCCGTGTCAACCAGCAGTTCGCGCAGGTCCAGCGCAAAGCCCTCCAGGTCGGCCTCGACCCGGCCGATGAGACGGCCGAACACGTTGTAGGCCAGCACAGCCGGAATGGCCACGGCCAGGCCGGCAGCGGTCATCACCAGCGCCTCGCCCACCGGGCCGGAGACGCGGTCGATGGTGATCTGCCCGGCACCTGCAATGGCCGTGAGCGCGTGGTAGATGCCCCAGACGGTGCCCAGCAGCCCCACGAAAGGCGCGGTGGAGCCCACAGTGGCCAGCAGCACCTGGCCAAACTGCAGCTTGCCCAGCACGCCGTGCAGTGCATCGCGCAGCACGCGCGTGAGCTGTTGCGGCAGGCTGCCCGCATGCGCCAGGGTGGCAGCGCCAGACCCCTCGATTCGCGCATTTGCTATTGAATTTGCAGCAACAACCAGAGGTAGAACAAGCGCTTCGCGGTCAAAAGACTGCAAACGCTGCGCAGCGAGTTCCAGCGACGGCGCCTGCCAGAACGCGGCCGTGCAGCGCGGCACGTCGGCACTGGCGCGGCGCATGGTGCGCAGTTTCCAGACAATCACCACCCAGCTGGCCACCGACATGGCAAGCAGCACCAGGGCCGTGCCCTGCGTGACCGCATCGCCCTGGCGCCACCAGTGGAGAAGGTCCATGGATCAGCCCCTTGTCGAATGCGCACATCGCGCCGCGTTGACCTCTGCTGGCAATGCGCGCGCAGCCGAGGCCGGGGACCGCGGCGCAAGGGCCGCCCCGCCGCGCTCGCGGTGTCTCCCTTCCCGAATGGCACCGCCATTCGAGAGAAGGGGGAAGGCGCATCGCGCCACAGGGGGTTGTTTCACTTGAGACCCAGCACGTCGAACATGTCGAACATGCCGGTGCGGTGCGCCGCCAGAAAACGCACGGCGCGCAGGCTGCCCTGGGCGTACGTGGAGCGGCTGGAAGACTTGTGCGTGATCTCGATGCGCTCGCCAATGCCCGCAAACAGAACCGTGTGGTCGCCCACGATGTCGCCACCGCGGATGGTGGCAAAGCCGATGCTCGACGGATCGCGCTCTCCGGTGTGGCCATAGCGCTCGTACACCGCGCATTCCTTGAGGTCGCGGCCCATCGCCTCGGCCATCACCTCGCCCATCTTGAGCGCCGTGCCCGAGGGCGCATCCACCTTGTGGCGGTGATGGGCCTCGATGACCTCAATGTCGTAGCCGGTGGACATGGCCTTGGCGGCCATCTGCAGCAGCTTGAGCGTGACGTTCACGCCCACGCTCATGTTGGGCGCCATCACGATGGCATTGCGCTGCGCGTAGGCGGCGATTTCGGCCTTCTGGGCATCTGAAAAGCCGGTCGTACCAATCACGGCCTTCACGCCCAGCTGGCTGCACACGGCCAGGTGGGCCAGCGTGCCTTCGGGGCGGGTGAAGTCGATCAGCACGTCGGCGTTGGCCAGGCCCGCCGCCACATCGGCCGTGATGGCCACGCCGCTGGCATGACCCAGGAAGGCGGTGGCATCCGAGCCCACGGCCGGGCTGGAGGGCACGTCCAGGGCGCCAGCCAGCACGCAGTCGTCGCTGTCGCGCAGGGCTTCGATGAGCATGCGGCCCATGCGGCCGGAGGCACCCGCAACGGCCACGCGGCAACGGTCGGAGGAGGTGGGCGAAGGAACGGCAGGCGAGGTGATCCCGGTCATGAGAGTCCTGTGATGAAATTCTGCGGCGGCCGTGGCATGGGCCTGGCAGGCCGCAGGTCAGCGCGTGGGCGCTTCCAGCGGGGGATAACTGGTAGAGGCAGGCTCAAGCGGCGCGGCCGTGGGTGCCGTAGCCGGGCGCGACGGCGCCGGGAACTTGGACAGCTGCTCGGGCGTGGCTTCCAGCACCGGCACCTTCACATTGCCGCTGCGCTTGCCCAGCGAGGCGACGAACTCTGTTTCAGAAGGCATGTCATCACCCTCGGCCCGCTCCATGGCATCGCCCTTGAAGAAAACCGTGAGCTTGCGGGTCTGGATTTCCTGGCCAGGGCGCTTGAGGGTGAACACGTATTCCCAGCGGTCGGCATGGAAAAGGCTGGTGACCAGCGGCGTGCCCAGAATCTCGCGCACCTGCTGGCGGCCCATGCCAGGCTGCAGCGCAGCAACCTGCTCGCTCGAAACGAAATTGCCCTGCACCACATCGATGCGGTATGGTTTGACGATGCCGGCAATGCGGTCAGATGCACCACTGAAACTGCCACACCCGGCCAGGGCGATCAGGCTGGCTCCGATCATCAGGGCGAGCGCCGGACGGGTGCTGCAACGGGCTTGAACGGGCATGGATAAAAGGGCTGAGGATATGATCGGACCATTGTAGCGGCTGGCCTCCCCGGGACCGGGCCTTCCCCCGAAAGCGCATGCCATGACCAACATCGACGAACTCAAGAGCACCGGCCTGAAGGCCACCCTGCCGCGCCTGAAGATCATGGAAATCTTCCAGAAGGGCGCCCAGCGGCACATGACGGCCGAGGATGTCTTTCGCGTGCTGCTGGAAGAGCGGTCTGACATCGGCCTGGCCACCGTCTACCGCGTGCTCACGCAGTTCGAGCAGGCGGGCATCCTCATCCGCAGCAACTTCGAGAGCGGCAAGGCGGTGTATGAGCTCAACGAGGGCCAGCACCACGACCACTTCATCTGCACCTCGTGCGGCAAGGTGGAAGAGTTCTACGACGCCGAGATCGAAAAGCGCCAGCAGGCCGTGGCCAAGGCCAAAGGCTGGGTGGTGCAGGACCACACGATGGCGCTGTATGGGCAGTGCGCTGCCTGTGCAACTAAATAGGTTCCCCCTGAGGCGCTGCGCGCCTTCCCCCTGAGGGGGACGCTCCCAGCGCGGCGGGGCGGCCCTTGCGCGGGAGCGCTGGCATGGGTCGCGCCAGTTTCAACCGCCGGTGTCGCGCTCCATGGCGCGGCGGTGGCGCTCGACGAATTCCTGATAGGTATCAATACCGCGCAGTTGCAAGATGGTGTTGCGCACGGCGGCTTCGACCAGCACGGCGATGTTGCGACCGGCCACCACCTGGATGACGACCTTGAGCACGGGCACGCCCAGCACATCCTGGGTGAGGGGCTCGTACGGCAGGCGCTCGTAGTCGCGTTCCAGCGTTTCCTTGCGCACCAGATGCACGATGAGCTTGAGGCGCATCTTGCGTCGCACGGCTGTCTCGCCAAAGATGGCGCGGATGTCCAGGAGGCCGATGCCGCGCACCTCCAGCAGGTTCTGCAGCAGTTCGGGGCACTTGCCTTCGATGGTGGTCTGGTTGATGCGAAACAGGTCCACGGCATCATCGGCCACCAGGCCGTTGCCGCGCGAGATCAGCTCCAGCCCCAGTTCGCTCTTGCCCAGGCCCGATTCGCCGGTGATGAGCACGCCCAGCCCCAGGATGTCCATGAACACGCCGTGCATCGTGGTGCGGTCGGCAAAGTGCTTGGACAGGTAGGTGCGCAGAACATCGATGACGAACGCCGACGACTCGTGCGTGGAGAACATCGGGATCTGGGCCCGCTCGCACATCGACACCAGTTCATCAGGCGCGACCTGGTTGTCGGCCAGCACCAGCACGGGTGGCTCCAGGGTGACGATGCGCGCGATGCGGCGCTTGCAATCCTCGGGCGATGCACTCCCCACGTAGGCGATCTCGCGCTCGCCCAGGATCTGCACGCGGTACGGATGGATGTAGTTGAGGTACCCGACCAGGTCGGCGCCAGAGCGGGCCGAACGGACGGCGACTTCGTCAAATCGGCGCTCGGATGCGCCAAGGCCGGCCACCCATTCCCATTTCAGGAGGCCGCGAAACTCCTCGAACAGGACATCGGCACTGACAACATTGGGTTTCACGGCAGGGGGCAGCGACTGCGCGTTGAGAGATGGGTAGCAGTCAGGCGGCCTGGGTGGACTGCCAGCCGGCAATCATGCCGTGCAGTTCGGCGGCGTCGCTGCTGGACTTGAGCTTCTCGCGCAAGGCGGAATCGCTGAGCAGCTCCGCGATTTCAGACAGGATTTCCAGGTGCTTTTGCGTGGCCGCTTCGGGCACCAGCAAAAAGATCAGCAAGCCAACCGGCAGCTCGTCCGGCGCATCAAACCCGATGGGGTTGAGCAACTGGAACACGGCGGCCATCGGGGCCTTCAAGCCCTTGATCCGGCCGTGGGGAATGGCCACGCCATGACCCAGGCCAGTGGAGCCCAGGCGCTCCCGTGCAAAAAGGCTGTCGGTGATCAGCGCGCGCGAAAGCCCGTGCTGGCTCTCGAACAGCAGACCTGCCTCTTCAAAAGCACGCTTTTTGCTGGTGGCGTCCACGCTCACAAGCACTTGAGCGGCGGGCAGGATGGAGGCAAGTCGGTTCATGGTCAAGGGTAACAATTATGCACATGTTGGCGAAAACCCTGATTCCGGCGCATCAGGCAACAAAAAAACCGCCCGTCAGGGCGGTTGCGGTGCCGGGCTCAGGGCCGGCGCGTCAGGCGTGCATCTCGCGCTTGGCGGCTTCGTGGTGGTGGTCTTGCAGCCGGTCCTTGTGGCGCACCACCTGCCGGTCCATCTTGTCGATCAGTTCATCGACAGCGGCATACAGGTCGGAGTGGGAGCTTTCCGCAAACAGGTCGCTGCCCTTGACGTGAATGTTGCATTCTGCCCGCTGTCGCTTTTCCTTTTCCTTTTGCTTTTCTACCGTGAGCAGGACCTTGATATCCACCAGCTGGTCGAAGTGCCGTGTGACGCGTTCCAGCTTGGTGGTGACATAGCTGCGCAGGGCTGGAGTGACTTCAAGGTGATGCCCGCTGATCGTCAGATTCATAAAGTAGTCTCCTGTGGCTCTCGGTGGAAAAACGCCATCCTTGGGTAGAGGAATGGCCCGGGGAAGAACGCGTCGATGGATCCGCTGACTTGAGTTCACTATGCCCCTGCCACCGGCGAAAAGCAATCCCATACCGTCATGTATTGCTGGGTTATGCCCGGCAAGGTGCGGTCGGCCTGAAACCCGCGCACAATGCTGGAGTGAACAGGTTGCAGCCCGCATTCGCGGACCCTGCGACTCAGCGAGCGCTGGCCGGCGCCCCGTGCATCTGCAGCTTGGCAACGACCAGCATCGACAGCAGGCTTGCCGAAATGCCCAGCACCGCGCACATCCAGTAGCCTTGCACCAGCCCTTGCGCATCGCGGCTGATGACCAGTCCGCCCACCACCGATGCCACGCCCATCGATGCCGACTGGACCGACGCATTGAGCGTCATGAACGTGCCGCGCAGCTGCGGCCGGGCCGCCGAGGCGACGATCGCCATGCCTGGAATCATCCGCCCGCTGACGATCGCGAACATCAACGTGGACACGGCCAGCACCACCCACAGTGAAAACCCCTCGACCAGCGTGATCCCCAGCAGGCACGGCGCTGCGCCCAGCGCCAGCACCCGGAAGGTCTCGACCTTGCCGTAGCGGTCGGTCAGGCGCCCGAACAGACGCGCGGTGAACAGCGTGGCCACACCGCCGCACAAATAGGCCAGCGGGATCTGGTCGGCACGCACGCCGGCGTTGGTCTGCAGGTAGATGGTGATGTACGGAATCACGGTGAACCCCGTGAACATCAGCAGCGCGGTGAACAGGAACGCCCAGCGGTGGTTGGCGTCCCCCAGCACCTGCGTGATGCCCTGGACAGCCGACCTGCCAGCGGCCCCCTGCACATGGGCTGACAGCGGCGGCATGGTGCGTGCCGCCACCACAGCCAGCAGGCCGACCATGGCCGCGATGGCAAAGAACGGCGTGTGCCAGCTGCCCCACTGCGCCAGCAACAGCCCCAGCGGAACCCCAGCCACCGTGGACACCGAAAACGACGTCATCACGATGCCCATGGCGCGGCCGCGCCGCTCAAACGGCACCACGTCGGCGACGATGGTCTGCGAGAGGGCGGACAGCACCCCGCCAAAGAAACCGGCCAGCACCCGCGCCACCATCAGCGATCCATACGTCGGCGCCAGCCCACAGGCCAGCGTGGCCAGGCCGAACAGCGAATACAGCACCAGCAGCAACCGCTTGCGCCCGAAGCGGTCGATGTAGGTGGAAGCCAGCAGGCCCGATGCGCCCGCAGCGAGGGTGTAGGCCGACACCAGCAGGCCAAACTGGGCATCGCTGATGCTGAACAACTGGGTGAACTGCGGCCCCAGCGGCATCATGATCATGAAGTCGAGGATGTGCGTGAACTGCACGCCTGCCAGCGTGATCAGCAGCCAGAGTTCGCGGCGCTGAAGGACGGCGTTGGAGGCAGGCACCGGGGCGGGGTGGGGAGGGTCGGAGGGGGTGGAGGACACAGGAGTCGCCGGACGGCGGCCGAACAGATCGAAGCAGCGCAGTGTGCCGCAATGCGCCAGACGCTGCAGCGGGAGCACGGGCAAACGCCGGCGCCGCACTGTGCAGGCCGAGTGCCGCCGCTACCTGCGGCGTGCGCGGCCCCCATGGCCCACGCGATCGGCCCCACCCGCGGGCGCGCGCCTGCCGCGTAAAATCAGCCGGTTGCGCGGGGCAGTGCCCCGACACCACACCGCCCCGCAGGCCAGGCCGCGGTGGATACCGACCGCCACACCACACCATGAACCAGCCAAGCTCCCCCGCCTTGCACACCTCTGCCCTCACATCCCTGCCCCTGCTGGCGAGGGGCAAGGTGCGTGACAACTACGCCGTGGGCGACGACCGCATCCTGATGGTGGCCAGCGACCGCCTGTCGGCGTTTGACGTGATCATGGGCGAACCGATTCCGGGCAAGGGCGCGCTGCTCACGCAGATGGCGCTTTTCTGGTTCGACAAGCTCGGCCACATCTGCCCCAACCACCTCACCGGCGATGCGCCCGAAAGCGTGGTGAGCCCGGCCGAAGCGGCGCAGGTGCGCGGCCGCTCGATGCTGGTGCAGCGCCTCAAGCCCATCCCTGTCGAGGCCGTCGTGCGCGGCTACCTGGCCGGCAGCGGCTGGAAGGAATACCAGGAATCGCGGTCGGTATGCGGCGTGCCGCTGCCCGAAGGCCTCACGAATGCGGCCAAGCTGCCCGAGCCCATCTACACCCCGGCTGCCAAGGCCGCGGCTGGCGAGCACGACGAGAACATCACCTTCGAGCAGACGGTGGCCATGATCGGCGCCGACCTGGCCACGCGCATCCGCGACCTGAGCATTGCCATCTACAAGGCCGCGGCCGAGATTGCGCTGACCAAGGGCATGATCATTGCCGACACGAAGTTCGAGTTCGGCCTGGCGCCGGACGGCACGCTGGTGCTGATGGACGAAGTGCTTACTCCCGACAGCTCGCGCTACTGGCCCGTGGAAGGCTATGCCGACGCGCTGGCCCGTGGCGAAAACCCGCCCAGCTACGACAAGCAGTTTGTGCGCGACTGGCTGGAGCAGGCCCAGATTGCCGGCAAGCCCTGGGACAAGACCGCACCTGCGCCGCGCCTGCCGCGCGAGGTGATCGAAAAAACCGCCGCCAAGTACCGCGAAGCCCTGGACCGGCTCACTGCCTGAGGCATTGCAAGGCGCTGGCCGCGCGTCGGCGCCCGCACGCCGGCCGCGGGCTGTGGGTACATCGGTGTGTCGCTTACTGCAACACCGCTTCGTCCGCTTCGAATCTGAGCACGGGCTGCCCGTCCGCATCCCTGAACAACAGCTGCGTGCCCTGCTGGAGGTAGCTTGCCACCTGCGCCAGCGCAGCAAACAAGCGCTCCTCGGTGGCCGCGCTCGGCAGGCACAGCGTGATGTTGGAGACAACGCGCCCGAAGCGCAGCGCCGCGCCCTGCGCCGCGTAGTCGGCAAAGAAACGGTTGCACCCTCCGAACCCGGTGACGCGGGCCTCATCCGCCTGAAAGACCAGGTGCGGCGACGGCGGCGCGGCGGCTGCGGGCCGTGCCACTGCTTCGCCCTGGATTTCGGTCAGCCGCCAGTGCGTGAGCAGGAGCGGCACCGCGGCGTCGGCCGTGGCGGCCTGAGGCCACATGCGCTGCAGCTGCAAGCTCACGTGGCGAAATGCCGCGTCCTGCGGCACCGGGTAGCGCTGCACGGTCGCGAGCAACATGCGGTTTTCGAGGGTGACGGTGGCGCGCACCTCGTAGCGGCCCTTCACCACGAAGCGAGACGCCGGGTACGGAATGGCCAATGCGAACGGAGGTTGACCCGCAGGAGCCAGCCGCTGACGGCCCAGCACGAGAGGCGGGGCGTCGGGATCACTGACGTCCAGCAGTGCCGCTTCCAGCACGGCTTCGGGGGGGAGCACCACCCGTTCGCGCGAGAGGGCAACGCCCGTCACGACGGCATCGGGCGTCGGGGGGCGTGAGGCACACCCGGCCACCGAAAGCACGAGGGCAAAACCCAGGCTGCACAACAGCAGGCGGCTGGCGCTGCCGCTCAGCCCGGGCCCATCGACTGAATACACCCCTGCCTCAGGGCGCAATGCCCTGGACGCGCCCGACATGCGGTGCAGCGCATCGACCATGGATGCGGCGCGAAGACGCGTCAGCTCAGGACCACGCTGGACAGTCGGCGCCGATAGGTGGCCACCACGGGGTCCGATGGCGGGATCTGGCCGTCAGCCACCTTGACTCGGGGCGGCTCGATCAGCTCCAGGATATGCACGTAGGTCTTGCGCGCCGTCTCGTCGTTCCACGCCTTGTCGCGCATGAGGATCTCCAGCAGCTCGTCCATTGCGTCGGTGAAGCGCTGGTGCGCCAGATGCCAGCGCGCACGGGCAAAACGGGTGTCAAAATCGCGCTTGTTGGCGGCAATTTTTGCATCAAATTCGGCTCCAGCGCTTTCTCCATAAGCACTGGCAGCTGCGAAATCAATAGCATCCATCCAGGCCTTGAGCGCCCCCAGCCGCGCCGAGCCTGCCGCCTTGGCGATGACCGGCGCAAACGCCACCTTGGCATCGTCGTCGCGGCCCAGCTGCAGCAGCAGCTTCACGTAGTCAAAGCGCGCATCGTCGTTCCCGGGGTCGGTGACCACGGCGTGCTGCAGCTTTTCCAGGGCAGCGCCGGTGTCGCCCGCCGACAGCGCCTCAAGCGCTTCGTCTTCCTCGATCTCGGCCTCGATCACCTCGGCCGAGGGGATGTGCTTGTCCAGGAATGCGCGCACCTGGCCTTCGGGCAGGGCGCCCATGAAGCCGTCCACGGGCTGGCCGTTCATCAGCAGCACGCAGGTGGGAATGCTGCGGATGCCGAACATGCCGGCGATCTGCTGCTCCTGGTCGGAGTCGATCTTGACCAGCTTGAAGCGACCGGCGTAGTCGTTTTCGAGCTTCTCCAGGACGGGTCCGAGCGACTTGCAGGGCCCGCACCACGGGGCCCAGAAATCGACCAGCACGGGGCCGTTCATCGAGGCGGCAACCACCTCGGCTTCGAAATTTTCTACGGTGACGTCAATCATGATGGTGCGGGCACGGGCCTGTGAAGCGTGACCCCTATTTTCGCCCATCGCCCGTTGGCCCTTCTGGCAGGTGGACGCAAAACGTAAAATCGCGGGTTCCACCTACAGCGCCAGCGGGCACCCGGCCCGGGGCAGCGCCACCCCACACACCATGAATCCCATCCAGATCGGCGTGGTCATGGGTTCCAGCAGCGACTGGGACACCATGCAGCATGCAGTGCAAATCCTTGAGCAGTTCGGCATCGCCCATGAGGCCCGCGTGGTCTCGGCCCACCGCATGCCCGACGACATGTTTGCCTACGCCGAGGCCGCAGCAAGCCGGGGCCTGAAGGCCATCATTGCCGGTGCCGGCGGCGCCGCCCACCTTCCCGGCATGATCGCCGCCAAGACCACGGTGCCCGTGCTGGGCGTGCCCGTGGCCAGCCGCCACCTGCAGGGTGTGGATTCGCTGCACTCCATCGTGCAGATGCCCAAGGGCATTCCGGTGGCCACGTTTGCCATCGGTACTGCCGGTGCCGCCAATGCGGCGCTCTTTGCCGTGGCGCTGCTGGCCAACGAAAGCCCCGCACTGCGCCAGCGCCTGGACGCCTTCCGCGCCGAGCAGACGGAAGTGGCCCGCAACATGACCCTGCCCGCATGAACACGACCCCCACGCTCCACCGCTGCGCGGGTCGCTGCCCCCCGAGGGGGCCGCTTTTTCATCTTGGGGCGGCCCGGCGATGAAAAAATCCACCCATCAACCCCTTCTGCCCGGTAGCACACTAGGCGTTCTCGGCGGTGGTCAGCTGGGCCGCATGTTCGTGCACCAGGCGCAGGCCATGGGCTACTTCACCGCCGTGCTCGATGCCGACCCCACCAGCCCCGCCGGGCTGGTGAGCCACCACCACATCCAGACGGGCTACGAAGACCCGGCGGGGCTGGCCGAGCTGGCCCGGGTGGCCGATGCGGTGACCACCGAATTCGAGAACGTACCCGCTGCCGCGCTGGCCACGCTGGCCGCCCAGCTGCCGGTATCGCCCGCGGCCAGCGCTGTCTCGGTGGCGCAGGACCGTGCGCGCGAGAAGGCGCACTTTGTGGCCTGTGGCGTGCCCTGCGCGCCGTATGCCGTCATCGAGACCGCCGGACAACTCGATACCGTGTCCGCCGATTTGCTGCCCGGTATCCTCAAGACGGCCCGCATGGGCTACGACGGCAAGGGCCAGGTGCGCGTGAAGACGCCCACCGAGCTGGCCGCCGCCTGGGATGCGGTGGGCAAGGTGCCCTGCGTGCTTGAGAAAATGCTGCCACTGCAGCTCGAATGCTCCGTGATCGTGGCCCGCGGTCATGACGGCGCGATGGTGCACCTGCCCGTGCAGCGCAACCTGCATCGCGACGGCATCCTGGCCGTGACCGAGGTTTTTGAATCAAATCTGCCGCAAGCCCTTGCAAATCAAGCAGTGAGTGCTGCAAAGTCTGTAGCAGAAGTCCTGCAGTACATCGGCGTGCTGTGCGTGGAATTCTTCGTGCTGCAGGACGGCAGCCTGGTGGTCAACGAGATCGCCCCGCGCCCGCATAACAGCGGCCACTACAGCCAGAACGCCTGCGATGTGTCACAGTTTGAGCTGCAGGTGCGCACCATGGCGGGCCTGCCGCTCACGCAGCCGCGCCAGCACAGCGCAGCGGTCATGCTCAACCTGCTGGGCGACCTGTGGTTTGCGCACGGCGAAACGGCGCAAACCCCGCCCTGGGCCGAAGTGCTGGCGCTGCCCGGCGCACACCTGCACCTGTACGGCAAACACGACGCCAAGCGCGGCCGCAAGATGGGCCACCTCAATATCACGGCCGCCACGCCCGAAGCTGCGCGTGCCACGGCGCTGCAGGCCGCGGCCATCCTGGGCATTGCCCCGTTCTGACGCGCTGCGGCAGACCCCTTTTCGGCAGACATCGCCTCCATGATTCTTGACGGCAACGACCCCACAGCCATCGCCGCCGCCGCTCGCGCCCTGCGCAGCGGCGCCCTGGTGGGTCTGCCCACCGAAACGGTGTACGGGCTGGCCGCCAACGCCGGCAGCGATACCGCGGTGGCGCGGATCTTTGCCGCCAAGGGCCGCCCCAGCGACCATCCCCTGATCGTGCATGTGGCCGACGCCTCGGGCATCGCGCACTTCGCGCGCGACGTGCCCGCCTTTGCGCAAAAGCTGGTCGATGCCTTCTGGCCAGGCCCGCTCACGCTCATCCTGCCGCGCCTGCCCGGGGTGGCCGGTGCCGCCACGGGCGGGCAGGACAGCGTGGGGCTGCGCTGCCCCGCACACCCCGTGGCACACGCGCTGCTGGTGGCCTGTGCCGCGCCGGCGGACGACTCCGTCCCCGGCGATGCGCCCGTCTGGGGCGTGGCAGCGCCAAGCGCCAACCGGTTTGGCCGCGTGAGCCCCACCACCGCCCGGCATGTGCAGGACGAACTGGGCGAACAGCTGCTGGTGCTGGACGGCGGCCCCTGCCAGGTGGGCATCGAGAGCACCATCGTCGACTGCACGCGGGGCGTGCCGGTGCTGCTGCGCCCCGGTGGCATCACACGCGAGCAGATCCAGCAGGCCTGCGGCATCAAGCCGCTGTCGCGGGACGACCTGCCCAGCCTGACACCGCGCGCCTCCGGCACGCTGGAGGCCCATTACGCGCCCAATGCCAAGGTTCGCCTGATGGACGCCAAGGCGCTGCAGACGGGGTTGGACCTGCTGGGCGCTGACGCGGCGCACATCGCGGTGTATTCGCGCACCCCCCTGCGGACCCCGTCGGCCCGGCTGGTGCTGCGCCGCATGCCTGATGACGCCGCGGCTGCTGCACACCAGCTCTTTGCCGTGCTGCGCGGCTTTGACGAGCAGGGCGTGAAGCTGATCTGGGTGGAAGCACCACCCGCCACGCCCGACTGGGAAGGCGTGCGCGACAGGCTGCAGCGCGCGGCCGCCGCGTAAGCATGCCGCGCAGGCAACGCACAGCGGCTGCCCCCGAGGGTGCGCGACCGACGGCCCGGACACTGGCTCCCGCTGCTTTACATGGGTTCGCATTGCGTCGTTAAACTAAGCGCCACTTTTCTGGAGAAATACACATGGCAGCAAATTGGATGCGTCGTACCGTTGTGGTCGCCGCATGTGCGTCGGCCGCGTTGCTTGCGGCCTGCGGTTCAAGCACCACCGAATCGGCCATCTCGCCCCAGCGCTTCATCGCGTTTGGCGATGCGGTGAGCGATGTGGGACAAAAGGGCTCGCGCTACACCGTCAACGACGGCAGCGTAAACAACTGGACGCTGCAGGTGGCGGCCAACTACGGCAAGTCCCTGGCCGCTGCCTCGGCCGGTGGCCTGAGCTACGCGGTGGGCAATGCGCGCGTCAATGCCAAGCCCGATGCTGCGGGCAACACCACCACGCCCACCGTGGCCGAGCAGATCAGCACCTACCTGGCCAGTGGCACCTTTGCAGGCAATGAGGTCGTGTTCATCACGGGCGGCGTGAGCGACGTGATCGCCGGCATGGCCGCTGTGAATGCCGGCACACAGACCGAGGCCCAGATGGCCGCCGCCGCCCGCAAGGCTGGCGAAGACCTGGCCGCGCAGGTGCGCCGCCTGGTGAACGCTGGCGCCAAGTACGTGGTCGTCACCGGCACGTACGACTTGGGCAAGACCCCCTGGGCCAAGGCCATCCAGCGCGAATCGCTGCTGTCCACCGCCAGCAGCCGCTTCAACGAAGGCCTGCTGGTGGACATCGTGGACCTGGGCGCCAACGTGCTGTACGTGGACCTGGCCTACTACGTGAACCTGTACACCAGCACGCCCGGCAACTTCGGCTTCAGCAACGCGACCACGGCGGTGTGCACCTCGGTGGATGCAGGCCCAGGCATCGGCATCGGCGCAGGCCAGGTGAATTCGTCCCTGTGCAACACCTCAACCCTGCTGCCCAATGCCAACGCAACAAGCTACGTGTTTGCAGACAACGTGTACCTCACGCCATCAGCCCATCGCCAGTTTGCCACCTACGCGTACGACCGCCTGCGCGCACGCTGGTAAGTCAGCCGGTTTTGCAGCCCTTGCTTCGGGGGCTGGCCCGCAAAAAAGCCGACCTATGGTCGGCTTTTTCATGCCCGGCGGGCGCGGACCAGGGTCCGTTTCCGCCGGCAAGCGCAGGCTGCAGGCCAGAGGCCGGCCGCCGCACTGTTACTTACTTCACCAGATCGAACAGGCCACGCGCCTGGGCGTGGCAGAACGGTGGCTCGTACGTGCCGTGGTAGTTGCCGTAGTAGGTGGCAAACGCCTCGGAGGTCGGATCGGTAGGAGCCTTGCCGCCAGGGCCGAAGGTGGCCTGGACGAAGGGATCGACGTCTACCGAGGTCACATTGGTCAGGCCACGGCTGTCAAAGTCGGCCTTCATGGGGATCTGATGCACGGCAGGGGGCACGGTCGGGTCGCCAGCGCCGCCGCACAGCATCAGGCGGGACTTCGGACTCCAGCCCAGCAAGTCCTGCTTTTTCGCAGCCACGGCCAAGGGGTGGGTTGCGCTGGTCTGGGCCCCTTGCAGGAACGCCGGCTGGAAGACCGCATCGCGCGCCTGGTTGGGCGTCACACCCGGGCCGCCAGGAAGGCGGCCGGTGGTCACCAGAGTGGTGTAGGTCAGCGTCGGGCTGGGCAACAGCGTCTCGATGTAGCTGGCATAAGGTGCCTTGAACGCCTGGTTCACGTCGGTGTAGACGTCGCCGTACACCTTTTGCCACGCAGTCACCAGGAAGGGGACGAAGAACTGGTAGCCAGCGATGGCCTCCGTCAGCCTGAGCGAGCCCGACATGTTGTAAGGGCCCGCCAGGTGTGCACCGGCGACCACATTGAACTCGGTTCCGTAGTCACGTTCGGCCGCACGGTGGGCCGCCATCGATGCATGACCGCCTTGCGAATAGCCGGTGAACATGACCTTGCCCGAAAGGTTGGCACCCACCGCGCCTGCGGCGTTGCGCGCTGCACGTACCGAGTCGATGACCGTGGTGGCTTCGGAATCGGCATGCAGATAGGGGTGGAAGCTGTAGTTGGACTTGGCATAGCCCAGGTAGTCAGTGGCCACCACGGCGTAACCCTGCGCCGCGTACATGGCCGCCAGCAGGAAGGTCTCGCCATCCTGCGGGTTGGCCAGCGTGCGCGGCTTTTGCACATCGGTGCCCTTGGCATAAGCCACCAGGGCCGCAGCGCTGGTACAGCTGCCTGCTGGCACCAGCATCACGCCCGAGGCGTTGCTGCTTTCGCCGCTCTTGGCGCCCGGCGTCACATAGTTCAGCGCAACCACTTTGACGTCGCACTTGGCTTTGCCAGTGATGGCCTGCAGACCGCTGCCAGCTGTGCCCGCGTCAATCTGGGCGGCAGTCAGTGTGGTCAACGTGGCAGGTGGATCGATCAGCGCGCCGCGGACGGGATCGTCAGAGCCGCCGCAGGCAACGAGCAAAAGCGCGGCTGCAGCCACGCTGGTAAGGCGCAAGGGTGTCATGGATGGATTCCTCTGGTCAGAAACAGACAGGCGCATCGTGCTCGCACCTGCACTGCACCATCCATAGGGGATAACGCGCAAGAGCGGCCGGGCCAGACACCTGCGCGACAGCGCCCCGAGGGACGGCCGCACTGGCGCACGAGCGGGCAAACTCAGTCGCCCCGGCGCGCCCCGTAGATCAGCTTCATGCCCAGAATCGCGCTGGCCAGCATGAGCGTGATGGCGTTGGCGATGACGATGGGCCACGCGCCCAGCGCCAGCCCGTAGGCCAGCCACAGGGCCACACCCACCGTGAAGACGCTGTACATGCCCAGCGATATCCCGCTCACATCACGGGTGCGAAAGGTGTGCCAGGCTTGCGGCACGAAGCTGCAGGTGGTCAACGTGGCAGCCAGGTAGCCGATGAGTTCAGAAAAAGGCATGGACGAGGAAGGTACCGCTAAGCGATGGCCGCGAGGCCTGCGCCGCATGGTCGGGTGAAAGAAGGACGGATGTCCGCTGCAAGGGTGCTCACTGGTCGCGCGCGGTCCAGTCGATGAGGCTGTCCAGCACCGGCCGTGCCGCGCCTGCGCTCGGGTGGTTGACCATGGCGACCAGCACATAGCGCCGGCCGCTGGCCCCGTGCACGTAGCCCGCAATGGCCATCACATCACGCAGGCTGCCGGTCTTGAGGTGTGCAGTGCCTGCGCGGCTCTGGCTGCGGCGCAGCGTGCCATCCACGCCGGAGATGGGCAACGATGCCACCAGCTCGGGCATCACGGGCGATGCCCAGGCCACCTGCAGCATGCGCGCCAGCGCCCGGGCCGTGAGCCGGGCGTCGCGGCTCAGGCCTGCACCGTTGTCGGCCAGCGGCAGTTCGGCATCGCCCATGCGGGCCACCCACCACTGGCGCAGCACTTCGCGCGCACCATCGAAGCTGGCCACGCCGTTTTTTTGCAGCGCCAGCGTCAGGAACACCTGCTGCGCCATCACGTTGTTGCTGAACTTGTTCACGTCGCGCACCACCTCGGACAGCGTGGGCGAGGTGACCACAAACGCGGGCTTGAGCCCCTGCGGAACCTTGCCGTCGCGCACGCTGCCAGTGAGCTTGCCACCCAGCTCGCGCCACATGCCTTCCACCGCGCGGGCCGCAAATCCCCGCGGGTCGGCGGCCGCCACCGGCCACACCCGCTCGCCACAGGCGCTCGGATAAACCCCTTGGAACACCACCTTGGCCGGGTCGGCCAGTTCGGCACGCAGGGCAGCACGCCAGTCGCCGCACTCGGCCCCGGGGGCCGCCAGCGCCACGGTGACCTGGCGCTGCACGCCAGCCAGCGGCGGGTCGTACTGCACCCGCGCCAGGCCTGCCGCCGCGTCGGGCACAAAGGTCATCACCGACGACTTGTAGTTGATCAGCAGCGCATCGGGCGCGGCGTTGTAGGGGCGCAGGGGCTCACCGTCGAAGCGCGCCGGGTCCTGTTCGGGCACGTCAAAGGCCGACCGGTCCAGCACGATATCGCCGACGATCACCTGGATGCCCTGCGCCTGCAGCCGGCGCATCAGCATCCACACGCGTTCCATGACCAGCTTGGGATCGCCGCGGCCTTCGATGTAGACGTTGCCGCGCAGGCTGCCGTCCTGCACCGTGCCCTGCACGTACACGGGGGTGTTCCAGGTGTAGGCTGGGCCCAGTTGCTCCAGCGCCGCGTAAGTGGTCACCAGCTTCATGACCGATGCGGGATTGACCGGCACCTGCGCCCGGTGCGCCAGGCGGGGCGTTGTGCGGCCGCCCGGCTGGGCATCCACCACCATCACGGCCAGTGCATCGCGGGGCAATTTGGCGCGGGCCAGCGCGGCCTCGACCTCGGCAGGCAGCGCTGCCTGGGGTGCAGGGGCCGATGTGGCGGTCTGAGCCTGAACAAGACCGGGAAGGCCCGCGCACAGCCATGAGAAGGCGGCCACCACGAAAGCGCGCAATACAGGCAGGCGTTTGAGGCCAGGGGAGCGGGAGGCAGATCGCATGGCGACGGAGTCTATCGCCCGGGGCGTATGCAGGCCCGTTTAGCCCTGTACCGGGCGGATGGATGAAGCGGTCCGCAGCCTAGGCTGACCCCGCGGGCATTGCCCGCCGATAATCGCCCGATGCGTTTGTCTCCCCGCGCCATGGGCCTTCTGGCGGCCATCGTGACCGTCACCATCTGGACGGGGTTCATCGTGATCGCGCGCGCCTCGGCGCAGCGCACGCTCGGGCCGTTCGACATTGCCTTGTTGCGCATCGTGGGAGCCAGCCTGGTCCTGGTGCCCTGGGGCTGGTGGCTGGTACGGCGGCGCACGCGCGTGGCCATCGCCGGCGGCGCACAGCCGGCACCGTCCAGCCTGCTGGGCATCTCGCCCCTGCCCCTGCGCACCACGGCTTTACTGGGTACGTTTGGCGGCCTGCTCTACGCCATGCTGGCCTATGCGGGGTTCTTCCATGCGCCAGCCACCCACGCCTCGGTGCTGATGCCGGGCAGCCTGCCGCTGTGGACGGCGCTGCTAGCGGCGGTGATCCTGCGCGACCACATCACGCCTCTGCGCGCCGCGGGGCTCGCACTGATCGTGGCGGGCGACCTGCTGGTGGGCGGCCGCAGCCTGCTGGCCGCGTTTGAGGGCGGCGATGCGTGGAAAGGCGACGTGCTGTTCATGCTGGCGGCGTCGTGCTGGGCCGCCTATAGCGTGCTGGCACGCCGCCATGCGGTCGATGCGGTGCAGGCCACGATTGCCATCACGGCCTTTGCCTGCCTGGTGTATGTGCCCGGGTACATCCTGCTCAGCAGCCTGGGCGCCATTGCGAGCCATCTGGCCGCCGCCCCGTGGAGCGAAATTGCCTTCCACATGGCCTTCCAGGGGGGCGGCTCGGTGGTCATTTCCGGCATCAGCTTCACGCGCATGATCCAGCACTTCGGCCCGGTGCGCTCGACCATGATCACCGCGCTGGTGCCCGGCCTGTCGGCCATGGGCGCTGTCGTGTTTCTGGATGAGCCCATGCACTGGAACCTGCTGGCCGGCCTGCTGCTGGTCACGGCCGGCATCCTGCTGGGGGTGCTGCGCAGGGGCCAGAATGCGCCCTCGCCCGTTGCGGCGCACGCTGCCGCGCCACACGGCCGCGCGCCGGGCTGAAGCCCCACGTCCCGCCGCCGCTCTCCGATCCATTGATTTCGCACCATGAACCTGCTCGCCTTTGACACCAGCACCGACATGCTCTCCATTGCCGTTCAGGCCGGCGGCACCGTGTGGGAGCACCAGGGCCCGGGCGGGCCGCAGGCATCGGCCACGCTGATCCCCGCTGTCAGCAGCCTGATGGCGCAGGCCGGCTGCTCGTTTGACACGCTGGACATCATCGTCTTTGGCCGCGGCCCCGGGTCGTTCACCGGGCTGCGCACGGCCTGTGCGGTAGCACAGGGTCTGGCATTTGGGGCACGTGGGGGCCAGGGCATACCCGTGCTGCCGGTAGACACCCTGCTGGCCGTGGCCGAGGAAGCCCGCCACCGGCACGGTGCCCAGCGCGTGGTGGCCGTGCTCGATGCGCGCATGGACGAGGTCTACCACGCATGCTGCGAATGGCAGGCGGCCACCGGGCAATGGATGACCGACGCCGATTTCGGCCTTTCGTCGCCCGAACAGGTACAGGCGCCAGACGGATGGACCGTGGCGGGCAATGCCCAGCTGCCCTACGGCGAGCGCCTGGCCCCGGGCGCCACCCACGTTCACGCCCTGCCCACCGCGGCTGCCCTGCTGCGGCTGGCACCCGCCCTGCTGGCTGCCGGTGGCGCCGTGCCGGCCAGCGACGCGCTGCCCCGCTACATTCGCGATAAAGTGGCGCAGACCACCGCCGAACGGGCTGCCCTGCGGGCAGCAGCAGCGCCTGCGACCTGATCGCTCCTTACCGCCAAGCATCATCGATCTGATTGCCCGCGTGGCCGCCTTGTCCACCGTGAACCGTTGAAGCGAACCGCTGTTTCCGCATGAGCGCCCTGCCCACCCCTCCATCTGCCGCCACCCCCGCCGAAGTGCGCTTTCAGGCGCTGACGCTGGCCCAGCTGGATGCCGTGCTGGACGTGGAGCAGCGCGCATACTCGCACCCGTGGACGCGCGGCAACTTCACCGATGCGATGGCATCGGGCTACCAGGCCCAGCTGCTGATGGCCGATGACCACCTGCTGGGCTACTTTGTGGCGATGATAGGAGTGGACGAAGTGCACTTGCTCAACATCACCGTGGCGCCGGAGTTCCAGCGCCAGGGCTGGGCCCGCACGCTGCTGGATGCCCTGGCGCTGTGGGCCCGCGGCCAGGGCGCGCAATGGCTGTGGCTGGAAGTGCGCATGAGCAACCTGCGGGCCCAGCACATCTACCAGGCCAACGGCTTTCGGCGCGTGGGCGAGCGCAAACGCTACTACCCTGCGGCCGGCGGCGAGCGCGAAGATGCGGTCGTCATGAGCCTGGCACTTTGAACGACACCGGAAAACGCTTTTGTTTCACACCCCACCCCGTTCGCACACATGAGCCTTTCACTGGATGCGCGGCAGCGCGCAATGCTGCAGGAAATGGGCATCACCGTCTGGAGCGATGGCGGCACCGCCGTGCGCGAGGCAGCAACGGCTGCCACGGGTGTGCCGGCTGCAGGCGCCGGGCGCGGTACGGCAGGGCCGGGCATGCCGCCCGCACCGCCGGTAGCAGTCGCCGATACGGCTGCGCCCCGGCAACCGGCGCCCGCGCCAGTCCGGACAGACTCCCCGGCGGCCGAGCCCCCACCTGCGCGGCCGGGTACGCCAGCGCAGACGCCCGCCGTCCACGCAGCATCCGGGTCGCACGGAAACGCGCTGGTGCTGCACCCGCCGCGCCTGCTGTACCCGTCCGCAGACCCTTCCCAGGTGCCCACGGGCCTGGGCTCTGGCTGGCTGATCGTGACCGAATGCCCCACCCCGGCGGACCCGCTGGCGGGCGACACGGGCCGGCTGCTCGACAACATGCTGCGGGCCATGCAGCTGCACCGCCACCCGCGCGTGTTTCTCACGGTCGTGGAGCGCAACGGGGCGGGGCTGGCGGCCCTTGACGACACCCCCGGCGGGCTGGATGCCACGGTGGCAGACCTGCAGCCCGCCATGGTGCTGGTGCTAGGCCATGTCGCGGCCCGTGCCGCGCTGGGCCGCAGCGAACCCCTGGGGCGCCTGCGCGCGGGCCCGCACCAGATCGCCGGGTTTCCGGCGGTCGTCACCTACGATGCAGCCTTTTTGCTGCGCTCGCAGGACAACAAGGCCGCAGCCTGGGCTGACTTGTGCCGTGCGCTGGCCATCGTGCGGGCCTGAAGCAGCCTCGCCGCCACCGTATAGCGATGTTGCGGTGCCATAATCCGCCGCCTGCTCATCCATAAAACCTGACGGAGACAGATCCTTGGAAACCTACCCCAGTTGGTAGCTTTCAGCTCCCGGCCTGCCGCGGGGTCTGAAAGCACCCCACCGCCCCACCGCAGACGCCACATGACCCGGGAGTGAGCCCATGCTCAACATCTTTACGCTTGCCAATGGCCGGCTGTTCCAGGAAGAAATCGAATCGCTGGAGGAGCTGACCCGGTTCCAGCCGATCTGGGTGGACCTGGAAGCCCCCACCCTGGAAGAAAAGCGCTGGATCAAGCAGCACTACGGCCTGTCCATCCCCGAGGATGCGATGGACGAGGACATCGAGGAATCGGCCCGCTTCTACGAAGAAGACAACGGCGAGCTGCACATCCGCAGCGACTTTCTGATCGACGACGATGAAGACCCGCGCTCGGTGCGCGTGGCTTTCATCCTGAACCAGCACAACGCCAACCTCAAGAGCCGGGGCGTGCTGTTTTCCATCCACGACGAAGACGTGCCGGTGTTCCGCCTGCTGCGCATGCGCGCGCGCCGTGCGCCGGGGCTCATCGAGGACGCCAAGGAAGTGCTGCTCAAGCTGTTTGACGCCGACGCCGAATACTCGGCTGACACGCTCGAAGGCATCTACGACGAGTTGGAGCTGGTCAGCAAGCAGGTGCTGGCCGGCGACGTGACCGACACACGCGCCGGCGAGGTGCTGGCCGCCATCGCGCGCCAGGAAGACTTGAACGGCCGCATCCGCCGCAACGTGATGGACACGCGCCGCGCGGTGAGCTTCATGATGCGCTCCAAGATGCTCAACGCCGAGCAGTTCGAGGAAGCGCGCCAGATCCTGCGCGACATCGAGTCGCTGGACAACCACACGGCGTTCCTCTTCGACAAGATCAACTTCCTGATGGACGCCACGGTCGGTTTCATCAACATCAACCAGAACAAGATCATCAAGATCTTCTCGGTGGCCAGCGTGGCGCTGCTGCCGCCCACGCTGATCGCCAGCGTGTACGGCATGAACTTTCAGTACATGCCCGAGCTGGCGCAGACCTGGGGCTACCCGTATGCACTGGGCCTGATGGTGGCCAGCGCGCTGGGGCCCATGTGGTATTTCCGCAAGCGGGGTTGGTTGAAGTAGCCCCCCCTGTCCCCCCCCTAGGGGGGACGCCTCCAGCGGCCCGGCAAAGCCGGTTCCGCGGTGGCGCTGGCATTCGGGCGCGCCGGTTTCATGGGGCAGTTAGCCCTCTAAAGGGCCGCCTGGGGCGGAATTTGGGTCAAATCACGCTCTGGCGCTTGTGTTGATTGCCTTTGTTGCTACTATTTTTATAGTTATCGCACAAGAGTGAGCAAAATGTGCTCGGCATAGCGGCTGTCCAGCGGCCCGGCGGAGCCGGTTCCGCGGTGGCGCTGGCTTTGGGGCACGCGGGTTTCACGGGGCCGTCAGCCCTCAAAACGGCCGTCGGGGGCGGAAATTGGGTCAAATTACCCGCTGGCGCATGTATCAATTGCCGGTATAGCTACTATTTTTATAGCGATTGCATGAGGTTGCGCACGATGTGCTCGGCATAGCGGCTGGCTACCGTTTGCACGAATGCGGCGAAATCGACATGAGCGGTGTCGTCGGCGCGGTCGGAGATGGTGCGCATGGCGGCAAAGGGCACGCCGTAGTCGTGGCACACCTGGGCGACTGCGGCGCCTTCCATTTCCACGGCCAGCACATCGTGGCCGCCTTCCTGCAGGGCGGTACGCAGGCGCAGCACTTCGTCGGCGGCACTCACAAAGCGGTCGCCACTGACGACGAGGCCGTGGTGAAGCCGGGGCGGGGCGGAGGTGGTGTCGATCGAATGGAGCGAAGTTTTGGGGTCAGATTGGCCCGTAGCGCTTTTCATATAAGCGCTGACAGCTCCTGAAAGCAGAGCAGTCAGCCCTGCATCGCAGACGAACCGGTGCCGCGCGTAGCCCGGCACTTCCCAGCGCGGGAACAGGGGCGATACGTCCAGGTCGTGCTGCAGGTAGTCCTCGGCCACCACCACATCACCCACCTTCACGCCATCGCCCATGCCACCGGCCACGCCGGTAAACACGATGCGAGCCACGCCAAAGCGCTCAATCAATGCCGTGGTCGTGGTGGCCGCCGCAACCTTGCCAATGCCCGAGAGCGCCAGCACCACTGCACGCCCTTCGATGTCGCCCGTCCAGAAGGCGCGCCCCGCGTGCGTGAGTCGCTGTGGCCGAGACAGATGGTGTACGAGCGAACTCTGCTCTTCCGGCAGGGCGCTCAGGATGGCTGTGGTCATGGTCAACAAGCGTCCAAGTTGGCGCGGCTCAGGCCAGCGGACGCCGCGCAAGGGCCGCCCCGCCGCGCTGGCGTCGTCCCCCTTCCCGCAGCGCGCAGGGCAGCGAGAGAAGGGGGAAGCCGCAAAGCGGCTCAGGGGGATGTACTACTTCTTATCGCGCAGTTCGCGGCGCAGGATCTTGCCCACGGGGGTCTTGGGCAGTTCGGTGCGGAACTCGATCACCTTGGGCTGCTTGTAGCCTGTGAGTTCAGCGCGGCAGAACTCCTTGACCTGGGCTTCGGTGAGTGCAGGGTCCTTCTTGACGATCACGAGCTTGACGGCTTCGCCGGTCTTCTCGTCGGGCACGCCCACCACAGCGCATTCGAGCACGCCGGGGCAGTTGGCCACCACTTCCTCGACCTCGTTCGGGTACACGTTGAAGCCGCTGACCAGCACCATGTCCTTCTTGCGGTCCACGATCTTGAAGTAGCCGCGGGCGTCCATGATGCCGATGTCACCCGACTTGAAGTAGCCGTCTTCGGTCATGACCTTGGCGGTTTCATCGGGGCGCTGCCAGTAGCCGGCCATCACCTGTGGGCCCTTGATGGCGATCTCGCCAGGCTGGCCCAGCGTGGTGACTTCATGGCCGTCGTCGTCCAGCAGCTTCATCCAGGTGCCGGGAATCGGCACGCCGATGGTGCCGGTGAACTCGGTGCTGGTCACGGGGTTGCAGCTGGCCGACGGGCTGGTTTCCGACAGGCCATAGCCTTCGCACACCGCGCAGCCGGTCTTCTCCAGCCAGAGCTTGGCCACGGCGCCCTGCACGGCCATGCCGCCGCCCAGCGAGACCTTGAGGTTCTTCCAGTTGACGGTGTTGAAATCAGGGTGGTTGGCCAGGCCGTTGAACAGCGTGTTGACCGCCGGGAAGCTGTGGAACGTGTGCTTGGACAGCTCCTTGAGCACGGCGGGCAGGTCGCGCGGGTTGGGGATCAGGATGGTCTTGCCGCCGGTGCGCATGCTCAGCATCATGTTCACCGTGAAGGCGAAGATGTGGTACAGCGGCAGCGCGCACACGCTGGTGGGCTGCTGGCCCGCCGGAATCTTGTTCATCACCGGGTGGTTCCACGCTTCGGACTGCAGCACGTTGGCGATGATGTTGCGGTGCAGAAGCACGGCGCCCTTGCTCACGCCCGTGGTGCCGCCGGTGTACTGCAGCAGTGCGATGTCATCGGGGCGGATGTCGGTCTTGCGCAGCGTGCCGCGGGTGCCCTGGGCCACTGCATCGTTGAAGCGGACCGCTCCGGGCAGTTCAAAGGTGGGCACCATCTTCTTGACGTTGCGCACCACGTAGTTCACCAGGGCGCCCTTGAGCAGGCCCAGCTGGTCGCCCATGGCGCACAGCACCACATGTTTGACCGGGGTATTGGCGATGCAGCTTTGCAGCGTGGCGGCAAAGTTCTCGATGATGACGATGGCCTTGGCGCCGGAGTCCTTGAGCTGATGCTCCAGCTCGCGCGGCGTGTACAGCGGGTTGACGTTGACCACCACAAAACCCGCGCGCAGGATGGCCGCCACCGTGACGGGGTACTGCGGCACGTTGGGCATCATGATCGCGACGCGGTCGCCCTTGGCCAGCCCCAGGCCCTGCAGGTAGGCGGCAAAGGCGTTGCTCAGCGAATCGGTCTGGGCGTAGGTCACGTCCTTGCCCATGAAACTGTAGGCCACGCGGTCCGCATACTTGGAGAACGCCTCGTCCATCAGCGCCACGAGGGACGGGTACTGCGAGGGATCAATGTCGGCAGGCACGCCTTGGGGGTACGAAGCAAGCCAGGGGCGGTCGGTCATTTTTTGTCTCCTGATGGGTTTTATTGAAATTTGAAACTGGAAGTTTTTAAGCACGATCGTGCTTTTATCGCCGGCGGATTATGCCCGCCAGCTGGCTAAGCCTTGAGTACGGCAAGCACTTCATCTAGCATCTTCTTGGCGTCGCCAAAAAGCATGCGGTTGTTTTCCTTGTAGAACAGCGGGTTGTCCACCCCTGCGTAGCCCGAAGCCATCGAGCGCTTCATCACGATCGAGGTCTTGGCCTTCCACACTTCGAGCACGGGCATACCGGCGATGGGGCTTGAAGGGTCGTCCAGAGCGCTGGGGTTCACGATGTCGTTGGCACCGATGACCATGGCCACGTCAGCTTCGGGGAAGTCCTCGTTGATCTCGTCCATCTCCATGACGATGTCGTAGGGCACCTTGGCTTCGGCCAGCAGCACGTTCATGTGGCCGGGCATGCGCCCCGCCACGGGGTGGATGGCAAAGCGCACGTTCACACCCTTTTCGCGCAGGGTCTTGGTGATCTCGTACACCGTGTGCTGCGCCTGGGCCACGGCCATGCCGTAGCCGGGCACGATGATGACGCTCTTGGCATCGCGCAGCAGCTCGGCCGTCTCGGCAGAGGTCACGGGCACGGCCTCGCCCTGGGGCTCGGAAGGATCGCCCTTCTTGGCTGGCGTGCCTGCGCCTGAGCCGAAACCACCGGCAATCACGCTGATGAAGTTGCGGTTCATCGCATTGCACATGATGTAAGAGAGGATGGCACCCGAGGAGCCCACCAGGGCACCGGTGACGATCAGCAGGTCGTTGCTGAGCATGAAGCCCGTGGCGGCAGCCGCCCAGCCCGAGTAGCTGTTGAGCATGGACACCACCACCGGCATGTCGGCACCGCCAATGGCCATCACCATGTGGATGCCGAACAGCAGCGCAATCGCCGTCATCACCATCAGGGGCACCATGCCGTGCTCGATGGTTTCGGCGCGCAGGAATTCGCGGCCGAACCAGATCACCACCAGCAGCGCCGTCAGGTTGAGCCAGTGGCGGCCAGGCAGCAGCAGCGGCTTGCCGCCGATCTTGCCGTTGAGCTTGCCAAAGGCCACGAGCGAACCCGAGAACGTGACGGCACCAATCAGAATGCCAACATAGATCTCCACTTCGTGGATGACCTTTTCCGCGCCCTGCAGTTGAATGGACGTATCCACATAGCTGGCGAAACCCACCAGGCAGGCCGCAAGCCCGACAAGGCTATGCATGAGCGCGACCAGTTCGGGCATCTGGGTCATCTTCACGACCTTGGCCGCATACAGGCCAATGCCGCCGCCAATCACCAGCGCACCCACGATCCACGCCACGCCCGCGGGGCTGACGCGGGGGCCGAACACGGTGGCCAGCACGGCCAGCGCCATGCCCACCATGCCGAACAGGTTGCCGCGGCGCGAGGTTTCGGGGTTGGAGAGCCCGCCCAGGCTCAGGATGAACAAAATGGCCGCGCCCAGGTAGGCCACGGTTGCGAGACTTTGGGACATGTTCTGTGCTCCTCGTTGTTCTTGTCGTTATCGGATTACTTGCGGAACATGGCGAGCATGCGACGCGTGACCGCAAAGCCGCCGAACATGTTGACGGCCGTGAGCACCAGCGCGGCAAACGCCAGCCACAGGATGAGGCTATCCGGCCGTCCGTTCACACCCGCATCGGGCGGGGCAATCTGCACCAGCGCACCGATGGCGATGATGCTGGAGATGGCATTGGTCACGCTCATCAGCGGCGTGTGCAGCGCGGGGGTCACATTCCACACCACCATGTAGCCGATGAAGCAGGCCAGCACGAACACCGTGAAGTGCCCCAGGAACGCCACGGGCGCATAGGCGCCAATGGCCCAGAACAGCACCGCCAGCACCGCGAACACGATGGTCAGCGTCTTGGCGGACATGGGCGCCCCCGTGCCGTGGCTGGATTTCTTGGCGGCCACGGGTGCGGCCGCTGGCTTGGGCGCAGGCACCGCGGCTTGCTTGAGGGGTGGTGCGGGCCAGGTGATGGCACCATCCTTGATGACCGTGAGGCCCCGGATCGCTTCGTCTTCCATGTTGACCACGGCTACGCCGTCCTTGGCCTTGCACAGCTCTTCGGTCAGGCGCAGCAGGTTGGTGGCGTAGAGCGTGGACGACTGCTTGGCCAGGCGCGAGGCCAGGTCGGTGTAGCCCACGATGGTCACGCCGTGGCGCACCACAGCCTCGCCGGGCACGGTCAGCTCGCAGTTGCCGCCCTGCTCGGCGGCCATGTCCACGATCACGCTGCCGGGCTTCATGCTCTGCACCATCTCGGCGGTGATCAGCTTGGGCGCAGGCTTGCCGGGGATCAGCGCGGTGGTGATGATGATGTCGGCATCCCTGGCCTGCTCCGCATACATCTTGCGCTGCGCAGCCTGGAAGCCCTCGCTCATGACCTTGGCGTAACCACCGCCGCCCGAGCCTTCTTCCTCGTAGTCCACCTTGACGAACTCGCCGCCCAGCGACTTGACCTGGTCGGCCACTTCAGCGCGGGTGTCGTTGGCCCGCACGATGGCGCCCAGATTGGCGGCGGTGCCGATGGCCGCGAGGCCGGCCACGCCGGCGCCGGCGATGAACACCTTGGCCGGGGGCACCTTGCCCGCGGCCGTGATCTGGCCGTTGAAAAAGCGGCCGAAGGCATTGGCCGCTTCGATGACAGCCCGGTAGCCGCTGACGCCTGCGGTTGAGGTCAGCGCATCCATCTTCTGGGCACGCGAGAGCGTGCGCGGCAGACAGTCGATGGCCAGCACCGTGGCCTTGCGCGCTGCCAGCTGCTGCATCAGGTCGGGGTTTTGCGCAGGCCAGATGAAGTCGATGAGCGTGGTGCCCTCACGCATCATCGCGACTTCGTCGCTGCTGGGCGGGCGCACCTTGAGGACGATGTCGGCCGCGGCCCAGAGCGCGGCAGCGTCTGCCACGACCTCGGCCCCGGCAGCGCGGTAGGCGTCATCGCTGAAATTGGCAGCATCGCCGGCGCCCGATTGCACGGCCACAGAAAAGCCCAGCTTGATCAGTTTTTCCACCACGTCGGGCACGGTGGCCACGCGCTTTTCGCCGGGGAAGGTCTCCCGCGGCACACCAATGCGCTGCGGCTGCGGTACTGGGCTTGTCTGCATCAGAGGTCTCCTCAAGTTTTTGAAATCGTCATGCAACGCCGCCAGGCTGGGGGCTGTCGCGCTACGGCGCGGGCAGCGGGAAAGGCGGGATGGCCAGATACCCATCCATCATCCCGACGCTCAGGCGCGCGGCCTGGGCCACCTCATGGCCCCACTGCAGCGCAAGGCGGCCGGCTGCCAGGAACTCTTCGTTGTTGGAGGTCTTGGGGCGCAGCAGCCGCTGGTCCACCAGCGCATCCACTTCAACCCACGCGCCCGCCTCGGTGGCGTAGCGGTAGCTCATGTAGGTGTAGGGCTGCCCCAGTGCGATGCTGCGGCTGGCCAGCCACTGCACGAGGTCGGGACGGTTCTTTTCCAGCCACTGGGCGCTGCTGCCCCAGCGCTTGAGGCGCAGGCAGTCGGCACGCACGGGGCTGCCTTGTGCAGCGTCTTCCACCGTGACGTCGCGCTGCAGCGCGCAAGCGCCAGCACCTGCCGGGAACCCGCGAAGATCCCCCGTGCGATTGGTCTGCACGCGTAACACGGCCAGCCATTCGCCTTGGGTGCCGCGCAGAGCGGCAGCGCGTGTGTCCAGAAGCGTGCGCCCAGCCGGGGCGAGCACAGCGGTGTCAGCGGCTCCCAGGTCCTGCCATCCCCCGGGCGGAAGCACCAGGCGGGCACGCCCTACGGGGTATTCCGATTGAGGGGGCACCGTCAGGGGCGCGCACGCCGCGGTGAGTACCGCCAGTACACAGGGCAACAGACACCGGAGCGGCGAAATCATCAGAGTCATATGGAGAAATGGCTTAGTGCAGAGTGGGGTCCATCATCCCATGGCGAACGGGCCGGACTGCTTGAACTCTCATTGCAGCCGTAGCCCGTTTCGACAGCCTGGCACTGCAGTTTTTCGGGACCCAAGTCCGGCTGTAACGCAGTGCCAGACACCCTCCGGCGGAAGCTGACCGCGAGCTTACATGAAGAAATACTTATCGCTGTCGCGTTTGACTGATGTAGAGGGAACTACCCAGACAAACCAAGGGTTCACGAGCATTCCGCAAGCGGCAAGGGCGTGAAAAAGCGCCCGACCACACGAGGCGGCGGGGCGCTTTGGCGCTGGCTGGACGCGGTCAGTTCACCACTTGGGCGAGCGCGCCAGATGCGTACTGCGCGGCGATGACCTGCAGGCTGTGGCCCTTGACCTTGGCGCCCTGGCCTTCGCAGCCGAACTCCAGGTAGCGCTGCTTGCACACCTGCTTGGCCGCTTCACGGGCGGGCTTGAGCCATTCGCGGGCATCGAACTTGTCGGGGTTCTCGAACAGGAACTTGCGCACCGCGCCGGTCATGGCAAGGCGGATGTCGGTGTCGATGTTGATCTTGCGCACGCCATGCTTGATGGCTTCCTGGATTTCCTCGACCGGCACGCCGTAGGTTTCCTTCATCTTGCCGCCGTACTGGTTGATGATGGCCAGCAGCTCGGCCGGCACCGACGAGGAGCCGTGCATCACCAGGTGGGTATTGGGAATGCGTTTGTGGATTTCCTTGACGCGGCTGATGGCCAGGATGTCACCCGTGGGCTTGCGGCTGAACTTGTAAGCGCCGTGGCTGGTTCCGATGGCAATCGCCAGCGCGTCGAGCTGGGTGGCCTTGACGAACGTGGCGGCTTCCTCGGGGTCGGTCAGCATCTGGCTGTGGTCCAGCTTGCCCACGGCGCCAATTCCGTCTTCCTCGCCAGCGTCACCGGTTTCAAGGTTGCCCAGGCAACCCAGCTCGCCTTCCACCGTCACGCCCACCTTGTGGGCCATGTCCACGACCTTGCGGGTCACTTCGACGTTGTATTCAAAGCTCGATGGCGTCTTGCCGTCTTCCATCAGCGAGCCGTCCATCATCACCGAGCCAAAGCCCAGGTCAATGGCGCCCTGGCAGATCTTGGGTGACGTGCCGTGGTCCTGGTGCATCACCAGCGGGATGTGCGGGAAGGCTTCCACCGCGGCCTGGATCAGGTGCTTGATGAAGGGCTCGCCCGCGTACTTGCGCGCACCCGCGCTCGCCTGCAGGATCACCGGCGCGCCTACTTCGTCGGCCGCGGCCATCACGGCCTGCACCTGCTCCAGGTTGTTGACGTTGAAGGCAGGAATGCCATAGCCGTTGCTGGCAGCATGGTCGAGCAGTTCGCGCATCGAGACGAGGGGCATGGTCGTAAGGTCCGGTGGGAGGGTTGAAAAACGGAGCAGCCGACGCGTGCGGGTAGCGTGCCGACACCGGCTCCTGCGGCCGTAACCGCGTTGTAACCCGCAATTTTAACCGGCGGCCTGGGCAGGCGATGTAGGCAAATCCAGCCGGAAGCAGGTTGTAAAACCCGAACCGGGCGCGGCCGGGGCGAACCGGCCGCCATGCAGGTCGGCCACCCGGCGCAGGATTTCGTGCCCCAGGTGCAGGCTGTCCACCGGGCGCCGTGCGGGTGCGGCCGCCTCGCCAGCCAGCGTGCGCCCACCGTCGTCCGACACCTGCAGCCAGGCCCCCATCTGCGGCGTCTGGCCCACCTCGACGGCAATGCGGGTGCCGTCTGGCGTGTGCTTGAGTGCGTTTTCCAGCAGATTGCGCACCGCGATGTCCAGCAGCACCGCGTGGCCTTGCACCACCACCCCGGGCGGGGCCACCAGGGCAACGTCATCGCCGCGCTGCCAGGCGGCCTGGGCGTAATCAGCACAGACATCGCGCACCAGGGCAGACAGGTCCACTGGCGCCTTGGCCTCGTGCAGCTCGGCCCGGCTGGCGCGGGCCAGCGCCAGAAGCTGGTTGAGCACATGGCCGGCGCGCAGGGCATCCTGGCCAATGCGCGCCACCGCTTCGGTGCGGGCACCAGCGTCCAGTTCGCCTTCCAGCGCCCGGGCTTGCAAGGCGATGGACGAAAGCGGCGTGCGCAGCTCATGCGCCACCTCGTTGGCCAGCCGTCGCTCACGGACCATGGCCTCGTGCTGGCGGTCCAGCAGCGTGTTGATGGAGGTCACCACCGACGCAAACTCGCTCCAGGAATGCCGCACCGTCAGGCGCTGGGCGCTGGCCGGGTCGAGCGCCGCCACATCAGCCGACAGGACATAGAGGGGGCGCAGACCGCGCCACAGGGCCAGCCCGAGCGCGAGTGCCACCACAGGCAACAACCACAAGCCGGGTTCGATCATCTGCTCGGCAATGTCCTCGGCCAGCTCGTCGCGCTCGTGCAGTTCCACCAGCACCATGATCTTGCGGGTGCGGGCTGCATCCCACTGCGCAAACGTACGCCATACAGTGGCCGGCGCACCCAGCGTGATGTTGGCAAAACCTTCAGGCGCGGCAAACGGCGGCAGCGGCGCCCTGCCGCTTCGGGTCAGCAGCACGCCCTGGGCATCCCACTGCACCACGCTGAGCGACTGCTGGTAGTCATGCGCCTTGAGCCAGGGAGTGGCCGCGCGCTCGGTCAACTCGGCGCCGGGGCCTGCCTCGGCCGTACGCAGATTCAGCAGCAGCGCCGCCACGCTGGCCAGGTGCCCATCAGTCAGCTCGTCGGCTTCGTGCACCCCGGTCTGATAGCCCACGAGCACAAAACTGGCCCAGACGAGAACCAGCGCACCCATCGACCACAGCATGAGCTGCCGCGTTAGCGACGGCCGCCGGCCACGGGAATGCGGGAGCGGTCCGGAGCCACTCATGGCAGTCTGTCTTCCCGGGGCATGAAATAGCCGACACCGCGCATGGTCTGTATGCATGCGCTGCCCAGCTTGCGGCGCAAATGGTGAATGTGCACTTCCACCGCATTGCTTTCGATGGCGGCATCCCAGCTGTACAGCCGCTCCTCGATCTGCTGGCGCGACAAGACCCTTCCCGGCGCCTCCAGCAGCACCCGCAGCACCGAAAACTCCCGCGGGGACATGTCCACCAGGTGGCCAGCCTGGCGTACGGTCCGCGTCGCCGGGTCCAGTTCGATGTCACGGTGGCGGACCACAGGCGACGCCCGCCCGGCCGCACGGCGCAGCAGGGCGCGCAAGCGGGCGTCTAGCTCGTCCACGTCAAAGGGCTTGGTCAGGTAGTCGTCGGCACCCTCGTCCAACCCGGCAATGCGCTGGTGCACGTGGTCGCGCGCCGTCACGATCAACACCGGCGTGGCGGGATCGGGCAGGGCCGGGGTCGCGCCCTTTTCGCCTGCACTCCGGCGAAGGCGCCGCAGCAGTTCCGTGCCATCCCCGTCCACCAGCCCGAGGTCGAGCAGCACCGCATCGAACCGCTCGGCACGCAGGGCGCTCCATGCGGGGGCCACACCGTCACTTACATCCACCGCGTACCCGCGCTGCTGCAGGTTTGCACGCAGGCCACTGGCAATGCCGGGATCGTCTTCCACCACGAGGATTCGCATCGGCGCATTGTCGCAGCGATGCGCCCTGGACGCCGGGGCGGCGGCACCTGCCTGCGGCACCGCAGCGCTGGCGTTAAGGCCACCTTAAGTGCCCCAGGCTATCTTCCCGGGGATGTCTTCTGATTCCTTTCCCGCTGCCGGCTCCGCCGCCACCCTCCGCACCCTGCTCTGGTGGACGCTCGCAGGGCTGGCCGCCGCGGTGGCGTGGGATGCAGGCGGGGGCGACCTGCTGCTGGCGCAACCGTTTGGCACAGCCACAGGTTTTCCGTGGCGCGACCACTGGTTCCTGGTGCAGGTGATGCACGAGGACGCACGGCGCCTGGGCTGGCTGCTGGTGCTGCTGCTGACCTTGGCCGTCTGGTGGCCGCAGGGCGTGCTCCGCCGCATCGACGCCATGGAGAGGCTGCAGATGGCGGTGAGTGCACTGCTGGCGCTGGCGGTGGTCAGCATCGCCAAGAACCTCAGCACCACCAGCTGCCCCTGGGACCTGGCCCAGTTCGGCGGGGTTGCACGGCACGTGTCGCACTGGTCGATGGGTGTGCTCGACGGAGGTGGCGGGCGGTGCTTTCCCGCAGGGCACGCGTCCGCCGGATTCGCGTTTCTCGGGGGCTACTTCGCCTTGCGGCACAAGGCGCCCGCAGCAGCGCGGTGGTGGCTTGCCGGGTCCCTGGTGGCCGGCCTCGTCCTGGGTGCCGCGCAGCAGATGCGCGGAGCGCACTTCATGAGCCACACACTGTGGACGGGCTGGCTGTGCTGGACAGTCGGCTGGCTGTGCGACCTGGCCGCCAGCGCCTTGCGAGCCCGCTTTCCGGTGTTTGCCAACACGGCCACGCCGCCAGAGGCACCCAGCCCGGGGAGGTGAGCCCCTCCGCTGAGCTCCGCATTGGCGGTGGCGGATCAGCTGGCCACGCAGATCTTGAGCATGTTGGTGCCGCCGGGGGCCCCCATGGGCTCACCGCAGGTGATGGCGTACACATCCCCCTTTTGCACGATGTTGCGGCTCTTGAGGTGGCGCTCGGCCTGCTCCAGCGCGGTGTCGCGGTCGGCACTGGTGTCCATCAGCAGGGGGCGCACGTTGCGGTACATGGCCATCTTGCGTTGCGTAGCCACCTTGGGCGTCAGCGCGTAGATCGGGATGTCGATGCTGTGGCGGCTCATCCACAGCGCCGTGGCACCGCTGTCGGTCATGGCCACGATGGCCTTGGCGCCCAGGTGGTGCGCGGTGAACAGTGCGCCCATGGCGATGGACTGGTCAATGCGGCCGAAGGTCTGGCCCGTGAAGTCGGCATCCAGGTGGTGGTCTTCCGCGGCCTCGGCGGCAGCGCAGATGGTGGCCATCTCTTCCACGGTTTCGAGCGGGTAGCGCCCGGCCGCGGTCTCGGCACTGAGCATCACCGCATCGGTCCCGTCGAGCACCGCATTGGCCACGTCGCTCACCTCGGCGCGCGTCGGAACAGGCGCCGTGATCATGCTTTCCATCATCTGGGTGGCGGTGATCACAACCTTGTCGAGCACGCGCGCCATGCGGATCATTTTCTTCTGCAAGGCGGGCACGGCGGCATTACCCACCTCCACCGCCAGGTCACCCCGCGCAACCATGATGCCGTCGCTCACGCGCAGGATCGCTTCCAGGTGCGGGATGGCTTCGGCGCGTTCGATCTTGGCGATCAGGCCGGGCTTATGGCGGTATTCGGAGGCAGCCACGTTGCACAGCTGGCGGGCCATTTCCATGTCGGTCGCGTTCTTGGGAAAGCTCACGGCCACGTAGTCGGCCTGGAAGCTCATCGCGGTGCGGATGTCTTCCATGTCCTTGGCCGTCAGCGCCGGCGCCGTCAAGCCGCCGCCCTTCTTGTTGATGCCCTTGTTGTTGGAGAGCTCGCCACCGATCTTCACGGTGGTGTGCACCTCTTCGCCGCGCACGGCGTCCACTGTCAGCACGATCAGGCCGTCATTGAGCAGCAGCAAATCGCCCGCCTTCACGTCGCGCGGCAACTCCTTGTAATCCAGGCCCACGCCATCCATGTCGCCCAGCTCGGTGCGCGACGCATCCAGTACGAACTTGGCGCCCGACTCGAGCTGAACCTTGCCTTCGGCAAACTTGCCCACGCGGATCTTGGGGCCCTGCAGGTCGGCCATGATGGCCACCTCGCGCCCGGCGCGCTGGGCTGCGGCGCGCACGGTGGCGGCGCGGTCGATGTGGTCCTGCGCCTTGCCGTGGCTGAAGTTCAGCCGGACCACATTCACGCCTGCGCGGATCATGGCCTCCAGCAGCGCCGGGTCGCTGGAGGCGGGGCCCAGGGTGGCAACGATCTTGGTGGCGCGGCGTGTTGGCATCTGTTGTCTCTTTCAGTGGTTTTGTAATCGGGTTTCCAATTCTCACACGACGCGGTTACATGGCCGTTACCACCGCGGCAGCAACCCCGCAACTTGCAAGCTGCGCTGCACGGCGCGCTCAGAGCAAAGGCATGGACAGGGCGTGGGCCAGCACATGGGCCGTGATGGCGGCCTCCAGCCCGCGGCGCGCAAACAGCCAGCCTGCCAGCAGCCCGAATGCGGTGTTGCCCACCAGCACGAACAGCACCACCGGCGCAGTCAGCGCACCGGCCATGGCCTGCGCGGCCGGCAAGTGGCCCAGCGCAAAAAGCACGGCACTGACCAGCACGGCGACAGCGATCAGCCCAGGGCGCGGCGCACCGTTGCCCCGCTGGACGATGCGCCACGCCGCCCACAGCACCAGCGTCATCACACCCCAGCGCACCAGCAGTTCCTCGGTCATGCCGCCGTACAGCAGCTTGACGAGCACGGTGCCGATGTCGGTGGTCGCAGCGGCGGGCCGAAGCGCCTCGGGCGCCATCGCGGAGAGCGCCACCAGCCACGCGGCACCGGCGATGCCGCCCCACACGCCAGGCAACAGCCAGCGCGCGGGCGCAGCCTGCGCACCCGGCCCGCCCGCAAGCCACGCAGACACCACAGGCGCAGCAAGCCCGACCCTGGGCGCCAGCAGCACGCCCACCGCCACAGCCAGCGCCAGCATCACGGCCGTCTGCAAGCCACTGAGCAGCAGGACGGCCCACAGTGGTATGGGAAGCAACGCCTGGCTCGCCGCCAGTGGCGGCAGCAGGGCCCACACCACCGCAACGACGCCCGGCGTGCCCAGCAGCCACAGGGCAATGCCCAGGCGCCAGCGTTTCGGCGCGCCATCGGGCAGCGTCACGGCATGTTCCGCGCGGCTGGCGGAGGCGCTCGTTTCAGGCCGGGATTCCATGCCGCAGCACCGCCGTCAGTCGCGCATCAGCGCTTCGATCTCGTCCGCCTTGACCGGCACTCCACGCGTGATCAGCTCGCAACCCGACTCCGTCACGATGGCGTCATCCTCGATGCGGATGCCGATGTTGTGGAACTGCTCGGGAACGCCAGGCGCAGGGCGCACGTAGATGCCGGGCTCGATGGTGAGCACCATGCCGGGCCGCAGCACCCGGCTGGGCCGGTTGGTGATGGTTTCGCCCGAGAGCGGGTCCTTGCGCTCGCTGGTCTGGCCCACCTCGCCAGGCTCCACGTAGCTGCCGCAGTCGTGCACATCCATGCCCAGCCAGTGGCCCGTGCGATGCATGTAGAACTGGAAATAGGCGCGTTGCTCGATGACGTCCTGCGCGGTGCCCGCCTTGTTCCGGTCGAGCAGCCCCAGGTCGAGCATCCCCTGCGCCAGCACGGCAACGGTGGCGTCGTGCGGGTCCACAAAGCGCGCGCCCGCCCGTGTGGCCGCCACCGCCGCGTCCTGGCTGGCCAGCACCAGGTCGTACAGCGCACGCTGCGGGCCGGTGAACCTGCCGTTGGCAGGAAAGGTGCGCGTGATGTCGCTGGCGTAGCCATCGAGTTCGCAACCGGCGTCGATCAGCACCAGCTCGCCATCGCGCACCGGGGCAGCATCTGCGCGGTAGTGCAGCACGCAGGCATTGGCGCCAGCCGCCACGATGGAGCTGTACGCCGGGTACTGCGAACCTTCATCGCGAAATGCGTGCAGCAACTCGGCATCCAGGTGGTATTCGCGCACGTCCTGCCCGGCACGCAGCATGCGCGCCGAGCGCTGCATGGCGCGGATGTGGGCCTGCGCGCTGATAGCGCTGGCGCGGCGCATGATGTCCTGCTCATGCGCGTCCTTTATGAGGCGCATCTCGTCGAGCAGCGTGCACACGTCGTTTTGCTCAGCCGGGCACAGCGCGCCGTAGCGCACACGCGCGCGCACGGCATTGAGCCAGCCCTCCACGCGCGCAGCCAGGCCGGTGTGCGTGGCAAACGGGAACCATACGCGGCTGCGGTTTTCCAGCAGGCGCGGCAGGCTGGTGTCGAGGTCCGCAATGGACGCAGCGGTCGTGACGCCCAGCGCGGATGGCGCCTCTGCAGGCCCCAGGCGGTAGCCATCCCAGATCTCGCGCTCAAGATCCTTGGGCTGGCAGTACAGCGTGCTCTGCCCCTCGGCCGTCAGCACGAGGCAGGCGCCCGGCTCGGTGAAGCCTGTCAGGTAATAGAAGTAGCTGTCGTGCCGGAAGAGGAAGTCGCTGTCGCGGTTGCGCTGGCGCTCCACGGCCGTAGGGATGATGGCGATGCCGCCTTCTCCCAGCTGGGAAGCCAGGCGGGCGCGGCGTTGCGCATGGATGGATTGCTGCTGAGGACTCATCTGTGCATTTTGCCGCCTGTTGCTCGCGGGCCGGGAGCCTCATGGCCATTCACCTTACATTTCGCGACATTCCCGCCGCTCCTGCAGGCCCTTCAGGTGGCCGAGCGCGCGGCAACCCATGGCAGACTGGCCCGCCACGCGGCGGACTGCAGAACGCTCCGCCCGTCTCCCGCCAATCCGCGCCCCCCCCCGAATCCTTCCCCGTTCCAATGTGGTCCCTCCTGTACGCAACCTTGCTTCCCACGACCGGCGTGGTACTGACCGGCGCTCTGCTGGTGTACGCGGTGTATGCGGCGTACCTGCGCCTTGTCGACGTTCCCGGCAAATGGGTCCTGGCGCCACGCGCTCTGGGGGTGCTGCTGGTGCTCGCACTGCTGGGGGACGGGCTGCTGGTCTGGCGCCTGTACAGCGCCCACAGCGCCCGGCAGGCATGGGAGGACGGCGCCGCGCTGCGGGCGAGCCGCGAACGCTTTGCCCTTGTGCAGGATTTCCAGTACGGTGAACTGACCATCCCCGCTGGCAGCATCATCAACCGCAAGGACCCGTTCGACAAGGGCGAACCCGGTCGCGCGCTGGCACTGCACGGGCTGGAAGCCATACGCTTTGCGCAACCGGTGCAGGTGGCGGGCGTGTGGGCCAGCGCGCTGCAGCTGCATCCCCCGCGGCTGGAGCTTGCGCAGGACCAGCGCATCGGGCCCATCTACCGCTTTGACAACGCCACGCAAGGCTGGACGCCCAACAAGGTCATGCCGGCGCTGCTGTGCCGCAAGGGGCAGCTGGCGCTTTTCCACGTGCCGCACATTGACCATGACGTGCAGGCCCAAATCGGCAAGCCGCCACCGGACGGACCGCAGGCGCGGTTCATGCCCAGCCAGTGGCTGTTCCGCAACTGCGAGAACGGGCCTGCATTGGTGGTGGAGCCTGCACACGCCGCCGGCGCTTCGGCGGCGCAATAACGCGCAACCCAGGCCCTGCGGGGCCGCTCAGCGGTTGAGTTCGGCCAGGCGCTCGGGTGTGCCCACGTCCGTCCACCGACCGGTGTACAGCGATGCCGACACGCGCCCGGCGTCCATCGCGCGGCGCAGCAGCGGCGCAAGTGGCGCCGCCACGCCGGCAGGATTCCCGGCGGGAATGTCGCACCAAGGCGGCGTGAACAGTTCGGCACGCAGCAGGGCGATGGTGCTGTACGTCAAACGCGGGGAAGGGTCGTCACCAGGCAGGTTCAGCGCCATGCCATCGGCCGACAGGGCGAAGTCACCGCGCGGGTTGTGCGCCGGGTTGGGTACCAGCCAGAGATGCGCGAGATGGCCGCTGGCAGCAAAGGCCTGCACGGCCGCACTGTCGAAGACGAAATCCGGCGCAAACACATCGCCTGCCGCCAGCCAGAAAACAGGGCCCAGTTTCGGCAGGGCCCGCGCTATGCCGCCTGCGGTTTCGAGCGCACCGCCGAAGTCGGCGCCCTCATGCGAGTATGAAATTGATAGCGCCAGGCCATTATTCTGACTGGACTCCAGGCCGAAAACACTTGAAAACCGGTCACAGATCTGCCCGCCCAGCCATGCGGTGTTGATGACCGCCTGCACCACCCCTGCCTGCACCAAGGCCTGCAGGTGCCACTGCAGCAGCGGCTGCCCCTGCACCTGCAGCAGCGGCTTGGGTGTGGCGTCGGTCAGCGGACGCATGCGCTCGCCACGCCCTGCGGCCAGCAGCATGGCAGGCACCTGGCCCGCGGGCGCAACGGGCTGACTCATGGGGCGCTTTCCATGGCGATGGAACCCCGTTGCAGCGCATGGCGCTCGACGGTGTCAGGCTCGAAAAGCGCCAGAAGCGCATCCATCAGTGCATGAGCGCGACCCGAATGGTCGGCGCCGAAATTGCACACGTACACATCCAGTGTCACTGCCATCTGCTCGGGCCAGGTGTGCACGCACAAATGTGATTCAGCTAGCAAAACAGTAGCAGTCACTCCGCCAGGGCCGTGCTCGGTGGCCGGGAACGAATGGAAAAGCTCGCCCACGGGCTGCAGACCGGCGGCGTGTACGGCCTCGGTACAGGCGCGGCCCAGGGCAGCGGCGTCGAGCAGCCACAAGGGGGCGCAGCGGCAGCCACGCAGATCGGCAGTGAGGTGCAGTCCTTGCATGGCCCGCACTGTAGTGCATCGCATGGCGCCAGCGCATGCGCGCGGGCGCCGCGCGGGGGCGGCAGCCACCCCCGGTAAAATGCCGGGTTTCCCCTGAACCCACCCCACCCCCATGGCCAACACCCAGCAATCCCAACAAATGGCCAATGCGATCCGCGCATTGGCCATGGACGCCGTTCAACAAGCCAATTCCGGCCACCCCGGCGCCCCCATGGGCATGGCCGACATGGCCGTGGGCCTGTGGGCTCGCCACCTCAAGCACAACCCGACCAACCCCCAGTGGTTTGACCGCGACCGCTTCGTGCTGAGCAACGGCCATGGCTCGATGCTGCTGTACGCGCTGCTGCACCTTACCGGCTACGACCTGCCGATTGGTGAGCTCAAGAACTTTCGCCAGCTGCACAGCAAGACGCCGGGCCACCCCGAAGTGGGCTACACCGCTGGCGTGGAAACCACCACCGGCCCGCTGGGCCAGGGCATTACCAACGCCGTGGGCTTTGCGCTGGCTGAAAAGCTGCTGGCCGCCGAGTTCAACCGCGAAGGCCACGCTGTGGTCGACCACAACACCTTCGTGTTCCTGGGCGACGGCTGCCTGATGGAAGGCATCAGCCAGGAGGCGATTTCGCTGGCGGGCGCCTGGAAGCTCAACAAACTGATCGCGCTGTACGACGACAACGGCATCTCCATCGACGGCCAGGTTCTGCCCTGGTTTGCCGATAACACCGCGCTGCGCTTTGTGTCGGCCGGCTGGAACGTGATCGGCCCCATCGACGGCCACGACGCCGACAAGGTGGCCGATGCAGTGGCCGAAGCCAAGAAGCAGAACGAGCGCCCGTCGCTCATCATCTGCAAGACGCACATCGGCAAGGGCAGCCCCAACCGCGCCAACACCTCCAAGGCCCACGGCGAGCCCCTGGGCGCCGACGAAATTGCCCTCACCCGCGAAGCGCTGGGCTGGACGAGCGAGCCCTTTGCCATCCCTGAAGACGTGTATGCCGGCTGGGACGCCAAGGCCCAGGGCCAGAGCGCTGAAGCCGCCTGGAACGATCGCTTTGCCGCCTACACCGCCGCCTTCCCCGAACTGGCCGCCGAACTCACGCGCCGCATGAAGGGCGATTTGCCCGCCAACTTCGCGCAGGTAGCCGTGGACACCGTGGTGGCCGCCCACACCAAGGGCGAGACCGTGGCCAGCCGCAAGGCCAGCCAGATTGCGCTGGAAGCCTTCACCGCCGCGCTGCCCGAGCTGCTGGGCGGTAGCGCCGACCTGACGGGCTCGAACCTCACCAACACCAAGAGCACGCCCAACCTGCGCTTTGACATGCAGGGCAACGTGGTCAAGACCGATGCCGCCAACGGCGACAAGGTCGGTGGCCGCCACATCAACTACGGCGTGCGCGAATTCGGCATGGCCGCCATCATGAACGGCGTGGCACTGCACGGCGGCTTCATCCCCTACGGCGGCACCTTCCTCACGTTCAGCGACTACAGCCGCAACGCCATCCGCATGGCCGCACTGATGAAGCAGCGCGTGATCCACGTGTTCACGCACGACTCCATCGGCCTGGGTGAAGACGGCCCCACACACCAGTCGGTCGAACACGTGGCCAGCCTGCGCCTGATCCCCAACCTGGACGTATGGCGCCCTGCCGACACAGCAGAAACCGCCGTGGCCTGGAGCGTGGCGCTGTCCAACCGCAACAAGCCCACCGCGCTGGCCCTGTCGCGCCAGAACCTCCCCTACGCGCCCAAGCGCGATCTGGGCGACATCAGCCGCGGCGCCTATGTGCTGAGCGACCCGGCCGATGTGGGCCTCAAGAAGAAGCCCGTGGGCGTGATCATTGCCACCGGCTCTGAAGTACAGCTGGCCCTGAAGGCCCAGCGCATGCTGGCCGACCGCAAGATCCCCGTGCGCGTGGTCTCCATGCCCAGCACCACCACCTTCGACCGCGAAGATGCCAAGTACAAGGCCAGCGTGCTGCCCGCCGGCGTGCCGCGTGTTGCCGTGGAAATGGGCGTGACCGATGGCTGGTGGAAGTACGGCTGCGCTGCCGTCGTAGGCATCGACACCTACGGCGAATCGGCCCCTGCACCCGTGCTGTTCAAGCACTTCGGCTTCACCGAAGAGAACGTGGTCGACACGGTGCTGGTGGCCATCGGCGCCGCACGCCGCAAGCCTGCCAAGAAGGCCCGTTAAGACTCCCCCTGCCCGCTGTGCCCCGCTGCCGGCGGGCGCGCGGCGCAGGTCTCCGATTTCGACTTTGCAACTTTGAAGGGGCTCCCCATGACGATCAAGATTGGTATCAACGGCTTTGGCCGCATCGGCCGTAACGTGCTGCGCTCGGCCATCCAGAATTTCAGCGACATCGAAGTCGTTGGCATCAACGACCTGCTGGAGCCAGAGTACCTGGCGTACATGCTGCAGTACGACTCGGTCCATGGCCGCTTCAAGGGCGAAGTCTCGGTGGAAGGCAACACCCTGGTCGTCAACGGCAAGAAGATCCGCCTGACGCAAGAGCGTGACCCCGCCAACCTCAAGTGGAACGAAGTCGGCGCCGACGTGGTGATCGAATCCACCGGCCTGTTTCTGGACAAGGTCACCGCGCAAAAGCACATTGATGCTGGCGCGAAGAAGGTCATCCTGTCGGCTCCTTCCAAGGACGACACACCCATGTTCGTGTTCGGCGTGAACCACGACACGTATGCCGGCCAGGCCATCGTGTCCAACGCCTCGTGCACCACCAACTGCCTGGCCCCCGTGGCCAAGGTGCTCAATGACAAGTGGGGCATCAAGCGCGGCCTGATGACCACCGTGCACGCAGCGACTGCCACGCAAAAGACGGTGGACGGCCCGTCCAACAAGGACTGGCGCGGCGGCCGCGGCATTCTGGAAAATATCATTCCTTCGAGCACCGGCGCTGCCAAGGCCGTGGGCGTGGTGATCCCTTCGTTGAACAAGAAGCTGACCGGCATGTCGTTCCGCGTGCCCACCTCCGACGTGTCGGTGGTGGACCTGACGGTGGAGCTGGAAAAGGCTGCCACCTACGAAGAAATCAAGGCCGAAATGAAGGCCCAGTCCGAAGGCGCCTTGAAGGGCGTGCTGGGCTACACCGAAGACAAGGTGGTGGCCACCGATTTCCGCGGCGACACCCGCACGTCCATCTTTGACGCTGACGCCGGTATCGCACTCGATGGCACGTTCATCAAGATCGTCAGCTGGTACGACAACGAATGGGGCTACTCGAACAAGTGCCTGGAAATGGTGCGCGTGGTCGCCAAGTGATCAGGGTGGCCGGTGTGGCCATTCGGATGTAACGCACAATGCACCCCATCCACAAAGAGAAGTTGAAGAAGCGTTAAGACAGCAACTACCCGTTCAGGCCGACCCCCCGCAAAGGTGGTCGGCCTTTTTTTGGCCCGGGCTTCAGCAGGGTGGAGGAGGCGCGGCGCGGACTTCAGGCCTGCGCGCGCAGGGCCGCGAGCGGCCCTGCGGTGGCATCGGCTGCAGCCGGCGTAGCGCCCGCCGACGTCCGAGGCTGGCCTGCGGGAACCGTGGCGATGTGGATCGTGCGGGTGGGGAACGCGAACTCCACCCCCATCGCCCCAAACTCGCGCATCAGCCCGAGGTTGATGGTTTGCTGCATGTCCATGTACACGTTGAAGCCCGGATCCTTGACGATGTAGACCACCTCGAAATCCAGCGAGCTGTCGCCAAACCCCTTGAAATGTGCGCGGTCAAACCGCAGCGCCGCCTGCGCCTCGACCAATCGCCTGACCACCCCCGGGATCGCCTCGACCTTGTCCACCGGGGTGTCGTATGCCACGCCAAAGGTGAAGACAATGCGCCGCTCCTGCATGGGCCGGTAGTTGCTGATAGTTTGCTTGAGGATGTCGGTGTTGGACATCACCACCTCCTCGCCCTGCAGGCTGCGGATGCGCGTGGTCTTCAGGCCAATCATCTGCACCGTACCGGCCACGCTGCCCACCACCACGAAGTCGCCCACTTCAAAAGGCTTGTCCACCGCAATGGAGAGCGATGCGAACAGATCGGCCAGGATGCTTTGCACGGCCAACGCCACCGCAATGCCACCCACCCCCAGGCTGGCCACGAATGCGGTGATGTTGACGCCCAGGTTCGACAGCACCGCCAGCGCCACGATGCTCCACAGCAGCGTGCGCAGCCCCCACGACAGCAGCGTGGCCGAAGCACTTACCTGTGTCATGCCGCTGGAGCTGTGCCGCGTGACATAGCGCTGCACGCCGATACCGATGGCCCGCATGCCCCACAACCCCATCTGCAGCGCCACCGCCACAAACCACAGCTGCGCCACCCGGCTTTCCCAGCGCCGTGGCAGCTCGAGGAACCCCAGGCCCACCAGCACGGCCACCAGCAGCATCAGCAGCCGGCTCGTGCCTTCGAGCACGTCGACCATGGTGGTGGCAGCGGCGCTGCCCGAATGCGTGGCCCAGCTCCTGGCGCGGCCCGTAAGGAGGTGCAGCGCGGTGAGGATGGCCACATACGTGACCGCAGCCGCCGTCAGCGCGACCAGCAGGCTCCACAGGGGCACGCCGGCAAAGGTGGTTTGCTGAATCCAGGCGATGAACAAAGACTGCTGCATGCGGTGAATCTCCTCTTCGTGGTGGATGGGCGCAAGGCGCGGCGGGGTGATGAAGGCGCGGGCTCGCGCAATCACGCGAGCCATCAGCCGGGCAATTTCCGTTTGGGGTACTGGTACACGCCGCCGCATCCAGCGCCAAAGCTGTTGCAGGGCGAAGCGCGTGGTGCGGTCCTGCTACCCGTGTGTATGGATGGACGTTCACACATTCCGCAGGTTCCCCCTGATTTCCGCCCGGCGGGTGCCGCGGTCACTTTGGCATGGGGAACTGCAAGCATTCGTAAGACATTGCCCACAGACATGCCGATGCAGGGCCTACGCCCGCCGCGGCAAGCGAGCCGAACAATCGCACCACGTCGCGTGGCTGGCGATGCGCCCCCTCATGCAGCACACCTGCCGGCCCTGCACCCCACTGTTCCCCAACGCACTTCAAGGAGGCTCCAGCACCATGCCCTCACATGCAACCATCCGAACTTCCGCTGCAGCGCTTGCGCTGGCCGCGCTGGCCGCGTGCTCATCCACACCGCCGCCCACCGAACAGATGGCCGTCACACGCACCACCGTCAACCGCGTTGCCGCGGCCCCCGCAGTGGCTACCGGCGCGCCCGTGGAGCTGCAGATGGCGCGGGACAAGTTCATGCAGGCTGAGCGCGCCATGGCCACCGAAGACTATGTGACGGCGCGCCGCCTTGCCGCAGAGGCCGAAGTGGATGCCCGCGTGGCAGAGACACGTGCCGACGCCACGCGCAACGCCGCCAACCTGGCACAGGTGCAGGAAAGCATCCGCGCGCTGCAGGAAGAAATCAACCGGCGCTCCCCGCGTTGATGGATAGCGGGGCCAGGCACACGCTGCGCCGGCCCGCCCGCCCACTCGCACCCATTCGTACCCACACACCCCGCACGGCAGACGCTCGGCTCCGCTGACCAGTCCTCCTGCAGCTGGCGGCTCCACACAACGTGCACCCGCAGTCCGTGTACCGCCCCGTGCCTTTCCAAGGAATCCAAGCCATGAAGACGTTGATCCAACGCACCACCACCCTGTGCACCAGCCTCCTGGCCGCCGGCCTTTTGGTCGCCTGCGCCAGCACCGTGCCACCGGCCACACTCGAATCCGCACGCACGGCAGTCAGCACTGCCGCGGGCGACCCGGCCGTCAACCAGTACGCCCAACTGGAACTCAAGGAAGCCACCGACGCCCTGGCCCGCGCGGACCAGGCGTGGTCAAAAGACCGAGACAACGCCGAGACGAGCCACCTGGCCTACGTGGCGCGCCAGCGCGCTGAAGTGGCCACCAATGCCGCCCGCGCACGCCAGCTGGATGCGACGATCCAGCAGGCCGGTAGCGAGGCCGACCGCATCCGCCTGCAGGCACGCACACAAGAGGCGGATGCCGCGCGGTTACGCGCCGACGCGCAGGCTCGCAATGCACAACTGGCCCAGCAGCAGGCCCTGAGTGCCGAGCAGCGCGCCGCCCAGCAACAGGCCCAGGCAGCAGCAGCACAAGACCGCGTGCGCATGCTCGAAGCGCAGCTGCGCGACATGGAGGCACAGCAGACCGAGCGCGGCCTGCTCGTCACGCTGGGCGATGTGCTGTTTGCTTTCAACAAGGCCGAGCTGTCAACGCAGGCCTTTCCGCGCCTGGACAAGCTCGCGAATTTCCTGCGCCAGTTCCCCGACCGCAAGTTACTGATCGAGGGCTATACCGACAGCGTGGGGAGCGACAGCTACAACCAGGAACTGTCGGAGCGCCGCGCACAGGCCGTGCGCGATGCACTGGTGCAGCGCGGCGTGGACACGGGCCGGATCACCGCCCGTGGCTATGGCAAGGCCCACGCCGTGGCCGACAACGCATCACCCGAAGGCCGAGCGATGAACCGCCGTGTGGAGATCGTGATTGCAGACGACCGGGGCAACTTGCGCGGGAGGTAACGAGACCGAACCAAGACGGCGTTCGGTCCCCTTGCAAAGGTCACGTGTCGGCATTACGGACCCTGCAGTCCAAGAGAGGGCCGCGCCGCTTACGCTGCGCGGTCTTCAAACGCTTCGGTATCCACTTCGCTGGATCCCTGCGCGTTGTAGCGGTTGCCCACCACCGTACGCTCGTTGATCAGCGCTTCGACGCGGGCCATCAGCGCAGCGCTGAGCTGCACATTGGCGGCACCCAGGTCGTCTTGCAGGTGTTCGACGCTGGTCGTGCCCGGGATCGGGATGATGTCTTCGCCCTGGTGCAGTAGCCAGGCGATTGCCAGTTGAGCCGGCGTGCAGCCCGCCTCCAGCGCCAGGGCCTGGTAGGCATCCAGCAGGCGCACATTGGCCGCATAGGCCTCGGGCGCAAAGCGCGGCATGCTGCGGCGAATGTCCTTGGCGTCCAGCGCGTCCACATCGATGCGCCCGCCACACAGGAAGCCGCGCCCCACCGGGCTGAACGCCACAAAGGCCACGCCCAGTTCGCGGCAGGCCTGGAGCACCGCAATCTCGGGGTTACGCGTCCACAGCGAGTATTCGGTCTGCAGCGCCGCAATCGGGTGCACCGCATGCGCACGGCGCAGCGTGGCGGCCGACACTTCCGACAGGCCGATGCAGCGGATCTTGCCCGCACGCACCAGGTCGGCCAGCGCGCCCACGCTGTCTTCAATGGGTACGCTCTTGTCCCAGCGGTGCAGGTAGTACAGGTCGATCACATCGGTCTGCAGGCGGCGCAGGCTGTCTTCGCAGGTCTGGCGCAGCGTGGCGGGGCGGCCGTCAATCACGCGCACCAGCTTGCCGTCGCCATTCACATCCACGCCCTGCATGCCGCACTTGCTGGCCAGGGTGAAGCGGCTGCGGTGCGGCTTCATCACCCGGCCCACCAGCGTTTCGTTGGCACCAAAGCCATACAGCGTGGCTGTATCGAAAAGGGTCACGCCGGCATCGAGCGCCGTCAGCAGCACGCGTTCGCCCTGCTCGGGCGAGACCGGCGCGCCGTAGGCGTGCGAGAGGTTCATGCAGCCCAGGCCAATGGCTGAAACGGAAAAGGGGCCAAGAGAGCGTGTTTTCATGGCGCCATTGTGCTGCTCAACAGATGTGCTGACGGCTGCAAAGGCGACGGCGCGCGCGTCCACAGCGGCAGGGGCGAAGGCCTGTGCAGCACGTCGTCGTGCAGCCACAGCGCGCTGCGCCGCGCGCGCGCTGCCACCACCTCCAGCGGCAGCTGCTGGTAGTCGTCATTGAAGACTTCAAAGCTGTAGTCCCCGCGGTAGCCAAGGCGCTCCAGCCGCAGCACCAGGTCGGCCAGCTGATCGCTGTGCACGCCCTCACCGGGAAAGACGCGGAAGGTACGGGCGGTGGTCATGCGCTCTTCAAAGGTGGGGGCCTCGTGCCACATGAAGTCCGACAGCTGCACCAGAAAGATGCGGTCGGGATCCATGGCATCCAGGCTTTCCAGCGGGGTGTTGGCCGCAAAGATGTGGAACGAGTCCAGCCCCACGCCCAGGTTGGGACAATCGGCGCGGCAGACTACGTCCCAGCTGGTGGTGAACTCGTTGACGGTGCGCCCCCACGACAGCCCTTCGTAGGCAATGCGGATGCCCAGCGGTATCGCCAGCATGGCCAGCTTGCGCAGGTCGCGGGCGATGGCGTCCAGGTCGTCGGTGGCGTGGCGCGACGTGGACGAGCACGCCAGCAACACGCGGCTGCCTGTGGCCACGCACATCTCGAGCATGGCCTTGGCAATGTCGACCTTGTAGCCGTGCAGGTGGCCCGAAAGCCCCTCGAAGTCGCGCAGCACCTGAAAGCCTGTGGGCCGCAGGCCACTGGCGCGCACCGTCGCCGCAGCGGCCTCCACGCCGCCTGCATGGCCCACCAGGTCGCGCGCGCTGAGCATCACTTGGCTGAAGCCGGCGCGCGCCATCGCGGCCAGCTTGGCCTCCAGCGTGCCGGCCAGCGTGATCGTGTCCATTCCGAAGCCCGCCAGGGGACCCGGTGCGCTGGTCATCCGCTCAGGCATCGCGGTGCACCAGTTCAAAGGCAACACTGCCCAGGGTGCTGCGGGTCAACGCCCCGCGGTCCTCCGGGTGCAGCCGGCTCGACTCGACAAACTCCACGCCGCGCGCCCGCAGCGCCGCCACCGCGGTGCCCACATCGGGCGTACCCAACCCCAGGCGTTGCAGGCATTCGGGTGCGTCCAGGGACTGCTCCAGCGCGGGCTCGGGCTCGACCAGCTGCCACAGGAAGCCGCCGCAGGGGCTGCGCATGAGGTACCCCTTGGGCAGGATCCCAAAGCGTTCGTCGTCGGGCAGCAGCTGGAAATCAAACATCTGCTCGAAGTAAGCGATCCAGTCGGGCGCGCGGTCGCAACCGATGTATTGCACCACGCCAAAGTAGCCCAGGCCGGCAAGGGCCGGAGGATGCTGCTCCACCGTGGGGATCGGCGTGAAGTCGATGTCGAAGATCGAAAACTCCTGCCAGCGGTCCACAAAGTAAAAGCGGCTGGCTCCGGGGCCGTGGATGGCCGGAATGTGCAACTCCATCGCCTGCGCGTGCGTGGCCACCGGCCAGGCGCCCATCTCGATACAGCGCTGGTGGGCCTGCAGTGCGTCGCGCACGCGCAGTGCCACGGCCGAGATCACGGGCTGGCCGTCCACAGTGGCGCTCACCCGCGCGTCTTCGGGATGCGCATTGACCACCAGGTTCATCGCTCCCTGGCGGTACAGCGTCACCTCGCGGGAGCGGTGCCTGGCCACCGGGCGAAAGCCCATGCGCTCCAGCACCTGCCCGAGCGCCTGCGGGCGTGTGGTGGCGTATTCAACGAACTCGATGCCGTCGATGCCCAGGCGGTTGGGCAGGTCGGGAACATCTTCCCGGTGGGGCTGGATCATGGTCGGGGCTCGGTTGCGGGCAACAGGATCAGGCCCCCGCTGCCGCCAGCGCCCGCAGCTGTTCGGGCGTGGTGACGGGAAGGCCAAAGTATTCGAGGTAGGCCGGGATCTGCTCGTACAGCATGTCCGAGCCGACCTGGATGGGACAGCCGCGCTGTTGCGCGGCCTGAAGGAACGCCGTCATCTCGGCACGCATCACGACCTCGCCCACGAAGGTGCCGGGCGCGAGCCGGTCCACATCCAGCGGCAGCGGATCGCCTTCATGCATGCCCATCGGCGTGGCATTGACCACCAGGCCCATGCCTGCCGGGTCGCGGTCACCCGTGGTCACATCCAGCGCCGGGTAGTGCTCGCGCAGGCGATGCGCCAGGCCCTGGGCGGATTCGGCGTTCACATCAAACAGCTTGAGCTGCGCCACGCCGGCGGCAGCCAGAGATGCGGCAATGGCCGAGCCCACCCCGCCGGCCCCCACCACCAGCGCACGGGCTCCCGCCAGCAGGTGGCCCTTGCGGCGCACGCCGCGCACAAAGCCTTCGCCATCGAACAGGTCGCCATGCAGCTGGCCCTGCGCATCACGGCGCACGGCATTGCACGAGCCCGCAATGCGGACAGCCGTGCTGGCATGGTCGAGCAGGCCCACCGTGGTCACCTTGTGCGGCATGGTGATCAGGGCGCCCTGGATGTTGGTGAGGCGGAACACCGCGCGCAGAAAGCCCGGGTAGTCGGCCGCCTGGCACCCCATGGGCACGACGACCGAGTCAATGCCGGCGTGCTCGAAATAGGGGTTGTAGATCATCGGCGACTTGAAGGTGAAAGTCGGGTAGCCGATGTGCGCAATGAGCGAGGTGGTTCCGCAGATCATGGAGACGCAAGGGTGGGTTGCAATGCCGCGCAGCTGTGTGCGCGGCGATCGGGCTTACTTGCGCAGCCTGTCCAGCTCGGCCTGCAGCTCCTTGACGGTGTCTGCCACGGCGGCGCCGTGCTTTTCGATCACGGGCTTCATGCGGTCGCGCAGCTTCGCAGTTTCGGCCGGCGAGAACTCGGATACCTGCATGCCTGCCTTGCGCAGTTCGTCCAGGCTGCCACCGGCCTGGTCACGTGTGAGCTGGCGCTGGAACTTGCCAGCCTCCACAGCGGCGTCCTGCAGCACCTTGCGCTCGGCAGCGTTCAGGCCGTCCCACACCTTCTTGCTGAAAATGACGGACTGCGGGTTGTACTGGTGGTTGGTCAGCGTGATGAACTTCTGCACCTCGTTGAACTTGTTGGCCTGGATCACGCTGACCGGGTTCTCCTGACCGTCCACTGCCTTTTGCTCCAGCGCAGCGTAGAGCTCGGGGAAAGCCAGCGGCGTGGGGTTGGCGTCCAGCGCCTTGACCCAGTCGATGTTGATGGGGTTGGGAATGACGCGCAGCTTCAGGCCCGCGATGTCCTCGACCTTGTTCACCGCGCGGCGGCCATTGGTCAGCTGGCGAAAGCCCAGCTCCCAGTACGCCAGGCCCACGATGCCCTTGTCCTGCAGCTTGGCATGCAGCTTTTGCCCCAGCGGCCCGTCCACCACGGCATCGGCCTCGCGGGCGTTGGCGAACATGAACGGGAAGTCGTACACCACGAAGTCCTTGACCTGCGCGGCCAGAATGCCGGAGTTCAAGACCACGAATTCAATGGTGCCGCCCTGCAGTGCGCTCACGTTGGCGGCATCGCCGCCCAGCGTGCCACCGGGGAACACGTTGACCTTGAGCTTGCCGCCCGAGCGCGCCGCCACGATTTCGGCAAACTTCTCTGCGCCGCTGGCCAGCGGGTGCCCCTTGGGGTTCTGCAGCGCGAGCTTGAAGCTGCGCTCGCGGATGTCCTGCGCGGTGGCGATACCGGCAGCGGCCAAGGCCAGGGCGGCCACCAGGGTCTTGAGGAACAGGCGTTTCATGGTTTGTCTCCGTGGGTTGAATCGGTTGTGTCTGGAAGCTGCGGTGGCGCGCTGTCAATAGAACCAGCGCGCTGGCACCATCACGATTTGCGGGAACGCCACCATCAGGAACATGACGGCAAACTGGGCCAGCATGAAAGGCATCACGCCGCGGGTGACTTCGTCCATGGACACCTTGCCCACCCCCGCCACCGTGTTGAGCACAGTGCCCACGGGCGGGGTGATGAGGCCGATGGCGTTGTTGATGATGAACAGCACGCCGAAGTACACCGGGTCGATACCAGCGGCCTTGACGACGGGTATCAGCACGGGCGTGAGCAGCAAGATGGTGGGCGTCATGTCGAGCGCGGTGCCCACTACGATCACCAGAACCATGATGGCCAGCATCAGCAGCCGCGGGCTGTCGAGCAGCGGCTGCAGCAGGGCGACCACCTGGGCCGGCAGCTGCGCGACGGTGATCAGCCACGCGGACACCATGGCAGCAGCCACCAGGAACATGACCACGGAACTGGTCTTGGCGGCGTTGATGAACAGCCGCCGCAGGTCGCGCAGACCGATCTCGCGGTACACCAGCATCGACACGAGCAACGCATAGACAGCGGCCACCACGGCGGCTTCGGTGGGGGTGAAGATGCCGAACTTCAGGCCGAACACGACGATCACGGGCAGCACCAGCGCCCAGGTCGCCTGGCGCAGGGCCAGCAGGACTTCGGCGCGGCTCTTGCGCGGCGGGGGTGTCACGGCTTCTCCGCGAGCCAGCCACCACCAGGTCGCCCACAGGGCCACAGCCAGCAGCATGCCGGGCACGATGCCCGCCAGGAACAGCTTGGAGATCGACACATTGCCCGCCACGCCGAAGATGACGAAGCCGATGCTCGGCGGGATCACCGGCGCGATGATGCTGGCCGATGCGATCAGCCCGGCCGAGCGCGCCTTGTCATGGCCTGCGGCCACCATCATGGGCAGCAGCAATGCGCCCAGCGCCGCCGCATCGGCCACCGCCGAGCCCGATAGCGCCGCCATGATCACAGCGGCCACGATGGTGACGTAGCCCAGCCCGCCCTTGATGTGGCCCACCAGCGCCATCGCGAACTGCACGATGCGGCGCGACAGGCCGCCTGCATTCATCAGCTCGCCCGCCAGCATGAAGAACGGCACGGCCAGGAGTGGGAAGCTGTCGGCCCCGTTGATGAGGTTTTGCGCCAAGATCTGCGCATCGAACAGGTCCAGGTGCCACATCAGCGCCGCACCGCAGATCAGCAGCGAAAACGCGATGGGGATGCCCAGCGCCATGGCACCCAGCAGCGAGGCGAGAAAGATCGTGATCGTCATGGGAGTGGCCTCGGGTCGGGTTCAGCGGGGCTTGGCGCTATCCACGTTGTCCGGGTGGGGACGCTCTTCGCTTTCCTGGAACATCTGCAGCTCGCTCTCTGCCATCTCGCCGCGCAGCAGCCGCAGCAGATCCAGCGCGAGGATGCAGGAGGCCAGCACGGCAAACACGACGCCGCAGGCATAGAACCCCGCCACGGGCACTTCCATCACGGCGCTGGTGGTCTCCCAGTTGATGCGCGTCTGGTCCAGCGATCCGCGAAAGATCAGCCAGCAGATACCCATCATCGCCAGGTACGAGATCGCCAGGCACACCTTGCGCCCGGCGGGCCCCAGGCGGCCGACCAGCATGTCGGTACCCAGGTGCGCGCGTTCGTGCAGCGCCACTACGGCGCCCATGAACGTCATCCAGACAAAGAGCCAGCGCGACAGTTCTTCAGACACGCTGATGCCCGAGTTGAATGCATAGCGCAGCACCACGTTGCCAAACACCAGCACCACCATCAGGGCGAGCATGGCAGCAAGGGTCTGGTCCAGCAGCCAGCAGATGCGTGAGATGAGTCGGGTCATGCAAGGTCTCCAACCCGTAATGTACGAACTGGTTAGTTCTTATGCATGCGTGTTTTTCCCTACCCCGGCCACCTTGGCCGTGCTAGCAGCTATGCCGGATTGGAATGGCGCACAAAGCGCAGCACCATGTCCACCACGCTCTGGCGGCGCAGGGCGCGCTGGGCGGGCGACAGGGTCTGGCTCTTGAAGATCAGGTCGAACGTGTACTGGTTGGACACGTTGAAAAAGCTCAGCGCCGAGATGGACGCGTGCAGGTCGATGGCGTGCAGCCCCGGCCTGAAGACGCCCTGCGCGACGCCGCGGTCATACAGGCGCTGGATGGCCTCGATCGCCGGCACGTTCAGCTCCTGGATCATGGCACTTCGCGCGAGGTGCTGCCCCCGCTGCATGTTCTCGGTCATCACCAGCCGGATGAAATCCTGGTTGTCCAGGTGGTGGTCAAAGGTGAACCCCACCAGCGCCGCCATGGCGGCCTCGGGCGCCAGGTCATCCAGGTGCAGCTGCGACTCGATCGAGCGCATCCGGCGGTAGGCCTCCTCCAGCACGGCCAGGTACAGGCCTTCCTTGCTGCCGAAGTAGTAATAGATCATGCGCTTGCTGGTGTGCGTGACATCGGCAATCGCATCAATGCGCGCACCGTCAAACCCCTTTGCCGCAAACTCGGCAGTGGCCACCTCCAGGATGCCCGCCATGGTGCGTTCGGGATCGTTCGTGCGGGTGGTGGCGCGCTTGGGGGCAGGCTTGGCCGCCGCCCTGGCTGCGGGCCGGGATGCAGGGGAATGTACCGTCTGGTTCATTGCCAAAGTATAGGACGGGCGTTGGCGTGACTGCCTGTGCCAGCACGCCAAACTGCCTACAGCAGCACCTCCTCTCACCCACTGCTCGCGCAGACCATAGCGCGCTCTTGCATGGACAATCGCCGCATGTCCGTCGCACCTACACCTTCATACGCTTCTTCCCCTCACCCTGTGCTGATCGCCGGCGGCGGCATCGCTGGCATGGCCACTGCCCTCACCCTGCACCAGATCGGCGTGCCCTGCATCGTCTTTGAATCGGTACCGGAACTGCAGCCGCTGGGCGTGGGCATCAACCTGCAGCCCAACGCTGTGCGCGAACTGCACGACCTGGGGTTTGGCAACGATGTGCTCGACACCATCGGACTGCAGGCACGCGAGTGGGCGCTGGTGGGCCGCAACGGGAACGAGGTTTATGCCGAGCCCCGCGGGCTGCAGGCGGGCTACCGCTGGCCGCAGTACGCGGTACACCGCGGGCAGCTGCAGATGATGCTGTACCAGGCCGTCAAGGACCGCCTGGGCGGCGATGCCGTGCAGCTGGGGCAACGCGTGGTGGGCTACCGGCAGGATGCCGACGGCGTGACGGCCATCGTAGAGGCGCGCGACGGCACGCGGCGCGAGGTGGCCGGCTCGCTGCTGGTGGCGGCCGATGGCCTGCACTCGGCCGTGCGGGCGCAGATGCACCCCGCGCAGCCGCCCATCCAGTGGGGTGGCGCCATCATGTGGCGCGGCACCACACCGGGCGTGCCGGTGCGCACGGGGGCTTCGTTTGTGGGTGTGGGCTCGCTGCGGCACCGCGTGGTGTGCTACCCCATCACGCCACCCGACCCGGCCACGGGCCTGGCCACCATCAACTGGATCGCCGAGATCACGGTGGACAACCAGGGCGGCTGGCAGCAGGGCGACTGGAACCGGCGCGTGGCGCTGGAAGATTTCATCCACCACTTCGAGGACTGGAACTACAGCTGGCTCGACATACCCGCCATGCTGCGCGGCGCCCAACATGTTTTTGAATACCCCATGATCGACCGCGACCCGGTACCCACCTGGGTGGACGGCCGCGTGGCGCTGCTGGGCGATGCCGCGCATGTGATGTACCCCGTGGGCTCCAATGGCGCGAGCCAGGCCATTGTGGATGCGCGGGTGCTGGGTGCGCAGCTGATTGCGCACGGCGTGGGACCGCAGGCGCTGCGCGCCTACGACGACAGGCTGTGCAAGGACATCTCTGCCCTGGTACTGCGCAATCGCGGCTCCGGCCCGTTTGGCCTGCTGGGGCTGGTGGACGAGCGTTGCGGCGGGGTGTTCGACCACATCGACGATGTGCTGCCGCGCGAGGAGCGCGAGGGCTTCATGGCGCGCTACAAGGCGGCTGCGGGGTTTGCCATTGAAACGCTGAATGCGGCACCGCCCACCATCTCGCCGGGGCAGCGGGTGGCCGCGGGCTGAGCGGCCCCGCCAGCACTGCGCAGCGTGGCCGCCCCGCCGTACCGGGTGGCGTCTGCCTGCCCCGATGCGCATTGGCCGATGTCGGCAGGCCCTCGGTTGCACTGGACGCCAGCAGCGCAGAGCCGCTGAGGCGACTGGTTGCCACCACGCATGCGCAGGCCCACATGCTATTACTTAGATAGCAGTGACGGCTTTTATCGAAAGGGCTACAGGCCAATTTGGCTCGCATCAGCCCATCCCTGGCATCGTGCCCCCCGCAGCAGATACACTGCGTTACAGCCTCGTTCACCCCCCAACGGTAAGCAAACGTCCGGTGAGTACCATGACCTCAGCTACTTTTGCATCCTTGTTGTTTACCGTGGCAATGCTGGTGAACATGGGCTACTTTCTGCTGGGCGGACTGCCTCTGCTGATCCTCAAGCACGACGAGCCCATGGATGCCCGGTTCGTCCGCAGCTTTTTCGATCTCCATTACCGGGCTGCCTTCTGGGTGGCAATAGGTGCCGCCGTCAGCTATGCGCTGTGGGGCCGATACGTCTTTGCAATAGGCGCTGCGATTCTCAGTGTGGCAGCCACACTCCTGCGCAAATACGTGCTGCCGCTGATGCAGCAGCTGGGCCGCCAGATCGAGTCAGGCCAGGCGGAAGCAGTGCAGCGGTTTCGCCGCATCCACACGGCAGTGCTGTTGATCAACCTCGCGCAGCTGGTGGTGGTGGTCTGGGGACTTCTTGCGCTGTCGCGTGCGATGTCGGCCTGAGAGCAAACGGGATCGCTGCCGAATTGGCCCCGTCTCTGGTGCCCAGAGTCCCTGTGCCTTTTGCCGAGCCGAAAGGCCCGGTCTCCCGCACGCGTTGGACTGTCAGCCCGCGTTGAGCTGCTGCTCCAACCCGTGCAGCACTTCGTAGCAGGCCAGCACCCGGCCCACACTGGCGTTGGGTTCGCGGCCTTCCTGGATGGCGGCAAAGAACTCGCGGTCTTGCAGCTCGATACCGTTCATCGACACGTCCACCTGGCTCACGTCGATCTTCTCGTCCTTGCCGTTGTACAGGTCGTCATAGCGCGCAAGGTACGTAGCCGTGTCACCGATGTAGCGGAAGTACGTGCCCAGCGGGCCGTCGTTGTTGAAGCTCAGGCTCAATGTGCAGATGGCGCCATTGGCCGCCTTGAGCTGGATGCTCATGTCCATGGCGATGCCCAGCACGGGGTGGATGGGGCCCTGGATGGCGTTGGCTTTGACGATGGGGCTGTTGGCCTGGTACGCAAACAGGTCCACGGTATGAGCGGCGTGGTGCCACAGCAGGTGGTCCGTCCAGCTGCGGGCCTGGCCCAGCGCGTTGGTGTTGGTGCGGCGAAAGAAGTAGGTTTGCACATCCATCTGCTGGATGTTGAACTCGCCCTTCTGGATTTGGTGGTGCACGTACTGGTGACTGGGGTTGAAGCGGCGGGTGTGGCCGCACATGGCCACCAGCCCGATCTGCTTTTGCAGCGCCACCACGTCCTGCGCACCCTTCAGGCTATCGGCCAGCGGGATCTCTACCTGCACGTGCTTGCCCGCATGCAGGCAGGCGATGGTCTGTTCGGCGTGCATCTGCGTAGGAGTGCACAGGATGACGGCGTCGACCTCCTTCAACGCCAGGCTGTCGTTCAGGTCGGTGGTGACGTGGCCAATGCCGTACTGGGCGGCCACTTCCCGGGTCTTGTCCAGATCGCGGCTGATGAGCGAGACGACTTCGACGCCGTCGATATTCTTGATGCCGTCCAGGTGCTTGATGCCGAAGGCACCTGCGCCGGCCAGGGCTACTTTGATGGTCATGCTGTGGTTTCCTTTACTGGTTCTCAAGGATCAGGTGGCCCACCGCCGTATTGCTGGCGGGCACGTGAAAGAAACGGTGCTTCACGGTGGGCGCAGGCCCCGTGCCGGCCACGTCGCTCATGGCGCCGCGGGCAATCAGCCACATCACCAGCTCGATGCCTTCGCTGCCGGCTTCGCGCACGTATTCGATGTGCGGCACCTTGGCCAGCTCGGCGGGCTCGGCGATCAGCCGGTCCAGGAACCTGTTGTCCCATTCCTTGTTGATCAGGCCTGCACGCGGGCCCTGCAGCTGGTGGCTCATGCCGCCCGTGCCCCAGATCTGCACCTTGAGCGGCGCGTCGTACGACTCGATGGCGCGGCGGATGGCCTGGCCCAGCGCAAAGCAGCGCGCACCCGATGGCACCGGGTACTGCACCACGTTAACGGCAAACGGAATGACCTTCACGGGCCACGCATCGGGCGAACCAAAAAGCAGGTTCATGGGCACGGTCAGGCCGTGGTCCACCTTGAGGTCGTTGACGATGGTGAGGTCAAAGTCCTGCTGGATCACCGACTGCGCAATGTGTGCGGCCAGGTCGGGGTGGCCCATGACCTTGGGCACGGGGCGCGGGCCATAGCCCTCGTCCGCCGGCTCGAACTCGGCGGCGGTGCCGATGGCAAACGTGGGGATCAGCCCCAGGTCAAAACTGGTGGCGTGGTCGTTGTAGACCAGGAACACGACGTCGGGCTGGTTCTCGCGCATCCATTGCTTGGACGGCTCGTAGCCTGCAAACAGGGGCTGCCAGTAGGGCTCACCAGTTTTCCCCAGGTCGATGGCGGCGCCGATGGCGGGCACGTGCGAGGTGTAGACCGATGCCGTGATGCGCGCGTGCTCCACCGCACCCGGTCCAGCTGCGGCGTTGCCGGTGGCGGTTTGCTGCGTGGCGTGGTCGCTCATGATCTGCGCAGCCAGCGCTTGCTGCTGCGTCAGTTCCCACTGTTTCCAGGCGTCTGACTGGGCTGCAGGGCCCTGGGCGTTACCGCCTTCGCCCGTGACGCGGTTGCCCTCGGCGCTGCGGCCACCGGCAATCATCATGTCGCGGTAGGCGTGCTCGCTCATGCCGGTCATGCTGCCGGCCATCTGCTGGAACGACAGGCCGTCCGTGGCGCCCAGCTTGGCCAGAAAGTAGATGTTGCCGCCCGTGCGCATGGCCCAGTTCAGGTCGCGGGCGCGCACTGCTGCGCGCTGCTCGTCGGTCATGGGCCATTCGGCCAGGTAGGCGTCTTCGTCGGCCTTGAAGCGGGTGCGGTTCTCCGCCTTCATCAGGCTCATGCAAAACTGGTTGAGCCAGTAGCCCTTGCGGCTTTGCTCTGCGTCGAAGATGGTCGTGCCGGGCACGTCCAGGTAGGGTTTGTGGAGGGCCATCGTGTTTCCTATTCAGACCTCGTCATTGGTTCGCCGCGCGGACATGTCACGCGGAGATTGAAACCGGCGCTGCCGCCGCGAGGACGGCGAGAAAGGGCCGCCCCGCAGCAAAGGCCGTGTCCCCCTTGGGGGATGGCGCCGCAGGCGACTCAGCGGGGGGGGTCATGCTTCCTCAGGCCAATAGAGCCGCATCGGGTTGTCCACCAGCAGCTTGTATTGCAGCTCGGCAGTGGGCGCGATGTGCGGAATGAAATCGACCAGCAGGCCGTCGTCGGGCATGTGATCCTTGAGGTTGGGGTGCGGCCAGTCGGTGCCCCAGAGCACGCGGTCGGGGAACTCCTCGACCACGCGGCGGGCGAAGGGGATGACGTCGGTGTACGCGTTCTGTTCGCCGTTCAGCGCCCTGGGGCCGGTCACGGAAAGGCGCTCGGGGCAGCTCACCTTGCTCCACACATTCGGGTGCTGGCGCATGAATTGGAGGAACAGCTCGAACTCGGGCCCGTCCACCGGTTTGCTCACATCGGGCCGTCCCATGTGGTCCACCACCACGGTGGTGGGCAGTGCGGTGAAGAAGTCCCACAGCTCGGGCAGGTCCACCGCCTCGAAGTAGATCACCACATGCCAGCCGAGCTGGTGGATGCGCGCGGCAATCTCCATGAGCTCGTCCTTGGGCGTGAAGTCCACCAGGCGCTTGACGAAGTTGAAGCGCACGCCACGCACCCCGGCTGCATGCATGGCCTGCAGTTCCTCGTCGGTGACCGTGCGCCGTACGGTGGCCACGCCGCGCGCCTTGCCGCCCGAATGCACCAGCGCATCGACCATGGCCCGGTTGTCCGCACCGTGGCAGGTGGCCTGCACGACCACGTTGCGCGCAAAGCCCAGGTGGTCGCGCAGCGCATAGAGCTGCTGCTTGCTGGCATCGCACGGGGTGTACTTGCGCTCGGGGGCGTACGGAAATTCAGCGCCAGGGCCGAACACGTGGCAATGGGCATCGACAGCGCCTGCAGGCACCTGAAAGCGCGGCTGGCTGGGGCCGGTGTACCAATCGATCCAGCCGGGGGTTTTGGTGAAGTCACCGGAAGTGGGTTGGGACATTTCTACGCTCATGAACAGCCCAGGTAGCCATCGCCAGCCAGGGCAGGGTGGGTCAGGTCAATCGGGTTTGATGTTGGCTTCGCGCACCAGCTTTTCGTACCGCTGGCGCTCTGATCGGATCAACGCTGCAAACATGTCGGCGCTACCGGGCAGCACCTCGCCGCCCACTGCCGCCATGCGATCGCGAATCTCTTTGGTCTGGAGCGCCTTTTGCACTTCGGCGTGCAGCTTGGCCACGACGGGCCTGGGCGTTGCCGCCGGTGCCACCAGGCCGTACCAGACGGAGGCCTCAAAGCCCGGGAAGCCAGATTCGGCGATGGTGGGAACATCGGGAAAAACGCTGGATCGGCTGGTGCTGAGCACCGCCAGCACCTTCAAGCGCCCGCTCTTGACATGGGGCTGTACCTCCAGCGCGTTGACGGCCACCAGCGGAAGCTGCCCGCCGATCACATCGGTCAGCGCGGGCGAGCCGCCGCGGTACGGTATGTGCAACAGCGAAATGCCCGCCGCACGCTTGAAGAACTCCACCGCCATGTGCGGCGTGGAACCGTTGCCCGGACTGGCAAACGAGATGCTGCCGGGCTTGGCACGGGCTGCGGCGATCAGCTCCTTGATGGTGCCAAACGGCGCGCTGGCGTTGGCCGCAATCACCACGGGCACGCGGCCCACCAGCGAGACCGGCACCAGGTCCTTTTCGGCATCGAACGGCATGGGCTGGTACAGCGCCATGTTGGCCGCCAGGGCGTTGGCCGCCATCAGCAGGGTGTAGCCGTCGGCCTGCGCATCGATCACGGCCCTGACTGCAATGTTGGTGCCGGCCCCGGGCTTGTTCTCCACCACAAACGGCTGGCCCAGGCTGCCCTGCATGGCTTTCCCCACGGTCCGCGCCACGGCATCTACCGCCCCCCCGGCCGAGTAGCCCACGATGACCTTGACCGGCTTGACCGGATATTCCTGCGCCTGCGCGGTGGCGGCCAGAGGGCCGACCCCTGCCACCACCAGGCAGGCTCCTAGCGCGCCCAGCAGGCGGCGGTACGTTGACGTGGCAAGTGTGAACATGGGCGAGGGTGTCTCCGGAACCGTTGTCGTAGGGGAGTGACCTGGCAGGGCGAGGTGCCGATGCATCAGCCCATCGCCATGGGATTCACTATTGTTTTTATAGCTATCGGGCATTACAGAACAAGCGCTAGCGGCCAAAAACGCCTGAAACGTGCTCAATCGACGTACTTCAGGCCCGCCTTCTCCAGCCCGGGGCGCATGTTGTACATATCCAGGCCCAGCACGCCGCTGGCCAGCTTGGCGCGTTTTTCGCCTTCAAAGCTCTCGCGCTTTTGCGCTGCGGCCAGGGTCTCTGCCGCGCGGGCGGCGGGCACACACACCACGCCATCGTCGTCGGCCACGATCACATCGCCCGGCGTGACCAGCGCACCAGCGCACACCACGGGGATGTTGACCGAGCCCAGCGTGGCCTTGATGGTGCCCTTGCTGCTGATCGCGCGGCTCCACACGGGGAAGCTCATTTCCTGCAACGTCTTCACGTCGCGCACACCCGCATCGATGATGAGCGCGCGGGCGCCACGGGCCTGAAAGCTGGTGGCCAGCAGGTCGCCAAAGTAGCCGTCGGTGCACTCCGAGGTGACGGCCGCCACCACGATGTCGCCGGGCCGGATCTGCTCGGCCGCCACATGCATCATCCAGTTGTCGCCGGGCTGCAGCAGCACGGTGACGGCCGTGCCGCTGACCTGCTGGCCGCTGTAGATGGGGCGCATGTAGGGCTTGAGCAGGCCCACGCGGCCCATGGCCTCGTGCACGGTGGCGGAGCCGAGGGCGGCCAGGCCGTCAGCGGCTGCGCGGTCGGCGCGGTTGATGTTGCGGTAGACAACGCCCAGTTCAAACATGTCAGAGCCCTTTCGCCTTCAGGCGTGAGTCGAGTCGGGAGAACACGCGGCGCGTGTTGGCTTCGTAGATCTGGTGCTTGTCGTCGGCGCTCAGGATGGTGGAGGCCTCGATGTATCGCTTGGTGTCGTCGTAGTAATTGCCGGTGGTGGGGTCGATGCCCCGCACCGCGCCGATCATCTCGCTGGCAAACAGCACGTTCTTCACCGGGATCACGGTGTTGAGCAGGTCGATGCCAGGCTGGTGGTACACGCAGGTGTCAAAGAACACGTTGTTCATCACATGGTCGTCCAGCAGCGGCTTCTTCATCTCTTGTGCCAGCCCCCGGAAGCGGCCCCAGTGGTAAGGCACCGCGCCGCCGCCATGCGGAATCAGAAACTTGAGCGTGGGGAAATCCTTGAACAAATCGCCCTGGATGAGCTGCATGAAGGCCGTGGTGTCGGCATTCAGGTAGTGCGCGCCGGTGGTGTGAAAGCACGCGTTGCAGCTGGTGCTCACGTGGATCATGGCGGGCAGGTCGTACTCCACCATCTTTTCGTAAATGGGGTACCAGTGCTTGTCGGTCAGCGGCGGGCTGGTCCAGTGGCCGCCAGAGGGGTCGGGGTTCAGGTTGATGCCCACGGCGCCGTATTCGTGCACGCACTTTTCCAGCTCGGGGATGCAGGTGGCCGGGTCTACCCCGGGCGACTGCGGCAGCATGGCCACGGGCACGAAGTGGTCTGGGAACAGGGTGGAGACGCGGTAGCACAGCTCGTTGCAGATGGCGGCCCAGGTGCTGGAGACGTTGAAGTCTCCAATGTGGTGGGCCATGAAGCTCGCGCGTGGCGAGAATAGCGTGATGTCGCTGCCGCGCTCTTTCATCAGCTTGAGCTGGTTGGCTTCGATGGACTCGCGCAAGTCGTCGTCGCTGATGCGCAGGTCTGCCACTTTGGGCATCGCCGCCGGGTCCTTGATGCCGGCGATCTGCGCATTGCGCCAGTTCTCCAGCGCCTTGGGGGCCGTCGTGTAGTGGCCGTGGCAGTCGATGATGAGGCTCATGTCGGGGTGCTCCTGGGATGTGTTCTTGTGATCGGTCAGGCGGGCTCCATGCCCTGCTTGCGTTTGGCTTCTTCCGCGGCTGGGGAGGCCAGATAGGCCAGCAAGGCGCGCGCGGCTTCGGCCTGTTGAGACAACGCGCCGATACCCGCTGAAAAAGTGGTGGTGATCTGGATCGCCGGCGGCAGCGGCCCCACGATCTGGATGCCGGGCACATGCAGCAGCTCGCTCAATTGCTGAAAGCCCATCGCCACCTCGCCCCTGGCCACCAGCAAGCCCACGGGCACGCCGGGGGGCGCCTGCACCATGCGCGGCGCGATCTGATCGGCAATGCCCCAGCGCTCGAACAGCCTGGCCAGTGCCACCCCGCTGGGGCCGGTGGACAGGCTGATGCTGGGCGCGGCCAGCACGGCGTTGCGCACGGCGTCTTCGCTGGCGATGTCGGGCAGCGGCGCGCCTGCAGGCACGGCCACGGCCACGCCGGAGTGCACCCAGTCCACCTTGGTGCCGGGCAGCAGGTGGCCGGCAGCCATGAGCTTGTCGATGGCGTCCGACGCGAGGATGACCACATCAAAGGCTTCACCGGCCGCAACGCGCTTGGCAGCGTCCACACCGCCCACAGACTCAATGGCGGCACCGGTGCCGGACTGCTGCGTGAAATCAGCCACCAGATCGGCCAGCACCTGCCGCGTGGCCATGGATGAAATTCCGCGGATCTGCCCTTGCGTCATGGCGTGTCTCCCCCACTCAAGCGGCTTTTGTTCATCCTGCCGATTGTGGGCAGCAGCGCCCTCTGGATGAAGGGATCACCGCCACTACCAGATATATCATTGTGTGATTGCAACCCCAGAGCTATTGCAAATAGCAGAGAGCGTTTTCGCATGGATCTCAAGCAGATCGAGTATTTCGTCCGCGTGGCCGAACTGGGCAGCTTCACCCGTGCCTCCGTCATGCTCGACATTGCCCAGCCTGCCCTGAGCCGGCAGGTGCGCCTGCTGGAAGTGGAGCTGCGCCAGAACCTGCTGGTGCGCAACGGCCGCGGTGCCACACCCACCGAGGCGGGCCGGCTGCTGCTGGAACACGGCCGCGGCATCCTGCACCAGGTGGAGCGCGCGCGCGAAGAGCTGGGCCGCGTGCGCGGTGCGCTGGCAGGGCGCGTGGCCATCGGCCTGCCGCCCAGCATTGCCAAGGTGCTGACGGTGCCGCTCACCCGTGCCTTCCGCGTGAAGATGCCCGACGCCGCCCTGGCGATCAGCGAGGGCCTGACGGTAGCCATGCGCGAATCGCTGACCACCGGGCTGCTCGACATTGCCCTGCTCTACAACACCACGCCCTCGCCCGGCATCGAGACCACCGCGCTGCTGGAGGAAGACCTTTTTCTGGTGCAGCGCCGTGCACCAGGCCCTACGGGCGCGCCCGACGATGCACTGGCCGACCGCGCCCTGCCGCTGGATGAATTGCCCCGCTACCCGCTGGTCATCCCCACCCGACCCAACTCGATCCGCATGCTGGTGGAGTCCGAACTGGCCGCGCGCGGCAAACGCCCGCAGATCAGCCTGGAGATCGATGGCGTGGCCGCCATCCTGGATCTGGTGGCCGATGGCGCAGGCTGTGCCGTGCTTCCCATGAACGCAGTCACCACGTCGGGCAAGCCCGAGGTGTTCCACACCCGGCCGATCCAGGGAGCCAGCCCCGAAGGCGCGGGCGATTCCGTGAATGCCTCCGAGGGCGGTGCGCGCCTGCGCAGCAAGCTCTTTCTGGCCGTGAGTTCCCAGCGCCCGGCCACGCTCACACAGCAGGCCATGGCAGAGCTGATCCGCCACACGCTGCGCACGCTGTACCCCTCGTCCGTCGTCGCCTGATGCGGCGTGGGTCACGCGCCGGACGCGGCGTCAGCGGGCCGCCGTGCCGCCCGTGCGCGGGATCAGCCAGTAGGCCGCCATGCCCAGCACCACGCCCCAGAACGCGGCGCCCAGGCCAAACAGTGACATGCCCGACGCCGTGGCCACAAACGTGATGACCGAGGGCTCGATGTAAGCGCCCTCGTCTGCCAGCGCGCGGATGTTGGACACCACCGCGCCGATGAGCGCCAGCCCCGCCAGCGCCGCAATCAGCGGCCCAGGGAACGCGGCAAAAACCTGCACGATGGTGCCCGCAAACGTGCCGCCCACGATGTAGAACACCCCGTTGGCCATGCCGGCCACATAGCGCTTTTCAGGGTCAGGGTGCGCGTCCTTGCCGGTGCACAGCGCTGCCGTGATGGACGCCAGCACGATGGAGATGCCGCCAAAGCAGGCCACGGCCAGCGATGCGACGCCGGTGCCCGTGACGATGGCGCGCGAGGGCACCGGGTAGCCGGCCAGCCGCAGCACGGCCATGCCGGGCAGGTATTGCCCGGTGAGGCTGACCAGCACCAGCGGCACCGCCAGGCTAAGCATGGCGCCCGCCTCGAACCGGGGCGTGATGGCCACTGGCGTCGCCAGTGCCAGCGACAGGGATTGCAGGTGCGTGGTGCCCAGCGCCCACGCCACGGCAAAGCCGGTGCAGGCCACCCCCACCACCGCATAGCGCGGCCACAGGCGCCGGCCCAGCAGGTAGGCCGCCAGCATGGCCAGCACCACCGCAGGCGCATCGCCGCTCACGCGGAAGGCCTGCACGCCAAACTGGAAAAGGATGCCGGCCATCATGCCGGCCGCAATGCCCTTGGGAATGCGGCGGACCACCTTCTCGAAATAGCCGGTGGCGCCGAGCAGCACCACGATGGCTGCCGCCACCAGATAGGCGCCCACCACCTCGGGCATGCCGATGCGCGGGAACAGCGTCAGCAGCAGCGCTGTGCCCGGCGCCGACCACGCCGTGACGATGGGCAGCCGCAGCCACCAGCTCAGCAGCAGCCCGCTGACGCCCGCACCCAGGGAGATCGCCCAGATCCACGACGACACCTGCTCCGCAGGAATGTGCCCCGCCTGCGCCGCCTGGATGAAGATCACCAGCGGCCCGCAGTACGAGATGAGCACCGCCAGAAAGCCCGCCACCCAGGCGGTCAGAGACCAGTCTTGGAACCGCATGTGTGTACGCCTTTCTGTGCGCCCCGCGGGCCGCGTGTCAGTCTGCGCGGATGTTGCGCTGCTGGATGAGTTTGCCCCAGCGCTCGAGCTCGCGGTTCAGGTGCGTGGCCAGTTCCTGCGGCGTGGAGCCGATGGGCTCTGCGCCCACGCCTTCGAGTTTGCGCAGTGTCTCGGGCTGCTTCATGGCGTCGTTGAGCACCTTGTTCAGGCGCGCAATCACCTCGGGCGGCGTCCCCGTGCGGGCAAACACGGCAAACCACGGCGACACCTCGTAGCCGGGCACGCCGGCTTCGGCCACGGTGGGCACGTCGGGCAGCGCGGGCGAGCGCCGCGCCGTCGTCACGGCCAGGGCGCGCAGCTTGCCCGACTGGATGTGCGGGCGTGCCGATGTGATGCTGTCAAACATCAGGTCCACCTGGCCGCCCAGCATGTCGGTCACGGCGGGGCCGCTGCCCTTGTAGGGGATGTGCGTCATCTGCACACCCGCCATGGACGCAAACACCTCTCCCGCCAGGTGGATCGATGTGCCGTTGCCCGCCGACGCGTAGGTGAGCCTGCCTGGCTCCTTGCCAGCGCGCGCCACCACGTCCTTCACGCTGCGGTCGCTGGTGTTGGCGGCGTTGACCACCAGCACGTTGGGCACCACGGCCAGCAGGCTGATGGGGGCAAAGTCCCTGACCGGGTCGTACGTGAGCTTGGGGTACAGCGCCCGGTTGGTCGCCATGCCGATGGACGTGATCATGATGGTGTAGCCATCGGCCGGCTGCTTGGCCACGTAGTCGGCGCCAATGTTGCCGCCCGCGCCCGGCCGGTTCTCGACCACCACGGCCTGCCCCAGTTCACGCGCGGCCTTCTCGCCCAGCGTGCGGGCGATCACGTCCATGGCGCCCCCGGGCGGAAACGGCACCACCCACTTGATGGGCTTGGAAGGCCAGGCCGCATCGGTCTGGGCCCATGCGGGTGCGGGCAGCAACAGCGTTGTGGCAGCGACGGCTGCCGCGGCTGCAAGGATTCGGCGGGTGGGGTTCATGGCGTCTCTCTGATGCGTGCGGAAACAGCTGGCCGCGGTGCGCGTGGGCCAGCCAGGCAAGTCAGGCAATCGACGATGGATGCCGAGCCAGGGGCGTCACGCTGATCTTCATGTACGGGAACAGCGGCAGCTTGCTCAGCATGTCGTGCAGCTCGTCGTTGCCCGGCACATCGAACACGCTGTAGTTGGCGTATTCGCCCACCACGCGCCACAGGTGCGCCCACTGGCCGCTGCGCTGAAGCTGCTGCGAATAGGCCTTCTCCTCGGCCTTGATGCGCGCGGCCTCCTCGGGAGCCAGGGTTGCGGGGATATCGACAATCATGTGGACGAGGTACAGCATAGGTTTCCTTCAGGGGTTTTGAGAAAGGGGAACGGCAATCCGGAGCCTCGTCAGGCAGCGAGCGCGCTGGCCAAGAAGCCCAGCAAAGCGGCGGAAAACGCCTGGGGTGTTTCCAGGTTGGACAGGTGTGACGCGGGCAGCACGACCAGCCTGGACCCGCGGATCTCAGCCTCCATGGCCTGTGCATCGGCCACGGTAGTCACGGGGTCGGCATCGCCCGCCACCAGCAGCGTAGGCGTGGCAATGCGGCCGAGCGCGCTGCGCAGGTCCGATGCGCCCAGTGCCTCGCAGCAGGCGGCATAGCCTTCGGGGTCAATGCCTGCAAGCCATTCCTGGGCGGCGTGCACAACTGCCGGGTGCGCCTGCGCAAACTCGGGGGTGAACCAGCGCCCGGGGGCAGAGTCGGCCAGCGTTCGCATGCCGGCTGCGCCCGCGCTGCGCACCATGGCTGCGCGCTCCATCCACGGGCCCAGTGCGCCAATGCGGGCGGCACTGTTGCACACCGCCAGTGCCTGCAGCCGGTGGCCGGCATGCACACCCAGCCACAAGCCGGTATGCCCGCCCATGGAGATGCCGCAAAAAGATGCCTTGTCCACGCCCAGTGCGTCCAGCACAGCCAGCACATCCCGGCCCAGCTCTTCAAAGCTGTAGGGCCCGGGCGTCACGGGGCTGCCGCCGTGGCCGCGCGTGTCGTAGCGGATCACGCGGAACGCCTGGGACAGCGCAGGCACCTGGGGCTCCCACATCTCGAGGGTGGTACCCAGCGAGTTGCCCAGCACCAGTGCGGGCGCGGTGGCATCGCCATCGACGGCGACCCGGAAGGTGCCCCGCGCGGTGGCGAGTGCGGTGGGTGGGTTGCTCATGGTTCTCCTTGAATACTCAAAACCGCCAGCGCTTTGCAGTCACTGGCGGCTGTCTATGTTGCGCTGTATTTCAGCGCGCTGCACCGGCCCGGGCAGGCTGCAGGCTCCCGACAGAGGCCGCCTGGGCCTGGCTGTCGTCACGCCGGTACCAGATGATGAAGGCCACCATGGCCAGTGCCGCCACCAGCCCCGGCACGGCAAACGCCAGGAAGTTGAGCTTGAGCGGCAGGGCGGCAGCCAGCAGCGAGCCCCCGAGCAGCGGGCCTACGATGGCGCCCGTGCGGCCCACACCCGAAGCCCAGCCCAGCCCGGTGGAACGCATGGCCAGCGGGTAGAACTGTGCGGTGTTCGCATACAGCAGGATCTGCGTGCCGATGGTGGTGGCGCCGGCAATGAAGATCAGCAGGTACAGCACCGGCATGGGGCTGTTGAAGCCCAGCAGGGCGATGGCTACCGTGCCCACGGCAAAGAACGCGAGCACCACCTTGGGCAGGCTGAAGCGGTCACCCAGCCAGCCGCCGGCAATGGCCCCGGCCATGCCGCCAAAGTTGAGCGCCAGCAGGAACGACAGGCTCGAACCCAGGCTGTAGCCCGCGCCCGCCATCAACTTGGGCAACCACGAACCGAGCGCATACACCATGAGCAGGCAGCAGAAGAACGCCAGCCAGATCATGATGGTGCCGGCAGCGCGGCCGTCCTTGACCAGATCGAGCATGGGTACGCCGGCGCCCTTGGCGTCGGTGGCCACCAGCTGCACATCGGCGCCGATCTTTACCTCGGGGTTCACACGGGCCAGCATGTCGCGCGCCTCCTTGTCCTTGCCCTGGCGCACCAGAAAGCCCACCGATTCCGGCAGCTTCCACAGGATCAGCGGCAACAGCACCAGTGGCACGGCAGCCGCAAAGAACATGGCCTGCCAGCCAAAGCGCGGCAGCATGTAGATGCCCAGCCCGGCCGACAGCATGCCGCCCAGCGAATAGCCGCTGAACATCAGCGCCACCAGCGTGCTGCGGGCGCGCTTGGGGGCGTATTCGTTCATCAGCGCCACGGCATTGGGCATGAGACCGCCGCAGCCCAGCCCGGCGATGAAGCGGAAGATGCCGAACTCGGTGGGCGTCTTCGCAAAGCCGTTGAGGAACGTGGCCAGGCTGAACAGCACAAAGCAGATCGCAATGCCCTTCTTGCGGCCGATGCGGTCGGCCAGCGGGCCGAAGATGAAGGCGCCGAACATCATGCCGAACAGCGCATAGCTGCCCAAAGCGCCGGCCTGCACGGGCGTGAGGCCCCACTCGGCCATCAGCACAGGCAGCACCACGCCGTAGATGAACAGGTCGTAGCCGTCAAAAATCAGCAGCAGGGCGCACAGCGCCACCACCATCCAGTGGAACCGCGTGAAGCGGGCGTTGTCGATGACCGGGTTGATCTCGATCGTTTTCATGTCTCTCTGTCTCCTCAAAGGATGGACCGGCGCCCTGTGGCGGGCGCCTTGCCAGGAAGGGTTGCGGTGGCAGGTCAGCCCTGGTCACCACCGCCGACGGGGACGACAGTGCCGGTGATGTAGGACGACTCGTCCGACGCCAGGAACAGGATGGCCGATGCCTGCTCGTCCAAGGTGCCGTAGCGCTTCATGTGGGTGCTGGAAACGGTCTGGTCCACGATCTGCTGGTACCAGCCCTGTTCCTTCTTGCTCTGCCTGGCGCTGTTGCGCGGAATACGGCGGGGCGGTGCCTCGGTGCCGCCGGGCGCCACGGCGTTGATGCGGATGCCGCGCTCGCCGTTCTCGAATGCCAGACAGGCCGTCATGGCGTTCACGCCGCCCTTGGCTGCACCGTACGGCACGCGGTTCACGCTGCGCGTGGCGATGGACGACACGTTGACGATGGAACCCTTTTTCTTCTTGAGCATGTAGGGAAGCACCGCGCGGCAACCCCACAGCGTGGGGAACAGCGAGCGGCGCACCTCGGCCTCGATCTCGTCGGGGCCATAGTGCTCGTAGGGCTTGGTCCAGATGGTGCCGCCCACGTTGTTCACCAGCACGTCGATGCGGCCAAAGGCCTTGTGCGTGGCCTCGGCGGCCTGCACTGCGCCTTCGAAATTTTCCAGGTCGGTCTCGATGGCGATCACGCGGGTGATCTCGGCCAGCCGGTCGCGCAGCTCGCGCACCAGGGGCGAGCGGTCCACCAGGGCCAGCGTGGCGCCTTCTGCGGCGGCGCGCTCGGCCACGCGCTCGCCAATACCTTGTGCAGCGCCGGTGATGAGCATCACCTTGCCTTCAAATCGCTTGGTCATTTTCTCGACTCCTGGTTCACGCGGTGGCTGGCGCTGCGGCCTGCGTGGGCGTGAACTTTTCGTAGTGGAAGCTGGCAGGTGCAATTCCCGCCGCCTTGAAATAACGCTGCACCGCATCGACCATGGGCGGCGGACCGCACAGGTACACATCCACATTGCCTTCATGCAGAGCCTGCGGTGGCAGGTGGTCGGTCACATAGCCCTGCTGCGGATGGGTGGTGGCAGCGTCGGCCACGCAGGTGCCGAAGGTGAAGCCAGGGATGCGGCGCGCGTAGTCTTCCAGGCGCTCCACCAGCACCAGGTCCTGGTCGCGCGTCACGCCGTACAGCATATGGATGGGCTGCGCGCAGCCCTCCACGGCCAGCGTCTCCAGCATCGACAGGAACGGTGCCAGACCTGTGCCGCCAGCCAGGAACAGCAGCGGCCGCGCCACGGGGCGCAGGTAGAAGCTGCCCAGCGGGCCGGTCATTTCCAGCTTGCTGCCGGGCTGCGCCTGCGTGAGCCAGCTGCTCATCAGGCCTTCGGGCACATGCTTGATGAGGAACGTCATGCGGCGTGCGCCGGTGGCCGAACTGAACGAGTACGAGCGATGCTGCCCGCTGCCGGGCACGCCGATGTTCACGTACTGCCCGGGCAGGAAGGCGGGTGCGTCCCCGGGCACATCGAGCGCCAGCTCATAGGCCGCGTCGCTGAAACGCTCCACGCTGCCCACGGTGCCGCTGAACTTGGCCGTGCCGGTCTTGCAGGCCGTGGAGGGCACGGGTACCGCGATCACACAGTCAGACCGGGGGACCATCTGGCAGGTCAGCACCAGCCGCTGCCCGGCCTCTTCGGCCGTCAGCGCGTCTTCGATGAAATCGTCGCCCAGGTCGTAGTCACCGCTTTCGGCACGGCACTTGCAGGTGCCGCACACGCCGTCGGAGCAATCCATGGGCAGGTTGATGCGCTGGCGGAAGGCGGCATCCAGGACTTTCTCCTGGGCACCGCAGGCGATGAAGCGGGTGACCCCGTCTTCGAAATTCAGGGCGATGTTGTAGCTGCTGCTCATCATGGTCTCCTGGCTGGTCAGACGTGGTACACGTCGATGACCTGGCGGATGTAGTCGTTCTTCAGCACGATCTTCTTGCGGCCGATGAGGAAGCTGCCTTCCTGGCGGCGCAGCGTCACGAACATGGTGCCGAAGAACGCGTCGGTGGCCTTGTAGCGGTGGCACATCGTGTGGAAGTTGTAGCGAACGTCCACCTCGGTGCCACGGTCTGCCAGCACCTCGACGTTGAGCACCGCGTGGCCCGTGCGGGCCTCGGGCGTGGAGGCGCCGGAGCGCTCGGTCTTGATGCGGAACACGCGGTCTTCCAGACCATGGCGGTTGCCGTAGTAAATGAGCGAGATCTGGCTGTGCGGGTCTTCGGTGATGCGGTCGTCGTCATCCCAAGAGGGCATCCAGTACTCGACGTCTTCGGCGTACAGCTCCAGCCATTCGTCCCACTGGCGGTCGTCCAGCAGGCGCGCTTCGCGGTACAGGAAGGTGCAGATGGCGTTGTAGTCGGCGTTCATGCTGCGTCTCCCTTGCGCTCGGCGGCCACGGCCTTGCGCATCTCTTGCGCCCAGTATTCGTGCTGGCAAACAAACAGGCCTTCGTCTTCGCTGCGCTCGCCGCTCAGCAGGGGGTTCATGCCCATCTTGCGGGCGTTTTCGTCCGGCCCTTCGATCCACAGCGGTGCGCCGCGGCTCAGGTCGTTCCAGGGCGCGGCCTTGCCGGCGTAACCGTTCTGGCACGAGCGGAACTCTTCCAGGTCATCGGCCGTGCCCATGCCCGAGACGTTGAAGAAGTCCTCGTACTGGCGGATGCGGATAGCGCGGTCTTCGGCGCTCTCGCCCTTGGGGGCAAAGCAGTAGATGGTGATTTCGGTCTTGTCCACGCTGATGGGGCGCGCCACGCGGATCTGCGTGGAGAACTGGTCCATCAGGTACACGTTGGGGTACAGGCACAGGTTGCGCGTCTGCTTGACGATGAACTCGGCCTTCTCCTCGCCCAGCCGCTCTTTCAGCTCTTCGCGGCGGTTGTAGACGGGGCGCACCTCGGGGTTCATGGTGTTGGTCCAGAGCAGGATGTGCCCGTTTTCAAAGCCGTACACACCGCCCACGCTCTTGCTCCAGCCATTGGCGTCCACGGCCTTGGTGCCGCCTTCCTTGCGGCGGCCCATGGTGGCGGCGTAGTTCCAGTGCACCGAGCTCACGTGGTAGCCGTCGCAGCCGTTTTCCATCTGCAGCTTCCAGTTGCCGTCGTAGATGTAGGACGAGTTGCCGCGCAGCACTTCAAGGCCATCGGGGGCCTGGTCCACGATCTGGTCGATGATGACTTTCGTCTCGCCCAGGTAGTCCTGCAGGGGCTGCACGTCGGCGTTCAGGCTGCCGAACAGAAAGCCCTTGTAGCTTTCAAAGCGCGCCACCTTCTTGAGGTCGTGCGAGCCTTCCTTGTTGAACTGCACCGGGTACTCGGTGGTCTTCTCGTCCTTGACCTTGAGCAGCTTGCCGGTGTTGTTGAACGTCCAGCCGTGGAAGGGGCAGGTGAAGCTGCCCTTGTTGCCGTGCTTCTTGCGGCACAGCATCGCGCCGCGGTGGGCGCAGGCGTTGATGACGGCGTTCAGCTGCCCGTCCTTGCCGCGCGTGATCACGATGGGCTGGCGGCCGATGTGTGTGGTGAAGTAATCGTTGATCTCGGGGATCTGGCTTTCGTGTGCCAGGTAGACCCAGTTGCCTTCGAAGATGTGCTTCATCTCCAGCTCGAAGAGGTCGGGGTCCGTGAAGATGTCGCGGCGGCAGCGGAAAACGCCGTTTTCCTTGTCGTCCTGCAGGGCGCCTTCGATCAGTGTCTCGACATCCGATCGCACGGCTGGGGCAGCGGTGGTGTTCATGGTGATTCCTCAGGGTGCAGCTGTCCCCCCGCCGCGCCGTGCGCGGCAGTACAGGGGAGAAAGCAAAAGGGAGCAGGGAGCAGCCGGGCGGGTGTGGGCCCGGCCGCGCTCGATCAGGCCGCCAGGCGGGGGCGGTCCACCAGCTGGTTGTCCACGCCGTTGACCAGCGCGCTCAGCGTGAAGTCAAAGACGATTTCGGCGAACGGGCCATCCACGCCCTGCGCCTTGATGCTGGCGGCATCGGTGCGCTCGACCAGCGGTGGCACCAGGCCTTCGCGGGTGGCGTAGGCGAAGTCGTCGTTCACCAGCGGGTCGCCGTCGATGTTGATCTGCGTGGTCAGCTTGCGGTGGCCGTCGGCTGTGACGAAGAAGTGGATGTGCGCAGGGCGGTTGCCGTGGCGGCCCAGCGTGGTCAGCAGGGCTTGCGTGGGGCCGTCGGGCGGGCATCCGTAGCCCTTGGGCACGATGCTCTGGAACTTGTAGCGGCCCTGCGCGTCGGTGATGATGGTGCGGCGCATGTTGAAGCCCTGCTGCTCGCCCGTGGGGTCGAAGTGCGAGTAAAAGCCCTTGGTGTTGGCGTGCCACACCTCGACCTTGGCATTGGGCAGCGGCTTGCCGTCGGCGCCGTGCACGGTGCCGTGCATGATCAGCGTGTGGCCGGCCTTGTCGCTGCCGTCGTCCAGGCGTGCGAAGCCCGTGGCTTCAGGCGCACCGGCCACATAGAGCGGGCCTTCGATGGTGCGGGGCGTGCCGTTTTCAATGCCCAGTGCGGCGTCCTTGGCGTCCATGCGCATGTCCAGGAAGCGGTCCAGGCCCAGGCCGGGCGACAGCAGGCCGGCTTCGCTGCGCGCACCCAGCGTGTTCAGGTAGGCAATGCCCGCCCAGTATTCATCCGAGGTGATGTCCAGGTCGTCGATGGCCTTGAACAGGTCCGACAGCAGGCGGTGCACGATCTGCTTGGCGCGTGCGTCACCGCCAGGCTGGGTCAGGCCGCTGGCCATGCGCAGAAAGTCCTGGACTTCAGGGGTGTTGAAAATGTGGGTGGTCATGGTTGTCTCCTCGGATCGTGGGATGGGTACGGGAACTGGACTGGGGGAACGTGAAAGACGCGTGCCGGGATCAGTGCGCGGCGGCGGGTTGCCCCACCCCCACGGCATTGCTGCGTTTGCGGTCGCGACGGAAGTGCTGGAGCCGGTCTTCGTCCAGCGCAATTCCAAGGCCTGGCGTCGTCGGCACCGCCAGCTGGAAGTCTTTGTATTGCAGGGGCTCTGCCAGGATTTCTTCGGTCAGCAGCAGCGGGCCGAACAGCTCGGTGCCCCACTGCAGCTGGCGGAACGTGGCAAACACATGGGCCGAGGCCATGGTGCCCACCGCGCCTTCGAGCATGGTGCCGCCGTACAGCTCGATGCCGGCGGCATCGGCAATGGCGGCCACCTGCAGGGCTTCCAGCAGGCCGCCTGATTGCTCGATCTTCACTGCGAACACATCCGCGCCCGCCACACGGGCCAGGGCAAAGGCCGAGGCGGGCCCGGTCAGCGATTCATCGGCCATCACCGCGATGGGGTAGCGGCCCTTGAGGCGCGCCAGCGCATCGACCGATGCCACGGGCTGCTCCACCAGATCGCAGCCAGCGTCCACCAGTGCGGCCATGCCATGCTGGGCATCGAGCTCGCTCCAGGCCATGTTCACATCCACACGCACCGATGCGCGGCTGCCCATGGCCTTCTTGATGGCGGCCACGTGGGCCACGTCATCGGCCACGCTGCGGCGGCCGATCTTGAGCTTGAAGATGTTGTGGCGGCGCTGGGCCAGCATGCGCTCGGCCTCGTCGATGTCCTTGGCGGTGTCGCCGGAGGCCAGGGTCCAGGCAATGGGCAGGCTGTCGCGCACCCGGCCGCCGAGCAGCTGCGAGACGGGCAGGCCGGTGCGGTGGCCCAGTGCGTCGAACAGTGCGGTTTCGATGGCGCACTTGGCGAAGCGGTTGTCCTTGATGGCCTTGTTGAGCCGGGCCATGATGGCGGGCACGTGGTTGGCGTCGGCACCGATCAGCAGCGGGGCAAAGTAGGTGTCCACAGCCAGCTTCATGCCTTCGGGCGACTCGGCGCCGTAGGCCAGGCCGCCGATGGTGGTGCCTTCGCCCACGCCCACCGTGCCGTCCGAGCAGTACAGGCGCACGATCATCAGCGTCTGGCCGTTCATGGTGGCCATCGACAGCTGGTGCGGGCGGATCGTGGGCAGGTCCAGCAGCAGGGTCTCGACACGCTCGACAACGGCCGAGCCTGCGAGGGATTCAGGGCGTGGTGTTTGTTGCATGGTTTGGATTGGACCGCGCAGCCCCAAAACGATCCAACACCAAATAGGTCTGATTCGATACCCTGCAGGTATAGTTGAGCTTTTCAGCCAATCAAATCAACGACTTGCAGACCAACCATCTGCACACCTATGGTTTACCCTGATGGATATCCGCCAGCTCAAATACTTCGTGGCCGTGGCCGATGCGCGCAACTTCACGCGGGCCTCCGAGGTGCTGCACATTGCACAGCCGCCGCTCAGCCGGCAGATCCAGTTGCTGGAGGAAGAACTGGGCGTGCAGCTCATCCTGCGCAACAGCCGCCCGCTGCGCCTGACGGAAGCGGGCCGCACGTTTTATGAGCAAGCGCTGCAGATCATCAGCAGGCTCGACCAGCTCAAGACAGCCACCCGCCAGATCGGCCTGAACCAGCAGCGCACGCTGTCCATCGGGTTCGTGGCGTCCACGCTGTACGGCGGGCTACCGATGCTGGTGCGCAAGCTGCGCCAGCACTACCCCGATGTGGACATCCAGCTGGTGGAGCTGACCTCGCAGCAGCAGTTTGCGGCGCTCACCTCCGGCCGCATCGATGTGGGTTTCGGGCGTGTGCGGGGTAACGATGCCACGGTGGCGCGCACCATCCTGCGTGAGGAGCGACTGGTGCTGGCGCTGCCGCCTGATTCACCGCTGGCAGGGGCATCCAGCCGCATTCCCTTCAGTGCGATACAGGGCCAGAAACTCATCGTGTACCCCAAGGAGCCGCGGCCCAGCTTCGCTGATCATGTGCTGAGCCTGCTCAACGACCACGCCGTGCGGCCCGCTACAGTGCACGAGGTGCGCGAGATCCAGACAGCACTCGGACTGGTGGCTGCGGACTCGGGAATCTGCGTGATCCCGGCGTCTGCGAGGCTGCGCAGCGACGTGCACTACCGCCTGATCGATGACCCGCGCATCACCTCGCCGATCATCATGAGTCACCGCCTCAACGACAACGCGTGGTACATCGCAGCCCTCAAGGAGATGGTGGCGGCCATGTACGCAGAGAACCCGCCCTGGCTGGATGTGGAGCACAGCGTGTTCCAGGGCGGCGACGCGCAGCCCGAGGACGCGCCGCCTGCAAAACCGCCCCGCGTACGTAAGCAGCCCGCAGCCTGAGGCGCGAACCGTTTCCCGGCATGGGATGGCCCGCCTACTGCCGCGGGATGCGGGCCCGTGCGATGACGTCGCTCCAGCGGCGCACATCAGCCGCCAGATGCAAAGCCAGCTGCGCAGGAGTGCTTCCTTGCGCATGGAGGTTCAGGTCCTGCAGGCGCTGCTTCACGTCGGGCTGTGACAGCGCGGCCTGCACCTCGCGCGCCAGTCGCTCCACCACCGCCGGCGGCGTGCGGGCTGGTGCGGCCAGGGCATTCCAGGACGTGACGTTGAACGAGGCAAGTGCCCCGCCGCTTTCGCGCACGGTGGGCACCTGGGGCAACTGCGGCGCACGTTGCGCGCCCAGCACGGCCAGGGGGCGCAGCGCCTTGGCGGCGATCTGCGGCATGAGCCCGCCGAGGATGTCGACCATCACGTCCACCTCGCCGCCGCGCACGGCCGTGATCAACGGCGGCGTGCCGTTGAAAGGCACGGTCTGCGCGTCGATGCCCGCCATGGCCTTGAACAGTTCGGCCGCCAGATGTTGCGTCGTGCCGATCTGCGGCGTGCCGATGTTGAGCTGGCCGGGATGCGCGCGGGCGTGGGCCAACAGGTCGGCCAAAGTGGCAAAGCGCCCGCCTTCTCGTACGACTATGGCCAGATCGAACGTGGCCAGCAGCGAGATGGGCGCGAAGTCCTTGAGCGCATCAAACGGCAGGGTGTTGAAAAGCGCCGCGCTCACGGCCGTGCCGCTGCTCACGAGCAACAGGGTGTGCCCGTCAGGCTCGGCGCGCGCCACCAGCTCGCCGGCGACCACGCCGCCCGCGCTGGGCTTGTTCTCGATCACCACACTCTGGCCCAGTGCTGGGGCCAGCTTCTGCCCTACCGTGCGCGCAGTGATGTCCGCCGCACCGCCGGCCGCGTTGGGCACCACGATGCGCACCGGGCGCACGGGGTAGGCCTGCGCACGCGCGAAAGGGCTCAGCGTCGCGAGGGCGGCTGCAGCCAGCAGGCGACGCCGCCCGGACTGCATCGGCAGTGGCATCAGCGCGCCACGCCCAGCAGCCGGTCCAGCAGGGCCGGCTGGGACGCCAGGTCGTCGGCCGATCCGGTATGCACCAGGGTGCCACGGTCCAGCACGGCAGCGTGGTCTGAAATGGCCAGGATGGCCTGCGGGTGCTGCTCCACCACGATGGCCGACAGGCCCTCCTCGCGGGTGATGCGGCGGATGGCGCGCAGCAGCTCTTCCACGATGATGGGCGCCAGGCCTTCCAGCGGCTCATCGAGCAGCAACAGGCGCGGGTTGAGCACCAGCGCGCGGCCCACGGCCAGCATCTGCTGCTCGCCGCCCGACAGCTGCGTGCCCAGGTTGGTCTTGCGCTCGGCCAGGCGCGGGAACATTTCGTACACGCGCTCAGGAGTCCACTGCCGGGCGCTGGAGCCCTTGCGAGCCGGGCGTGCCACGGCGGTCAGGTTCTCATGCACCGTGAGCGACTTGAAGATGTTGCGCTCCTGCGGCACCCAGCCGATGCCCGCTGCCGCGCGCTCGTGCGAGGGCAGCTTGTGCAGTGCCGCACCGCCCAGGGCAATGGTCCCGCCATGCTGGCGCGTGGCCCCGGCCAGGGTGTTGATCAGCGTGGTCTTGCCCGTGCCGTTGCGCCCCAATAACGCCAGCGTCTCGCCTTCAGGCAGGGCCAGCGAAACGCCTTGCAGCACCACGGCTTCGCCGTAGCCTGCGCTCAGTCCTTCAATGCGCAGCAACTCAGACATGAGCCTGCTCCCCATGGCCCAGGTACACCGCCTTCACCTGCGGGTCGTTGGCAATGGTCTCGGGGTCGCCCTCGGTGAGCACGGTGCCGTTGACCAGCACGGTCATGCGGTTGGCAAAGCTGAAAACCAGGTCCATATCGTGTTCGATCAACAGCACCGACACATCGGCGGGCAGGGCTGCCACGGTCTGCAGCAGTTCCTCACGCTCGCCCGCAGGCACGCCGGCCACGGGTTCGTCGAGCAGCAGCACGCGCGGCTCGCACGCAAGGGCAATGGCGATTTCCAGCAGGCGGCGCTTGCCGTAGGCCAGCACGCGCGTTTCCTCGGTCATCACCGAGGTCAGGTGGAACTGCTCCAGCAGCTGCTCGCAGCGCTCGGTGACGGCCCTGCGCGCGCCCAGCGGCTGCCACCACTTTCCGCCCAGTCCCTGGTGCTGCGAGACGGTGAGCGCCAGGGTTTCCAGCGGCGTGAGCGTGTCGAACAGCTGGTTGATCTGGAACGTGCGCACCATGCCGCGCTGCACGCGCTGGTGCGGCGCCAGGCGCGTGATGTCCTGACCTTCGAGGGTGATGGAGCCCTCGGTGGGCTCCAGCACGCCGGTCAGCAGGTTGATGAGCGTGGTCTTGCCTGCGCCGTTGGGGCCAATCAGCGCATGGCGCGCGCCCTTTTGCAGGTTCAGCGTGACATTGTTGGTGGCCGTGATGCCGCCAAAACGCTTGACCAGGCCTTGGGCCGACAGCACGGTGTTGGAGGTAGAGATATTCATGTCGGTGATCCATTGCACTGCGCACAGCACGCACCCCGTGAAACTGGCGCGGCGCATTGCGCGGGCAGCCGCGCAAGGGCCGCCCCGCCGCGCTGGCTGCGTCCCCCTCCCCTAGCGCGCAGCGCGTAGAGAGAGGGGGAAGGCGCGAAGCGACTCAGGGGGTGTTTCATTTCCTAAACCAGGTCCACGGGCGGAACAGCCGCTCGCGCCCCACGAGGACCAGCACCACGAGGAACAAGCCGATCCAGAACGTCCAGTACTGCGGGGTGATGGACGAGATCACGTCCTGCAGCAGCTTGAAACCGATGGCGCCCAGGATGCCGCCGTACAGCCAGCCGACGCCGCCGATCACCAGGATCAGCATCACGTCGGCCGAGCGGTGGAACTCGAACAGGTCCAGCGAGGCAAAGCCCGTGGTCTGCGTGAGCAGCGCCCCCGCAGCCCCCGCCAGCGCAGCGGCCAGCGTGTACACCTGCGCGAGCTTGACGGTTACCGGAATGCCGATGGCCATGGCGCGCAGCCGGTTGTCGCGGATGGCCTTGAGCGTGGCGCCAAACGGCGACTGCACGATGCGCCGCGCGAGCAGGAAGAACACCAGCAGCACGGTGAGCGAATACCAGGCAGCCGTGCGGCCGTACAGGTCGAACTCAAACTGGCCCAGCACGGGCCCCATCATCACGCCCTGCAGGCCGTCGGCGCCGCCGGTCAGCCAGTCGAGCTTGTTGGCCAGCTCCAGCATCACCAGGCCCACGCCCAGCGTGACCATGAGCCGCGTGAGGTCCGTGCCGCGCATGATGGTGAGCGACGCCACGGCGCCCAGAAGGGTAGCGGCGGCAATGCCCACGGCCAGGCCCACCAGCGGGTCGGGCATCACATGCTTGGCAAGCAGTGCCGCCGCGTAGCCGCCCAGGCCAAAGAACGCCGCATGGCCCAGCGACACGATGCCGGTATAGCCCAGGATCAGGTCCAGCGAGATGGCGAACAGCGCCACGATGGCGATCTCGTTGATGATGAGCGCGTGGCTGGGCAGCGCCAGCGGCGCCACAAAGGCCAGCAGCCACAGCACGGGTTCCCACCAGCGAAAGCGGCGCGCCTGCAGCAGGGGGTTGGAATGGTTCACCATCATTTGCCTCCCTTGCGCACGAAGAGGCCCTGCGGGCGCCAGATGAGGATCAGGATCATGAGGCTGTACACAATGAAAGCGCCCAGCTTAGGGATGTAGTACTTGCCCGCCACATCGGCAATGCCGAGCAGCAGCGCAGCCAGCAGCGGGCCGGTGATCGACGATGTGCCGCCCACGGCCACCACGATCAGAAAATAGATCATGAACTTGAGCGGAAAGCTCGGGTCGAGCCCCAGCACTTCCGCCCCCAGGGCACCGCCCAGGCCCGCGAGGCCCGAGCCGAACGCGAAGGTCGACAGGAACACGATGTTCACGTTGATACCCATGCCGGCAGCAACGCGCTGGTCATCCACCGACGCGCGCAGGCGGCTGCCAAAGCGCGTCTTGGTCAGCACATACTGCAGGCCCACCGTGAGCGCCGCGCACACCGCGATGATGAACAGGCGGTAGTGCCCCATGCCCAGCATCAGCGCGCCGCTGCCGATCTCGGTGCGGCCCTTGAGCCATTCGGGCAGCTGCATGATCTGCTGCGTGGAGCCCACAAAGTAGTCCACGCTGGCCACGGCCATGAACACCAGGCCGATGGAAAACAGCACCTGGTCCAGATGGGGCTTGTGGTACAGCGGCCGGTACAACGTGCGCTCCAGCACACCGCCCAGCACGGCCGTGCCGACAAACGCCAGGGGCAGGCACAGCAGAAACGGCACGTCCAGACGCTGCATGAGCAGCACCGTGATGTACCCGCCTGCCATGGCAAACGCACCGTGAGCCAGGTTGATGAAGTTCATCAGCCCCATGGTCACGGCGAGGCCCACCGCCAGGATGAACAGCAGCATGCCGTAGGCCACGCCGTCGAAAAGTATGGTCAGCATGAAATCACTTCATTGAAGACAAGAATGGGCCACGGCGTTAGGGCTGTGGCGGTGCCGGAACTACCGAGGCTGTGCGCGCAATGAACTCGCCCCCGGCTTCGACGGGCTCGGCCCAAACAGATCGGGATAAGCCCCCACCCACAAAAACCGGCGCGCCCTAGGCCAGCGCCGCCGTGCAAGGGCCGCCCCGCCGCAGGGGCGGCGTCCCCCTCCGGGGGAAGCCGCGCAGCGGCTCAGGGGGGTCACTTGGTTTTTCCGGGATCCTTGACGTCCTTGATCACGTCAAATTCCACGTTGTAGAGCTGTCCGTTCACGCGCTCCACTTTGCGCAGGTACACGTTCTGCACGATGTCGCGGGTCTGCGCATCGATGAACACCTGGCCGCGCGGGCTCTCGAAGATCTGGCCCTTCATGGCGGCCAGCAGTGCGTCGCCGCCGCCGGCGCCCTTGGTGGCGCGCAGTGCTTCGTAGATCACGCGCATACCGTCATATCCGCCCACGGCCATGAAGTTGGGGCGCAGGCCCTTGTTGGCCTTCTCAAACGCTTCAACGAACTTCTTGTTCATGGGCGAAGGGTGCGCAGCCGAGTAGTGGTGTGAGGTAACCACGCCCAGCGCGCCGTCGCCCATGTCGTTTAGCTGATCGTCGTCCGTCACGTCGCCGGTGCCAATGAGTTTGATGCCGGCCTTGTCCATGCCGCGCTCCAGAAACTGCTTCATCACCGCAGCGCCCGCGCCCGAGGGCACGAAGACGAACAGCGCGTCGGGCTTGGCGTCGCGCACCTTCTGCAGGAACGGTGCGAAGTCCGGGTTGCGCAGCGGCACGCGAAGCGATTCGGTCACCTGCCCGCCGTTGAAGGTGAGGCGCTGGTTGAAGAACTTCTCGGCATCGATGCCCGGGCCGTAGTCGCTCACCAGGGTGACGACCTTCTTGATGCCGTTCTTGGGCGCCCAGTCGGCCAGGGCCACCGACACCTGCGGCAGCGTGAAGCTGGTGCGCACCACATAAGGCGATGCTTCGGTGATGCTCGACGTGGCGGCGGCCATCACCACCAGCGGTGTCTTCGACTGGGTGGCCAAAGGCGCCGTGGCCATGGCCGATGGGGTGATGCCCATGCCGGCCAGCACGTTGACCTTTTCATTCACGACCAGCTCCTGGGCCATGCGGCGTGTCACGTCGGGCAGGCTGGTGTCGTCCTTGATGATGAGCTGGATCTTCTTGCCGGCCACGGTGTCGCCGTTTTGCGCCATGTACAGGCGGGCTGCCGCTTCGATCTGGCGGCCGGTGGTGGCCTGCTGGCCCGTCATGGGCAGCACAAGGCCGATCTTGAAGACGTTGTCCTGGGCCGCGGCAGGCAGCGCAGCGATGCCTGTGGCGAGGGCCATGGCGGCGACGGCCGAGGCGCGAAGAAGGTGGCGTTTGTGCATCGTTGTCTCCTGTGGGTGTCGTTGTATACAGAAAAATGCTGCGGCGAGTGTGTCCCGCGGGCCGTTATTGCACAAGCAAGAAATCAAGCATTCAGGTATCACCAAATGCAATATCCGGCTGCGTTACCAACGCCCAGCGTAATGCCTGGTTCAGGCCGCTTCGCGGATGAGCTGCACACCCGGCAGGCCCTGCACCTGCGCCGCCTGCACCGCCGCCAGCAGGTTGCGCCGGGTAATGCGTGAATGCTCGCGCAGGATGGCCTCGGCCCGGGCGCCCTCGCGGCGAGCGATGGCGTCGAGTGCCTGGCGGTGCTGGTCTTGCGCCACCACCAGCATGTCGCGCGCCTGCGATGAATGGGTCTGCACCACCACAAAGGCCGAAGGCGATGCAAAGGGCAGGCTCTTGACGCGGTCCAGCTCGCGGGCGATCACGTCGCTGCCCACCATGCGGCTGAGCAGCACATGGAATTCGGCGTTGAGCTTGACGTAGCTGGCAAAGCCTTCATCGTCCAGCGTGGGCGGCGCGAGCACCGAATCGATGGCATCCAGGCACGCATTTGCCTCGGCCATCAGGTCGGCAGGCACGCCGCGCTCGGCCGCCAGGCGCGCGGCCAAGCCTTCCATGGTGCCGCGCAGTTCGATGGCATCGGCCACATCGGTCTCGGAAAACGTCCGCACCGCGTAGCCTCCGCCGGGCAGTCGGTGCAGCAGCCCCTCCTGCTCCAGCCGCATCAGGGCAGCGCGGATGGGCGTGCGCGAGACCCCGAGCTTTTCGACCAGCGTGAGCTCTGCAATGCGCGCACCGCCGGGCAGCTCGCCGGCCAGCACCATCTCGCGCAGGCGCAGCTGGGCTTTCACGGCCTGCGATGTACCGGCTTCGGCCAGAGGGGAGGTCGGGGCTTCGTCAGCAGGGTGCATAGGGTTGTATCCAGGGAAGGAGGCTGCCAAGCGCCCCTGGTCGAGGCGCGCGGTCAGCACCTAATGTATACACAAACATCACTGAAATAAAATCCAAAAATCAGGAAATATATATAAATCAGTAACTTATGAGAAATGCCGCATTGGCATAACTGATGTGCAGGTTTTTTCTGTATACAGCGATCCGGCCTTTTCGCACAATGCGATGCACCGCAGCCCGGTCAACGCAACGGGGCTGCCGCCCCGCCCCACGAAACGAGAGCCCGCCATGTTCCCCAAAAACGCCTGGTACGTTGCCTGCACCGCCGACGAAATTGCCGACAAGCCCCTGGGGCGCACCATCTGCAATGAAAAAATCGTGTTCTACCGCCCCGCGCCCGACCAGGTCGCCGCGCTGGACGACTTCTGCCCGCACCGGGGCGCGCCCTTGTCGCTGGGCTCGGTGTGCGAAGGCCATTTGCAATGCGGCTACCACGGCCTGCGGGTGGAATGCACGGGCAAGTCGGTGTCGATGCCCGGCCAGCGCGTGCAGGGGTTCCCCAAGGCGCGCAGCTTCCCGGTGGTGGAGCGCTACGGCTTCATCTGGGTGTGGCCCGGCGATGCCGACAAGGCCGACCCGACCACCATCCACCACCTGCACTGGGCCGACAACCCGGAGTGGGCCTACGGCGGCGGGCTGTACCACATCGAGTGCGACTACCGCCTGATGATCGACAACCTGATGGACCTGACGCACGAGACGTACGTGCACTCCACCAGCATCGGCCAGAAGGAAATCGACGAGGTGCCGTGCAAGACCCGCGTGGAGGGGGATGAAGTCATCACCAGCCGCTTCATGGAGGGTATTGAGGCGCCGCCCTTCTGGAAGATGGCCATGCGCATGAACGGCCTGCCCGACGACCAGCCGGTGGACCGCTGGCAGATCTGCCACTTCACGCCGCCCAGCCATGTGCTCATTGAAGTGGGCGTTGCGCTGGCCGGCCATGGCGGCTACAACGCACCGGCGGACAAGAAGGCATCGAGCATCGTGGTGGACTTCATCACGCCCGAAACCGACACCTCGATCCACTACTTCTGGGGCATGGCGCGCAACTTCAAGCCGCAGGACCCGGCGCTGACCACGCAGATCCGCGAAGGCCAGGGCAAGATCTTTGCCGAAGACCAGGACATGCTGGAGATGCAGCAGCAAAACCTGCTGCGCTACCCAGACCGCAAGCTGCTCATGCTCAACATCGACGCAGGCGGCGTGCAATCGCGCAAGATTCTGGACCGCCTGATCGCCGCCGAGCAGGCCGCCGCATCACCCCTGACGGTGGCTGCATGACCGCGCAGGAAACCTTCCAGGTCCGCGTCGTCAAGAAGCACGCCGAGGCCGAAGGCATCGCCAGCTTCGAGCTGGCCCGTGTGGACGGCGCGCCACTGCCCCCGTTCAGCGCGGGCTCGCACATCGACGTGCACCTTCCACACGGGCAAAACGGTGGCCTGGTGCGCCAGTACTCGCTGTGCAACGCATCGCACGAACTGCATCGCTACCGCATTGCCGTGCTGCGCGATGCAGCATCGCGCGGCGGCTCGATGGCCATGCACGACAGCGTGCACGAGGGCGACGTGGTCACCATCAGCACGCCGCGCAACCACTTCCCGCTGCACCCGGCACAGCGCACGCTGCTGCTGGCCGGTGGCATCGGGGTGACGCCGCTGCTGTGCATGGCCGACCGGCTGGCGCGCACGGGAGCCGACTTTGCACTGCATTACTGCACACGCTCTGCCGAACGCACGGCCTTTACCGCCGAGATTGCGGCATCGGCCATGGCGCCACATGTGCATTTCCATTTCGATGCGGGTCCACCCGAACAAAAGCTCGACCTGGCGGCCGTGCTGGCCGCGCCCGGCAGCGACCAGCGCGTGTACGTGTGTGGTCCGGCGGGTTTCATCGACCATGTGGTGAACACCGCCAAGGCCATGGGCTGGCCGCAGGACCGCATCCACCTCGAATACTTCGGCGCGCCGCCGCAGGACACCTCGGGCGACCAGGCCTTTGAGGTGCTCATTGCCAGCACCGGCAAGGCCTACACCATTGCGGCCGACACCTCGGTGGTGGAGGCACTGCGCTGCGAGGGCATCGACATCCTCACTTCCTGCGAGCAGGGCGTGTGCGGCACCTGCATCACCCGCGTGCTGGAGGGCGAGGTGGACCACCGCGACATGTACCTGACCGACGAAGAAAAAGCGGGCAACGAGCAATTCATGCCCTGCTGCTCGCGGGCGCGCAGCAAGGTGCTGGTGCTGGATTTGTGAATGTGGTGCCCCCCTGAGTCGCCTGCGGCGCCTTCCCCCCAAGGGGACGACGCCCTCGCTGCGGGGCGGCCCTTGCTCGGCGTCCCTCGCGTGGGGCGCGCCAGTTTCATGCGGCAGGGCCTCAAAAGATGGAGGCCGGATTGCTCCTGAATGTGTAGCTACTAGCGCTTATTCAACAAGCGCTAGCGGCTAATTTCATTCCAAATTTACTCTTCCACAGCCGTACGGATCGTGTCGCGCCCGTGGCGGTCCTTGAGTCGGCCCAGGTCGGTGTCGAGCGCGCGGGCGAGCTTGTCGGAGGCGCCGATGAAGGCGGTGGCCATCTTGTCCGAGTCGTCGCTCACCGTCACGGGCTGCCGGCCGGTCACGCGGGCCTCGATGCGGCAGCGCTTGTCGTTGGCGCCCGACTTGCCGGCGTCCACATCCGACAGGTGCACTTCGAGCCGCGTCACATGGTCCTGAAAGCGCGACAGGCGGCTCTTGCACTCATCGCTGATCCACTGCGCGAGCGACTCGCCGCCCTGGATGTGGTCGTCGGTGTTGACTTGGACTTGCATGGAATCTCCTGTGAAAAGGGTGAAGGCCTGGGACGGCCCGGCGAGGTGAGCCGGGCATGCCCCGCGTAAGGCGCATCGTCGCACCGAACGGCAACCCTGCGGGTAAGAACATGTGCAGCGGCGGGGCTTAGGGCCGCACGCCGCGCAGCCGCCCGAACGCAGACACGGGCCTGCCGCCCCTCATGGCATCGCACCACACCGCGTGCCACGCACCGGGCAAGCCCAATTCCTACACCTGCCTGGCGCCGCGCCGCGCAGAATGCAGGACGACCTTCACCCTGTTCTTTTGCAGCGGCGCTGTGCGCAGCAACGTTGCCCCAAGCCCCCAATCCCCATGGCCTCCGCACCCCGCCTCAAGATCGGCCTGTCGGCCTGCTTTCAGCATGCCGACCCCACCCGCCCGCTGTTCACCAACAAGACGCTGCAGTACGTGGAGCAGTCCATTGCCCACTGGATCATGTCGTCGGGCGCCATCGTGGTGATGGTGCCTTGCCCCACGGGCGAGACGGCGCGCGGCGATGTCACGCTGCAGCACTACGCCCAGTGGCTCGATGGCGTGGTGATGCACGGCGGCGCCGACGTGTGGCCCGGCAACTATGGCGAGGAGCCCCTGCGCGACGAGTGGACGGGCGACCGCGTGCGCGACATCTACGACCTGGCACTGGTGAAGGCCTTTGCCGAGGTGGGCAAGCCCATCTTCGGCGTGTGCCGGGGCCTGCAGCTCATCAACGTGGCCTTTGGCGGCGCGCTGTACCAAGACATCGAAACCCAGCACCCCGGCGCGCTGCAGCACCGCAACGCCACCACGTACGACCAGCACTTTCACGACATCCACATCGTGCCCGACTCGCGCCTGGCGCAGCTCTACCCCGGCATGCCGCGTGCGCGGGTCAACAGCATCCACCACCAGGGCATCAAGCGCGTGGCGCCCGAGTTTGTGGTGGAGGCCCTGAGTGAACCCGATGGCGTGCCCGAAGCCATTCGCCTCAAGCCCGCACCGGGGCGCAGCTACATCGCGGCCACGCAGTGGCACCCGGAGTTCCACACCCAGGGCTCCGACACGCTGGACGACACGGCCATCCTGAACGACTTTCTGGCGGCGTGCCACGAGGCTCGGGGCCGCGCTCCCGTGCAACCGTCCGACAAGCCGGTAGGCCTGCGGGACCGCGCCACCCGGCTGCTGCGCACGGCGCTGCGGCGCAACCGTGAAGTGGCCCGGTAGCGCCGAAAGGCCAGCTCGAAGCCACTGCGGCCGTCCGCCACCGAAAAATGGGCAAAATCAGCCAGAAGCCCTTTATTTGATTGCACCCATTGCTATTTATTAAATAGCAATTGAGGGCCATGATTTGACCCTTGAATGGCACAAGGGATCAAAAAGCTGTAAATTCATACAGTGCAATTACAGTCCAAACTCGCCATCCTCGCCGACGCCGCCAAGTACGACGCCTCATGTGCCTCCAGCGGCGCTGCGCCGCGCAACTCGGTGGGCGGGCGCGGCATGGGCTCGACCGAGGGCATGGGCATCTGCCACAGCTACGCTCCGGACGGACGCTGCATCTCGCTGCTCAAGATTCTGCTCACCAACTTCTGCCAGTACGACTGCCTGTACTGCGTGAACCGCGTGACCAGCAACGTGCCCCGGGCGCGCTTCACGGTCGATGAGGTAGTGCAACTCACGCTGGACTTTTACCGGCGCAACTGCATCGAGGGGCTGTTCCTGTCCAGCGGCATCATCCAGAGCCCCGACTACACCATGGAGCAGGTGGTGGAGGTGGCCCGCGTACTGCGCGAGGAACACGACTTTCGCGGCTACATCCACTTGAAGACCATTCCCGATGCATCGCCCGAGCTGATGCAGCGCGCAGGCCGCTATGCCGACCGGCTGTCCATCAACATCGAGCTGCCCACGGCCGAAGGCCTGAAGGCGCTGGCGCCCGAAAAAGACAGCGCCGCCATCGACCGGTCCATGGCCCGCATGGCCGTGCACATTGGTGAATCGCGCGGCGCGCGCAAGGAGCAGGCCGCGCAGTCCATCGTGTCGATGCCGCAGTCGCGCACCACGCGCCGCGCCAGCGTGCCGCACTTTGCGCCGGGCGGGCAGAGCACGCAGATGATCGTGGGGGCCGACGCCACCAGCGACCGCACCATCCTGGCCACCAGCGCGCGGCTGTATGGCGCGCACCAGCTGCGGCGGGTGTACTACTCGGCCTTCAGCCCCATCCCCGACGCCGCGCGCGCCCTGCCCCTGGCCGCGCCGCCCACGGTGCGCGAGCACCGGCTGTACCAGGCCGACTGGCTGATGCGCTTTTACGGCTTCACCCATGACGAGATCGTGCCCCCTGCCCAGGCGGGCATGCTGTCACTGGACATGGACCCCAAGCTGGCCTGGGCACTGGCGCACCGCGAGCGCTTTCCCGTCAACCTCAACACCGCCCCGCGCGAGCTGCTGCTGCGCGTGCCCGGCTTTGGCGTGCAGACAGTCGAGCGCCTGTTGGCCGCCCGCCGCGTGCGCCGCCTGCGCCATGCCGATCTGGCGAGGCTGCACGTGCCTTTGAAGAAAGTGCTGCCGTTTGTGGAAGCCGCCGACTACCGCCCCGGCCGCGCGCTGGATGCCACGGACCTCGCCGCGCAACTGGCGCCGCCGCTACAGCGCAGCCTGTTTTGAGCGCGTGAGGTCCGCATGCAGCGCCACACCATCACACTGGAACACCCCACCGATTGGGCCGGTTTCCGCACTGCCGCCCGCGCCCTGGTGCAGGCCAACGTGCCGCCACATGCGGTGGACTGGCACTGCCCGGCCGATACGGCCGAAGACCTGTTCGCGCCAGAAGCCCCCGGCAGCGGCATCGTGGGCAACCGCCTGCCCAGCCCGGCGCCCGAGGCACCGCGTCTGCGCGTGTCGCCCGACTTTGTGCGCCTGTGCGAACAGCTCATCCTGCACCGCGACCCGGCCCGCTTCACGCTGATGTACCGACTGCTGTGGCGCATGGCGCAGGGCGGAGCGGACGCCGAAGCCGCGCGGAACGACCCGCTGGACGCCGACCGCATGCAGGCCCACCACATGGCCCGGGCCGTGGCGCGCGACAAGCACAAGATGCACGCCTTTGTGCGCTTTCGCCCCGTGGTGGAGCCCGACGGGCAAACGCTGCACATGGCGTGGTTCGAGCCCGACCACTACATCACCGAGGCCAACGCGGGCTTCTTCATCCGCCGCTTCACGCAAATGCGCTGGGCCATCCTCACGCCCGACGCCAGCGTGCGCTGGGACGGCACGCACCTGCACACCGGCCCCGGGGGCCAGCGCAGCGACGCGCCGCCGCCCGATGCTGGCGAGGCGCTGTGGCTCACCTACTACCGCCACATCTTCAACCCTGCGCGGCTCAAGCTCAACATGATGAAAAAGGAGATGCCCACGCGCTACTGGCACAACCTGCCGGAAGCCGCGCTCATCACCGAGCTGGCGCAGACAGCGCACGAGCGCAGCGGGCAGATGGTGGCCGCCGGTCCGACCACGCCGCGCAAGCGCATCGCGCCAATGCAGCGCCCGGTAGATGCAAACCGCCAACGCGGGTGAGAGCCATTGCGCGTGCTGCGGCCCGCAGTCTGAACGCACCAGCACCGGCTGCATCGACGCGCGCCGAATGCACAACACGCACCAGCGCCGCTGCGGTACGTGCACGCGGCGAGCGGGCTCCGTAACACCCGGTTGCCAAGTTGCTGCCCGCTGCGTCAGCGCGCGTTGGCACGGGGCCGTTGCATACACAGGTCAGGCACTTTGCCGGGCCGCTGGTCCGATCTGAAAGGATTTCTCATGAACAAGCTTTTCGCTGCCCTGCTCGCCGGTTTCTTTGCTGCGTCCACGTTTGCCCAGGCGCCTGCCGCACCCGCAACCCCGGCAGCGCCAGCGACTCCTGCCAAGCCGGCAATGCCTGCAACGCCTGCGATGACCTCAGCAACGCCAGCAGTTCCTGCAACACCGGCGACACCGGCAACACCCGCAGCCAAGCCCGATACCACGGCCGGTGCCACGACACCTGCAGCTCCTGCGTCAGCGGCTAAAAAGGCTGACAAGAAGGCCGCAGACGCCAGCCACAAGGTCGACAAGAAAGACCACAAGGCCAAGGCCAAGACCAACGCCGCTGCAGACGGACACACGGGCACCACCAAGTAGCCTGTGCAGCGCCCCCGCCTCTCGTGACAAAGCCCGCATGAGCGGGCTTTTTTATGCGCCGTGCGCAGCGAGAGGCGCAACGCGCGAAAGCGCGGGCAACGCAAGCAACAGTTTAGGGCAGCGGGCACTGCCACGGCAGGTGCACCTTGCGCAGTTGCCGCGGGGTTAGCGCCCAGCCGCTGCAGCCGTCGTCACCCGCTCCGGCAATTCGCCGACAGCCAGGTACAGCCAGCTGCAGCCGCACAGCATCAATGCTGGTGCCCGTGCGCGCCGTGTACGTGGCGGTGTGCAATTTCTTCGGCCGATGCAGCGCGCACGTCCGTGACCTTGCAGCTGAACTTCAGCGTTTGGCCGGCCAGCGGATGGTTGCCGTCCAGGTGTACTTCGGGTCCCTTGATCTTGACCACATTGAACACGGCGGGCTGGCCGTCATTGCCCACGCCCTGCAGTTGACCGCCCACCTTCACGCCGGGTGGAAACTCGCTCTTGGGAATGGTGCGCACCAGGCTTTCATCGCGCGCGCCAAAGGCGTCTTCCACCGCCAGGTCGAGCGTGGTGGCAAAGCCCACCGTCTGGCCTTCCAGGGCGGCCTCGACCTTGGGAAAGATGTTTTCATAGCCACCGTGCAGGTAGGCCAGGCTGCCCGCGTCCAGCGGCTTGCCTTGCGGGCTGGTCACCTTGTACGTGATGGTGACGGCGGAGTCTTTGGTGATGTTCATGGTTGTGCGCTTTCAATCAATCGGTGGGGCCCGCCAGGGCGCGGCAACTGGATGCGGCACCAGCCCAACGGGCCAGGCCAGACCACCGCGCGTGGGCCGGGACCGCGCATTGTCCACGAGGCGCCAGCGCCGAGATGTGGGAGCACGGGCAACGGATTCGCAGGGCAGGCAGCCCCCCCGGCGCTCACGTGCTGGAACGTCCAGCGCAGCCCGCGCTTCGCGTCGGGGTCTGCGCCGCCGTCAGCTTGCCGCAGTAGTGGCCTGCGATGCCTCGGGAATCTCCTCGTCGCTCCGCCCCGGGTAACGCGCAAAGCGCCGCGCTTCCGTGCCATGCACGGGGTCCTGATCGGGCCAGGGCCAGCCGCCAAACTGCGTGCGGCGGTAGTCGTTCATGGCCTGCATGATCTCGGCCTGCGTGTTCATCACGAACGGGCCGTACTGCGCCACGGGCTCCGCAATGGGCCGACCCTGCAGCAACAGGCATTCCACCGGCGTGGTACCGGTGTTGGCCAGCAGCCAGTCGTGCCCGGCCCGCAGCTGCAGCGCTGCGTGGCGGTCCACCTCTTGCGGGCCTACGAGCAGGCTGTCGCCCACAAAGAAGTACAGCATGCGCTGTGTGCCGGCACCCGTTGCAGCGGGAAGGGTCCATGCAGCACCAGGTTCCAGATGCAGGGTCCAGATCGCCACGTCACCCTCGGGCTGCGACGCCCAGGACTCGGGCGGGGGCGACAGCGGCGCGGGTGTGCCCGGCAGCGCGCCGGCCACCACGGTGACGGTGGTCTTGCGGCCCGCCGCGTCGAGGTGCTCCAGCCGCGGAATGCGCTCGTTCCACAGCATGGTGAAGTGCGGCTCCACCATCTTGCTCTTGGCAGGCAGGTTCAGCCAGATCTGGAAGAGTTCGAGCGGGTTGGGCGCGGTGGCGTTGAGCAGCGGAAACATCTCGGAATGCACGATGCCCTTGCCCGCCGTGACCCACTGCACGTCGCCGCCGCCAAAACGCGCTGCGGCGCCCAGCGAATCGGAGTGGTCGATGAGCCCTTTGCGCACCAGCGTCACGGTTTCAAAGCCGCGGTGCGGGTGGCCCGGAAAGCCTGGCACGGTATCCCCGTGGTACATGCTCCAGCCATCCTTGCGGCTGAAGTCGCTGCCGATCTGCCGGTCGTCAATGGGCACGGCGGGGCCAAAGGCGGCGTTGCCGGCCGGGTAGGCATCGTCGTGGTGGGCGCAGAACAAAAAAGGGTCTAGCGTGGGCCATTGCGGCCCCAGCAACTGGGCCTGCACGATGGGGACCAGAGTGGGTGCAGAAGTGGTGGGCGACGACATGCGGGGCTCCTGAAGGTGGCGCCGCCCCGGACGGGCGGCAGGTCTACCGAATATGCCGCCAATGGTGCCCGGGCAGAAGTGCCGGAGATGGAACAGTGCGGTGCGTGCGTGGGACGGTGGGCAGGATGTTGCGCCCCTTGAGGACCCCATGCCCCCCCGAGAGGCAGCATTACTAGCTGAATTGGGCCCCAGCGCTCTTCTTATACGCCCTGCACGCTATTACTTGCATAGCAAAGCAGGAGACGCCACATCGACTTGCGCGTTCTTTCCGCTGCGTTCGCTAATTTCGTCAAGTGCTCCTGCCCAGTCGCTGATGGCGTGCTGCATACAGCCCGCACGCCGCCAGCAACAACGAGAGCAGCAGCATCCCCCACTGCGAGAGCGTCGGAATCGAGGCGCCCCCGCTCGCGGCAACTGCCAAGCCGACTCCGCCCGGATCGGCGATGGAACCGTTTGCCGCCAGATCGTCATCGCCCACCGCACCGTCGGTGAGCGGCAATGTCACGGTGTTCCCGGCGATGGTCGCTGCTGGAAACGGATACCAGTGCGGGGCGTTCTGCGTGGGCGTCGGCCCGTACTTCATGTACACCGCGCCCGCCGGGAAGGCTTGCGGATAGGTCAGGGTGATCGTGACCGCCGCCGCACCGGGGCATCCGTCCACGACCACATCAAACAACCCCTGAGAGAAAACATACCCCGCGGCGCCGCCCACCGGTGGCGAGTTGGCCCCACCCGTGCGGGGAATGAAAGCTGCGCGACCGAAGCCGCACCCCGCGGGGCCGGCAAGGCTGGCATTGACGTTACCCCCGCCGGCAGGGCTAGTGCCCGTTGCCGTGATCGGATAAGCCCGTGTCACCGTCACGGTGTACGTCTTGGTGGTGATGCCGTCCTGGGCGGTGACCACGGTGGTGATGGTGTTGCTGCCAGCGTTGAGTGCGATCGGGCCCGAGGCGCTGCCGCTGGCGGTAACGACCCCGTTGATGGTGACGCTAGACGAGCCCGAAGCCACGGTAGGGGTGACAGTCAGAGCCGTCGTGGCACTACCCACACTGGCCGTGTAGCCCGTGGTGGCCGCGGCAAAGGCCGGCGCCAGCGTGCCGTTTGACAGTGACAGCGCGCTCAGGTCCGCGTTGGTGGACGCAGCACGTGTCACCGTGACGGTATACGTCTTGGTGGTCACACCATCCTGGGCCGTGACGACGGTCGTGATGGTGTTGCCGCCGACATTGAGTGCGATCGCACCAGAGGCATTGCCGCTGGTGGTGGCAACACCGTTCACGGTGACGCTGGATGAGCCAGACGCGACGGTGGGTGTGATGGTCAGTGACGTCGTAGCGTTGCCCACGTTGGCCGTGTAGCTAGTGGTAGCCGAGGCAAAGGCGGGGGTCAGTGTGCCGCCCGACAGTGACAGCGCGCTCAGGTCGGCGTTGGATGAGAGAGCACGGGTCACCGTGACGGTGTAGGTGTTGGTGGTCACCCCATCCTGCGCCGTGACGACTATCGTGATGATGTTGTTACCAACGGCCAGGGCGATGGCTCCAGACGCACTCCCACTGGTAGTAGCGACTCCGTTGACGGTAACGCTGGCGGCGCCCGAAGCGAGGGTGGGGGTGACGGTCAGCGATGTTGTGGCGTTACCCACGGTGGCTGTGTAGCCCAGGGTGGCAGCAGCAAAGGCTGGCGCCAAGGTACCGCTTGACAATGACAGCGCACTCAGATCCGCGTTGGACGACGCGGCGCGCGTCACCGTCACCGTATAGGTCTTGGTAGCGCCATTCTGTGCCGTGACCACGGTGGTGATGGTATTGCTGCCGACATTGAGGGCGATGGCGCCAGACGCGTTACCGCCGCTGACCACGACCCCATTGACCGTCACGGACGCATTTGCGTCGGCAACCGATGGTGTCACCGTCAGAGCAGTGGTGGCGTTGCCGACGCTGGCCGTGTAGCCGGTCGTGGCGGCGTTGAAGACGGGAGACAGAGTGCCGCTTGAGAGCGACAGCGCGCTCAGGTTTGCATTGGCGGAGGCCGCACGCGTCACAGTGATCGTGTAGCTCATGGTGGTGGTGCCGTCCTGGGCGGACACCACCGTGGTGATGGTGTTGGCACCAACGGCAAGCGCAATCGCACCCGAAGCACTGCCACTGGTCACCGCCACACCGTTGACCGTCACCGTCGCCGTGCTGTCAGCGACCGTTGGCGTGACCGTCATTGAGGTCGTGGCGTTGCTGACACTGGCTGTGTAACTGGTGGTAGCCGCAGCAAAGGCAGGCGCCAGAGTACCGCTCGACAGACTCAACGCTGAAAGGTTGGCGTTGGTCGACGGCACACGGTTGACAGTGAGGGTGTAGGTTTTGGTGGTACCGCCGCTGGATGTGACGATGGTTGTGATCGTGTTCGCCCCAGGGCTCAATGCGATCGCGCCTGACGCGGCGCCACTGGCCACGGTCACGCCATTGACCGTGATGGTGGAGCCGGGGATATCGGCCGTGGGCGTGATGGTCGTGCTCGTAGTCGCGAACGCTACCGTAGCACCATAGCTGGTCGTGCCGCTCGTGAACGCCGGGCTCAAGGCAGCGGCGGAGGCGCTCAGTCCGGCCAGGTCAGCATTCGTGGTGGGATCAATGAACACGAAGTAGTTGAATCCCTCCTGCCAAAGTTTGGGCCCCACCCCGCCTATCCCGCCATTGCTGGTGATACGGACCTCGTCGACATCCTTGAACTGGGCTGGCAACGTGATGAGGACCGGATTCAAATTGCCGCCTGTCGTAAAGGTCCAGGCCGCACCGACCGTCGCGTTGTTGCGATATCCGGTCGCGATGTAGGTCGAGCTTAACCCTTGCGCATCTTGGATCCGAAAGCTGGACAACCCGAACAGCCGGTTCAGCTGTGTCTTGATGATCAAAGCGCCCACAGGGTCGTACTGGCCAATGCCATTGCTGGAATACAGCAGCATCGAACCTGTGCCCCCCGTCAGGTCGTAGTTGGTCACTTGGCCGGTCTGGACATTTCCAAAATCCGCAAAGTAAAACTCGTAAACCACACCAGAAATGTCGGCGGTCCCCGTGGACGCTTGGCCATCAACCATCTTCGGGGTGAAAAAACTCCCATCCGGAAGACCAAAGGGAATCGCCACCGTTCCCGCCACCGTGGCCAGGACGGCGCCGTAATCGGGGAAGTCCAGCGCCGCACTGCGCAACACTCCCGTCGTGCGCTCCAGCACCCAGTCACCGCCCAGTTCGCGCGCACCCGTCAGGTTGGTGGAGGCGGCCACCCGGGCCCCGGTTGCGCTCGCCAGCATGGCCACAAACTCCTGCCCCTCCTGCCCCAGGCCGGCTTCACAGCCGTACAAAAGCAGGTCTGCATCGTTTGCCAGCGCTGCCCTTATGCGCGCCAGGGCTGCACCACGCTGCGCAAGCGTTGACCGGTTCAGCGTTACAGATCCCAGATTCAATGCGCCGCTGCTGCCGTGCGAGATCAGATGCACAGCAGGAACATGCGTGCGCCCGGCCAAGGCATCGGCCATCTGGTCCAGCCCGTCTCCCTTCGCATCCAGCACCACCACCTCAAGCGAAGGGCCCGCCGCCGCCGCCAATTGCTGGTGGTCGCCCACATCGCTCACGATGAAAAGGATGCCGGCGGGTTGAACCACTGGAAGAGGGTGCGACCCGGCGGAGACCGGCGAGGCCAAGGCAAGCAAGGCCCACGCGAATGTCGCGCACCAAAGCGCGTGCAGACCGGCCAGATTTCTCATGAATGTTTTCACTGGCGCGATCCGGATGTGTATGTAGAAAAGCAGTACACCATGGATATCCACAAATAACCACGGTTTATTTCCAGGCCCGTACCAGCTCCCGTCCGGCTGGTGGCCGAAGGAGGTCAGCGTGCGTTCGCTCGCGCGCACCAGCGTGATCACGTCACGGTAGCGCGCGGTCTGGCCATCGCCCTTGAAGCTGGGCCTTAAGCCTCCAGCATCAGCCCCTTCTGGCTTGCGTCGAACGTGCCTTGGTACACAAACATGTGGGCCATCATCGATCCCACCCAGGTGCAGCGAACACGTTATCTGAAGGGTCGTACCCCAGCGTCGCCCGTCAGCTGGCCGCATCCACTGCGCGACCGGGTGATGGAATTCAGGCGACCCACCACCCGCACCACGGGGCAATAGCGGCCCTGTCTGACAGCCGTCCGGCGGGCCGCGGTCCAAAAATCATCGCAACAAAGCCGGACCCTGCAGGGTCCCTGCCCCAGGAGCCCCCGCATGAGCCTCGCCACGCCCCCTGCTGCTGCGGCAGCCGCAGCCTTACCGACACCGAAGCATGCAGCCCCGGGCTTCGTCCCCGCGGCGCCTGCTGCAGCGGTGGAAAAGCACACAGTGCAGCTCACCGTCAACGGCCAGCCGCATTCCCTGCCTGTCGAGACCTGGGTGAGCCTGCTGGACCTGCTGCGCGATCGACTGAACCTCACCGGCACCAAGAAGGGCTGCGACCAGGGCCAGTGCGGTGCGTGCACCGTCCTGGTCAACGGCGAACGCGTGCTCTCGTGCCTGACGCTGGCAGTGATGCGCGATGGCTGCCGCATCACCACGGTGGAAGGGCTGGCGGCGCTGGAGACCGGCGGTGCGCCAGCGGCGCCCAATGGGCAAGACGCCGACAAAACCATCCCGCTGCATCCGTTGCAACAGGCCTTCATGCAGCACGACGCCTTCCAGTGCGGCTACTGCACCCCGGGCCAGCTGTGTTCAGCCGTAGGGCTCATCCGCGAGGGCGAAGCGCGCACCGTGGACCAGGTGCGCGAGCTGATGAGCGGCAACCTTTGCCGCTGCGGCGCCTACCCGCAGATCACCGCCGCGGTGTGCCAGGTGGCGCTGGGCGATGCCCACCCGGCCTCCCGCACGGCGCACACGCCCGTGGTCACCGGCACGGTGCCGGCATGAACAATTTCAGCTTTCGCACGGCCGATTCGGTGGGTTCCGCGGTGGCCGCCATGGCCATGGTGGGCACGCAGCCGCCGTCCACCACCGCAGCCGGCACGGCGCGGCCCATCGCGGGCGGCACCAACCTGCTCGACCTGATGAAGGAAAACGTGATGCGGCCCGCCACGCTGGTCGACATCAACCGCCTGCATCTGGCCGACATCACCGAGTTGCCCGGTGGCGGCCTGCGCCTGGGCGCGCTGGCGCGCAACGCGGCCACGGCCTACCACCCACTGGTGCGCAGCCGCTACCCGCTGCTGTCGTCGGCCATTCTGGCGGGCGCGTCGCCGCAGATCCGCAACATGGCCAGCAACGGCGGCAACCTGCTGCAGCGCACGCGCTGCGTGTACTTCTACGACACGGCCACGCCCTGCAACAAGCGCGAGCCCGGCACGGGCTGCCCGGCCCAGGCCGGTATTGCGCGGCAACACGCCATCCTGGGGGCCAGCGCGCACTGCATTGCCGTGCACCCGTCCGACATGTGCGTGGCGCTGGCCGCGCTCGAAGCCGTGGTGCATGTGCAGGGCCCGGCTGGCGCGCGCGACATTGCGTTTGCCGACTTTCACCGCCTGCCCGGCGACCGGCCCGAGCAGGACACCGTGCTGCGCCACGACGAACTCATCACCCACATCGACCTGCCCGGGCCGGGCGGCTTTGCCGCGCACTCGGTGTACCTCAAGCTGCGCGAGCGGGCCTCGTATGCGTTTGCGCTGGCGTCGGTGGCGGCCGCGCTGGAGATCGGCGCCGACGGCCGCATTGCCCGTGCACGCATTGCCCTGGGCGGCGTGGCCCACAAGCCCTGGCGCCGCCCCGAGGCTGAGGCCCTGCTGCAGGGCCAACTCCCCGACACCGCCGCATTTGAAGCCGCCGCTGCGTTGCTGACCGAAGGCGCCACGCCCCATGGCAGCGGCGTAGGCCACAACGGCTTCAAGATCCCGCTCGCGCGCCGCGCCGTGGTGCGGGCGCTGGCCACTGCGGCAGCGGGCACGGTGGCCAACACCGGCGACACCGGAGCCAACCACGACCGTCAGGACAGCCATGACAGCAACGGCAGCCCCTTCGCGCAGGACACCGCACCATGAACGGATATTTCGAACCGATGAAGCCCGTGCAGCCGCTGGCGCCGCAGGGCACCGGGCGCGTTGCGCTGGGCAATGCCGTGCCGCGCATCGACGGCGAAGCCAAGGTGACCGGGCAGGCCCGCTACGCCGCCGAATACCCCGCGCCCGACCTGGTGTGGGGCGTGGTGGTCAACAGCAGCGTGGCGCGCGGGCGCATCACGGCGCTGCAGCTGGATGACGCCCTGGCCGTGCCCGGCGTGCTGGACATCCTCACCCACGCCCACCGGCCCCACATCCGCAAGATGGACCTGTTCTACAAGGACATGACGGCACCGGCCGGGTCACCCTTCAAGCCGCTGGCCGATGACCAGGTGCACTACAGCGGCCAGCCCGTGGCGCTGGTGCTGGCCGAGACCTTCGAGACCGCGCGCTACGCCGCATCGCTGGTGCGGGTGCAGTACGACACCGCGCCGCACGACACCGACCTGCTGGGCAGCCTGGCACGGGGGCACAAGCCCGCACCGCTCAAGGCCGGGTACTCACCCCCGCCCAAGCCCACCGGCGATGCCGATGCAGCGCTGGCGCAGGCCGCAGCCAAGGTAGATGCCGAGTTCTACAGCGGCGCTGAGCACCACAACCCGATGGAGATGCATGCCAGCACCGTCATCCGCGGCGCAGACGGGCACCTGACCATCTACGACAAGACGCAGGGCTCGCAGAACTGCCGCTGGCTGGTTTCGCGCGTGTTCGGGCTGGGCAAGCACAAGGTCACGGTGATGAACCCGTTTGTGGGCGGTGCCTTCGGCTCGGGCCTGCGGCCGCAATACAACCTGGTGCTGGCCGTGATGGCCACGCTGCACCTGGAGCGCTCGGTGCGCGTGGTGCTCACGCGCCAGCAGATGTTCACCTTCGGCCACCGGCCCGAAACGTGGCAGCGCGTGAAGCTGGGCGCCGCCGCGGACGGCACGCTGCAAGGCGTCGTGCACGAGGCCATTGCCGAGACATCGCGCAAGGAAGACTACTGCGAGGTGGTGGTCAACTGGTCGGGCCAGCTGTACCAATGCCCCAGCGTGCGGCTGGGCTACCAGCTGGTGGACCTGGACCAGTACACCCCCATGGACATGCGCGCGCCCGGCGGCGCCCACGGGATGCACGCGCTGGAAGTGGCCATGGACGAGCTGGCCTGCGCGCTGCAGATGGACCCGGTGGCGTTGCGGCTGAAGAACTACGCCGAACGCGACCAGGCCAAGGGCCTGCCGTATTCGACCAAGGAGCTGCGCGCCTGCTACGCGCAGGCGGCCGAGCGCTTTGGCTGGGAGCGGCGCAACCCCGAGCCGCGCAGCATGCGCGAGGGGCACGAGCTGATCGGCTGGGGCATGGCCACTGGCCAGTGGGACGCGATGCAGATGTTTGCGCGCGCGCATGCAGTCTTCCATGCCGATGGCCGGCTGGAGGTGTCCAGCGCCGCGTCGGACATCGGCACCGGCACCTACACCGTGATGGCGATGATCGCCGCCGCGGCACTGGGCCTGCCGCTGGAAAACGTCACCTTCCGGCTGGGCGATTCGCGCCTGCCGGTAGCGCCCGTGGAGGGCGGCTCGTCGCACGTGGCCACCGTGGGATCGGCGGTGGAGGGCGTGTGCGAGAAGCTGCAAAAGCGCCTGTGGGCGCTGGCGCGGCGCGTGCCCGAATCCCCGCTGGTGCACTCGCGTTTTGCACAGGTCGAGTTTGTGGACGGGTGCGTGCAGCTGCGCGGCCAGCCATCGTCTGGCGTGACGTACGCCGCTGCGCTGGCAGCGGCGGGCGAAGACCGCATCGAGTCGAAGCACCTACTGCTGCCCAACGTGCTCAAGCAAAAGAAATACACCCGCGCCACGCACTCGGCCGTGTTTGTGGAGGTGCGGGTGGACGAGGCGTTTGGCACCGTGCGCGTGACGCGCGTGGTGAGCGCGGTGGCAGCCGGCCGCATCCTGAGCGCGCAGACCGCGCGCAGCCAGGTGGTGGGCGGCGTGGTGTGGGGCATCAGCCAGGCACTGCATGAGGAAACCCTGTGCGACCAGTCGCTGGGCCGCTTCATGAACCACAACTACGGCGAATACCACGTGCCGGTGAACGCCGACATCCACGACATCGACGTGATCTTTGTGCCAGAGGACGACCGCATCGTGAGCCGCCTGGGCGCCAAGGGCGTGGGCGAGATCGGCATCGTGGGCGTGGCCGCCGCCATCAGCAACGCCATCCACCACGCCACCGGCCGCCGCCTGCGCAGCACGCCGATGACGCCGGACAAGGTAATGGCGCCCGGCGATGGCTGGGCGGCGGGCGATTCGGCCGTGCTGCCCGCGCGGAACGCGCCCGGCAAGGTATGAGTGGATGAGGGGCGAGCCTTGTGCCCCGTGCCTCCTGGCAGCCTTTCCGGCGACCAATGCGCCTGAAACTTCCGTTGGTCGCAAGAATTTGAGCAAAAACAGGCTGTAGCGTTTGTTTTAATTGCCCTACTAGCTATTATTTACATAGCAATAAGGCAACCACAATCGCGCTAAGCCTGCGTGTCGATCATCCGTTCGCCGCGCCCCAGCGGGTCGAGCGTGACCTCGCACTTGGGCGCGTCCTGCAGGTCGGGCCGGTCGGTTCCGCCCAAGTCTTCCAACGCGGTGAACTGGCCATCCAGAAACAGGAACGTGGTGGTGGCCGCAATATGTTCCATCGCCTCCTCGGGGCCGACAAAGCCGCTGCCGGTGGCCTTGTCACCGTCCAGCAGGTATGACCAGGCACCGTCCTGCTCGGGCCCCATGCGGCCCAGGTCGATGAGCTTGTGCTTGATGTTGCCCGCGTACACGCGCCCACGCAGGGCGTACAGCACAAAGGGAATCCCGGCAGGCGCGCCGCCGGATGGCGAAGCTGCAGATGAGGTGTCTGCGAAGGGCGCCTCGGCGCGCTCTGCGGCCGACTGCGAGGATGGGGTCGTGGGATCGGGAGATGCTGTAGCCACGGGGGACTCCTGGAAATGGACAGAAAAGTCAGTCAGTGCGCTTGCCGTGCGCGGCGGGTGCCACCCAACGCGAACCTCCTGGCTCGGCGCAGCGTCGTTCAGCGCGTCGGTCAGTACCCACGCCGCGGCACGGGTGCGCGGCGGGCGGCCCAGATGCCGATAGCCAACCCCAGCGCGCCCAGTGCGGCCACGCGGCCCACGGCCGTGCGCTGCGCTTTGCGTTGCCCACCGTCAATCCCTGTGCCACGCGATGGGGCAAACAGGTTGCCGTCGGATTGCGGCACAGGCCGGGCCTTGTTCAGCGCGCGGCTGGTCGCCCAGCGCATGAACGCGCCCAGGCTCTGCGGCGCCACGGCATGGGCCACGCGGCCGGGCAGCGCAGCGGCGCCTATCCACGTCACGGCGCGGGGGCGCGGGGATTGCGCCAGGGCCACTATGGTGCTGGCCACACGGCGCGGGTCCAGCAGCGGAATTTTGGGATGGATGTTGTGCCCGGTGTAGTTGGCGCCGTGCGAGAGGCCCGGCGAATCGACAAACGTGGGCGCCACATCGCACACATGCACATCGGGGAGGTCGGCCACCTCGGCCCGCAGCGATTCGGACAGGCCGCGCAGGCCGAACTTGCTGGCGGTGTAGGCCGCGGCAAACGGCGCGGGCACCCAGCCGCCTACCGAGATCATGTTGATGAGCATGCCGCGCCCGCGCTCGCGGAAATGCCGCAGTGCCGCGTGCGCCCCATTCAGGTGGCCGATGAGGTTGGCCTCCACCACCTGGCGGTGCGCCTGCAGCGGCGTTTCGTCAAACCGGCCCACCGCCCCCACGCCCACGCTGTTCACCCAGACGTCGATGCGCCCGTAGTGCCGCAGCGCCGTGCTGGCCAGGTTGGCCACGGCCTCGGGGTCGGTCACGTCGGTAGGCACGCCCAGCGCGGCGGCCGCGCCCGCATTGCGGCAGGCCATGGCCACCGGGGCCAGGGTGTCGGCATTGCGGGCGGCCAGCACCAGGCTGGCGCCGCGTGCTGCAAAGGCCAGCGCTGTGGCGTGGCCGATGCCGCTGGACGCACCCGTGATCACCACCACCTGGGCAGATGCGGGCGCGGTACCGGCAGACGCGGCAAGGCTGGATACGGGGGAATTCTTGCGGAGAAAAGCCATGGGATTCTTCTTCGGGTTGGGTCGGATGGGTGCTGCACGGGTACCAGGCATGCCGGCCGGGTGCAGGTGACGGGGCAGCGCAGCCCGGTGGTGTGCCGCGCTCCGGTCCATCCGTTTGTAGGGCGGCCGCCGCGGCGGTGATGTAGGACGGCGCCAGAAGCTTGCCTGCGGCAAAAGGCACAGCGCAACCCGGCATGCACGATCAGATCAGCAGCACCAGCACTACACCTACGGCCGCACCGGCCAGCAGCGTGGCACCGATCATCAGCAGGCCATCACGCACCATCAGCGCCAGACCAAACAGCGCGATGGCGCCCATGGGGGCCGAGCTGGCAAACGGAAACAGCTCCAGCGGCGGCACCAGCACGGCCAGGGCCACGCACACCAGCGCTGCCAGCCGCATCCACACCCCGGTGGTCAGCGCATGCAGGCGGCCGTGGAACCAGCGGTCCACCCGCTGCGCCACCGGCCGCACGGCGGACACCAGCCGCATGAGCTGGCGCGCAGCCACCGCACGCCGCGCCAGCATGGCGGGCACCCACAGGCGCTTGCGCCCCCACAGCATCTGCGCGGCAAACAGCACCACCACCGCGGCCAGCACAGTCGGTACGCCGGGTATGCCGCCCACGGGCGACAGCTCGATCAGCGCGGGCACCACCAGAAAAGGGCCGTAGCTGCGCGTGCCGATCACGTCCACCATGTCTTCCACCGCCACGCGTTCGTCGCGGCATGCCAAAGCGCTCATGCAGTCGAGGATGTCGCCCAGTGATTCCGGACGGGGTGGCGGGATGGGACAGGAAGGCATGGGCAACGAATGCGGCAAAGGCAGTGGTGGAGCGGACCTCTAGGGAACCTCTGCACGAATCACCGCGCCGTGCGCATCTGCGGTCTCGGGTGGTCTGCGTAGTTGCAAATACTCGCAATAGCTACGGCTATTGCTGCGTTTTGCGCCTCGCAGCCCATCCCGATCCGCAGCGCACACTTCCCGCTCGATTCGTGCAGAGGGTTCCTAGCGCGGACAGAAGGCCAGCTATCGCAGCATCCCCCGCCCGCACGTTGATGGCTGACAGTGAACGGCGTGCGCCGGTGTCAGATAGACCCCACATCCCATGGCCAAAGCCTGCCTGGCAGTGCCCATGCCGCCCGTGGCAAAGGAGCGTTTGGCCCGCCGTCGCCACGGGTTACTGTGCGCGCGGCGCGCATGTGCCCGCCAGCCCGCTTACAGTGCGCCATGCGTTCATGGTGGGCTGTATGCGTATTGTTTCTGGGCTGTGTTTTTGCAGCCCACGCCACCGTTTCCGTGGCACAGCGCTACGACTTGTGCTGCATCCTTGACTGCCAGGACGCTGCGGGTGCGTGCGAAGCTGCCTGCACCGCGTGCGCACAACCTGCCGCCGCCCCGCACAGCGCGCAACTGGCGCAGGCCGTGCCTGCAGCCCACGGGCTTGCGGTGCTGGGCCCGGCGATTGCGGCACCTTTCCTCATGCCCTGGCGGCCCCCGGGATAGCGGCTTTTGCGCCGCGCCAGTGCCTGCGTTTCACCGCGGCACAGGCCCTGAATCCCCTGGTCCCATCCATCCATTCGTTATTCGGAGACTTCCATCATGAAGCGACGTTTCATCCAACTGGCCACGCTGGCCACCTTGCTGCTGGGCTCTGGCGCTGCCATGGCCGCGGCCGATTGCTGCTGCTGCGACACGCTGGCCGAGTGCTGCATGCAGATGCTGGACTGCTGCATGTAAATGCACCAGCGCACGGGTGACCTGCCTGTGATGCAGGCATGGCAGAACCCGCGCCTTCGAGGGCTGGCACCGCGAGGTGCCGGCCCTTTTTCATGAGGCGGAGAGATTTGCGGGCAAGCGGCGCGCACCGTGAAGGCGGGCCCCGCCTGGGCAAAGCAGCGATAGCACCCGTGTTGGGTTGCGCTGCGAGCTGCCGGGCCACATGCGCGCGGTGATGCGGCCCGGGCGCTGCCTACGGCTTGCGCACAAAGGCCACACTCAGGCCCTTTTCGGTCACGGTGATGGGCCCGGGCTCCAACCCCAGGCCGTCGAGCAGCGCGGTGTCTTGCGGGCGCAGCTGGTGCAGCACCACCTCGCGCAGCGACTGCTCGGCGAGCACAGGGGCGTAGACGTTGAGCAGCTCGGTCGCAGAGGGCTTGAGGCCCTCCAGCTCCAGCCGGCCCAGCCGCAGCTGGTGCGCGCGCAGCGTGCGGTCGCTGGCCTCGTAGCGCAGCGCAAATTCCACGTCGAACGAGCCGGGGTGGCTGCGGCGCAGCGCAGGGCCCGCGGCCTGGACATCCATGGTGGCGCCTAGCCGGTTGGTGGCGGGGAGCAGGCGCAGGCGCGGTGCCTGCAGGGTCAGGTCCAGCAGGCCTGCCAGCGGCACGGTGCGCGGAAACTTCTGCGCCAGCATGTCGTGCAGCTGCTGGGCCGACACGGTGTAGGCCGGCTGCGCCTGCGCAGCGTGCGGCAGGCCCAGCGCCAGTGCGGTGGCGGCCAGGCTTGTGCGGGTGGCGGCGGTCAGCAGTTGTCGGCGTTGCAGCATGTGGGGCTCCGTGGCGTGCGGGGCCGGAAATGGCCGCGCAGGTTCAGCGGCCCACCACGGACCAGCCCGCCTTCTGGTTGGACTTGTCGTTTTCGTATTCCCACGCGGTGCCGCAGCGGTCGCACACATAGCGGGTGATGGTTACGTCGCCATGGTCGCGTGCTTCCTTGCGGTTGCCGCGCTGCACCAGCTCGGCATGGCCGGGGGCCTTGCGCCAGTTGCGCTGGATGCCCTGGCAGGGCTCGCACAGGGCCATGGGCTTGAGTTCGTTCTGTCGCGCGAGGTCTTTGGTCATGGTGAGGCAGGTGGGGCGTGTTGTGTGTAGGCGGGGTTCGACGGAGTGTGCGGCAGTGGGTGTGTGGCAGCGGTTCGTCGGCGCGGGCGGCTAATGTACGGCAAGGGCGCGGGCACGCTCAGGCGGGCGAGGCCATGCGCAGCCTGCGTGCGGCCTCTTCATCGCGGGCGTCGTCAATCTCGCGCAGTACGGCCTGCATGTCCACATCCACGCGGTCGGGCGCGTAGCGGCCGGTCAGGGGCGTTTCGTTGCTCAACAGGCCGCTCTGGTACAGGCTCCAGATCTCGGGGCCGTATTGGGTGCTGCGCAGCTCGGGCGCGAACTGGCCAAAGAAGTCGCGCAGGTTGGCCACGTCGCGCATCAGCATGCGCTGGGCGTGGTTATTGCCGGCGGCGTCCACCGCCTGCGGCAGGTCGATGATGACGGGGCCGTCGTGGCCTTCTTCACCATCCGCGCCCGGCAGGTGCGCCAGCAGGATGTTGAACTCCGACAGGTCGCCGTGCACCACGCCCGCACACAGCATGCGCACCACCTCGGCCACCAGCGTGGCGTGGTGGGTGCGCGCGTCTTCGGGGGTAAAGCTCACATCGTTCAGGCGCGGGGCGGCGTCGCCGTGGGCATCGGTCACCAGCTCCATCAGCAGCACGCCGTCATGGAAGTTGATGGGCTGGGGCACGCGCACGCCCGCAGCGGCCAGGCGGTACAGCGCATCGACCTCGGCGCTCTGCCAGGCGGCCTCTTGCTCTTGCCGGCCGAACTTGCTGCCCTTGGCCATGGCGCGGGCCGAGCGCGAGTTCTTGACCTTGCGGTTTTCGGTGTAGTCCACCGCCTGGCGGAAGCTGCGGTTGTTCGCCTCTTTGTAGATCTTGGCGCACAGGGTGTTGTCGCCGCTGCGCACCACGAACACCATGGCCTCCTTGCCGCTCATGAGCTGCCGGACCACGGTGTCGATCAGGCCTTCCTCGATGAGGGACTGCAGGCGGGGGGGAGCTTTCATCGGGTCCTGTGAGGGAAGGGGAACGCTGGATTGTCGTCGTTGCAAACCCGAACCGGGGCGCGCGGGGCCGGACAGCGGCTACAGCAGCGCTGTGGGGGACGCCGTGCGGGCCGCACGCAGGCGCGCGTGCGCTTCGCCCTGCCAATCCGGCGGCAACTGGTGCTTGGACTGCAGGTAGTGGTGCGTGAACACGTCCAGGTAGGCCTGCAGGGTCTCGCCGGCCTGCGGCTCTCCGGCCAGGTCCAGGCACAGCGCGGCCACTTCGGCGGTGCAGAAATGGTCGCTGCGGTGGGAGCGGCGCAGCTGGTAGCGCGAGATCTGCTCGGGCTGCAGGCTCAGCACCGGCAACTGGGCCAGGTATGGGCTCTTGCGAAACATCTTGCGCGCCTCGGCCCAGGTGGCATCGAGCAGCACGAACAGCGGGCGCTTGCCGCGTGCCGGTTCGACTCCAGCTCGGGGCACCGCCACCTGCGTCACCACACGCTCGGGTGCCACGAACTCGCCAGGGAACACCACATACGGCTGCCACTGCGGGTCGGCCAGCAGCGCCAGCAGGGCCGGGTCCACCTCCGTGCGGGCCCAGGCAAAGGCGAAGGTGTCGGGCACCACGTCTGCAATCAGCCACCCGGTGTTGCTGGGCTTCAGGGGCTCGATGTCGGCCATCAGCAGGCACATGCCGGCGCGGGTAGGCACCAGGGGATGCAATGCGCACAGGCAATGGCTGGGCACGAGGCGGCAGCCGGGGCAGCGCTCGCCCTTGATGCCGCCGCGCGCCAGGAAGGGCTTGGCGCTGCGGGCCAGGCGCGCGGTGCGCAGGCGCGATACGGCGTGGGGCGCAGCGGGCGTGCCTGCGGCAGCGGATGGACGAGGCAAGCCCGAAGGACCGGGCATCAGCCAGGCCCGCCCGTGCGCTCCAGTGCGAACGTGGGCACTTCCGCCTGCCGGCTCAGCCAAACGCCGCCGCCCAGCTCCACAAAGCCTTCGCGCAGCCCGCGCCGGTACAGCTCGGCCCGGTGGCGGAACACGCGGTTGTCGGTCAGGTCTTCGTCGATGGTGTCCTGCTCGTAATCGTCGCGCGAGACGGCCTCGACATACAGCGCGCCTTTGCTCAGGCGGCCCAGGTTGAGCAGTGCGGCTTTCAGATCGGGCGGGCTCAGGTAGGGCAGCACGCCCTGGCAGATGACGAGGTCAAACGGCGCGCTGGCCGTGTAGTCCACCACCGAGCCCTGCTGCCACCCGAAGCGCTCGCACAGGTACGGGCTGAACTCCACGCCCTGGTAGCTGGCGCCGGGAAAGTGCTTCTCGACAATGCCCTTCCACAGGCCGATGCCGCAGCCCACGTCCAGCACGCGCTGTACCGGCACGCGCAGGTACTTGAGGTAGCTGCACACGAAATTGCCCAGCCGCTCCATGTGCTCCGGGTCCACCACGCTGGTCTTCTTGTCGAAGTAAAAGCGCTGGTAGTAGGCCTCGTCGAAGGTGGTGGGGCTGGCGGATTTCAAAGGCGGGGTCCTGTGGTGGAGGCCCTGCGCACATGCGGCAGTGAGTGCGGCAGGGGCGCAGAGTATCCCCCACCGCGCGGTGCCGGGGCCCAGGGCGCCCCGGCATGCCCCTTTGTCGCCAGTTATTGCGCAGGCTTCGCCGGGCGGTGCAGCACGCACAGCTTGTTGCCGTCGGGGTCGCGCACATACGCCAGGTACAGCTTGCCTGTGGGGCCTTCGCGGTAGCCAGGCGGGTCTTCACACGTCACACCGCCGTTTGCCACGCCTGCAGCGTGGAAGGCATCGGCCTGCTCGGGCGAGGCCGCCGCAAAGCCGATGGTGGTGCCGTTGCCATGGCAGGCGGGCTCGCCATTGATGGGGGTGGAGATGGCAAACGTACCGGCAGCGCTGCGGTAGAAATACCGGTTCTTGTTGGCCATGCCCGGGGCCACGCCCAGGGTGCCGAGCACGGCGTCATAGAACTTGCGCGAAACCTCGAGGTCGTTGACCCCCAACATCACATGGCTGAACATGCCTGCTCCTTGATTCTGATAAGTGAAACGGCGGCGCCCCGACAAACCGCAGGGGGCCGGTGGCGATCGTACGTGCGGTGCAGCGCAAGCGCATGTCGCGCACGAAACGCCCCCACAACGGCACAGCGCAGGGGGCCTTGGCATCATGGGCGCATGCTGCCCACCCATTTCAGCCCCGTACCCCTGGACAAGGCCTACCGCCTTATCAACCACGGCCCCACCGTGCTCGTGTCTGCCGCGCACGGAGGCGAACGCAACGTGATGGCCGCCGCGTGGGCCTGTGCGCTCGACTTTGTGCCGCCCAAGGTGACGGTGGTGCTGGACAAGGCCACCCGCACGCGCGAACTGGTGGAGGCCAGCGGCCACTTTGCGCTGCAGCTGCCCACGGTGGCCATGGCGACGCTCACCCTGGGTGTGGGCACCGACAGCGCCCGCACCACGCCCGACAAAGCCGAGCGCCACGGCGTGCAGTGGCTGGAGGTGCCTGGGCACGAAACGCCCCTGGTGCAGGGCTGCGCTGCGTGGCTGATATGCCGCGTGGTCCCCGAGCCGCACAACCAGCAGGCCTACGACCTTTTCATCGGCGAGGTCGAGGCCGCCTGGGCGGATGACCGCGTGTTCAGGAACGGCCACTGGGAGTTTGATGGCGCCCCGGACGCGCTGCGCACCCTGCACTACGTGGCAGGCGGCCAGTTCTATGCCACCGGGGCATCGGTGAAGGTGGGCTGATTAAAAAGGATAGGCAGCGCTCACGCGCCGTCTCCCTTGCCAAAGCCCGGCCGCACGCGGTACGCGACAGGGCCGCAGAGATGCCCGTTTGGCGTCGCCGCGCCAGCCCTCCCGCAGCGCCGCGGTGGCCGATGCCCCTGCGGCATTCGTGGTACCGTCCATTCCCTCTTCGCTGAGTGGCTATTCCGGGCGCTGCCTGCGAATGCGCCGCTAGCGCTGCGGGCCCGCACCGCCCCGGTTTTTCTTCCTTTCCACCTCATCCACTTCCATGTCCAGCGGCATCCTGTACGGCCTGTCGGCCTATGTCCTGTGGGGTCTGTTCCCCCTGTTCTTCAAGCAGCTGCAGGCCGCTGCCGCCACCGAAGTGGTGCTGCACCGCATGGTGTGGTCGCTGGTGTTTGTGCTCATCGTGCTGGCGGCGCTGCGCCGCTTTGCCTGGCTGGCCGATGTGCGCCGCAACCCTGCGCTGCTGGGCAAGTTTGCGGTGTCGGCCGTGCTGCTGGCAGCCAACTGGCTCACCTACATCTGGGCGGTGAACAACGGCCATGTACTGGACGCCAGCCTGGGCTACTTCATCCTGCCGCTGGTGAACGTGGCGCTGGGCTTTGTGTTTTTGCACGAGCGCCCGCGCAAGGCCCAGTGGGTGGCCTTTGCGCTGGCCGCCAGCGGCGTGCTGTGGATGGCACTGCAGACCGGCCGCATGCCCTGGATCGCCCTGCTGCTGGCCCTGACCTTCGGCTTCTACGGCCTGATGCGCAAGACAGCCGCGCTGGGCGCGCTGGAGGGCATGTCGCTGGAGACCATGCTGCTGGCGCCCCTGGCCCTCGCTGCGCTGCTGTGGGGCAACCACACCGGCCAGCTACCCGCACACGACAGCCACACTTGGCTGTTCTTCATCTTGAGCGGCCCCGTCACTGCCATCCCGCTGCTGCTGTTTGCCGCCGGCGCGCGGCGCGTGCCACTGTCGACCATGGGCTTTTTGCAGTACATCACACCGTCCATCCTGGCGCTGATGGGCGTGTTCCTGTACGGCGAAACCTTCAGCGGCCCGCGCGCCGTGGGGTTTGCGCTGATCTGGGTGGCGCTGGCGCTGTACAGCGCGGAGGGGTTGTGGGCTGGGCGGCGGGCGGCAGCGGCCAAGACAACTGAACCGCGCGCAGCTTAGAAGGTAGCGCGCAGGTCCAGGACCGGCGCTCTTGTCAGGACAGCGCTTGCTCGCCTTTTTCGATCGCCAGTTGCGCCTGACCCTGCCACACCCTGGAGTAAATTGCACCGATGCCCCGCAGACCCGTCTCCACCACAGCCGCAGCCGCCGCCCCGGCCTCCCTCATCGACTCCCCGCAGGCTGCGTGGCGGCTGCTGACCACCCTGGGCCTGGTGGTGCTGGGCAACAGCAGCATGTACGTCGTCTCGGTGGTGCTGCCCGCCGTGCAGGCAGAGTTTGGCGTGGGCCGTGCCGATGCATCGCTGCCCTACACGCTGATGATGGTGTGCCTGGGAATCGGCGGGCTGTGGACGGGGCGCATGGCCGACCGGCACGGGCTGATGCCGGTGCTGTGCGTGGGGGCGGTGGCAGTGTGTGGCGGGTTTGTGTGGGCGGGGCTGTCGGGCAGCATCTGGATATTCGGGCTGGCGCACGGGCTGATGGGGCTGGTGGGCAGCTCGGCCACGTTTGCGCCGCTGATGGCCGACACCGCCCTGTGGTGGAACAGGCGGCGCGGCATTGCGGTGGCGATCTGCGCCAGCGGCAACTACATTGCGGGCGCGCTGTGGCCGCCCATCGTGCAGCATGGCATTGACGCCATCGGCTGGCGCCACACCTATGTGCTGCTGGGGCTGGTGTGTGGCGTGGGCATGCTGCTGCTGGCGCTGCGCATGCGGCAAAGGGCGCCGCTGGTGCTGCTGGATGCGGTGGCTGCATCCGCATCGCCTGCGGCTTCCGCGTTGCCTGCTGCAGGCGCTTCTGCGGCATCAATGGCTTCCACTGCGACCGCCGCATCAGCGGTTGCGACAGCGGCCGCACCCGCGCCGCTGGCACTGGACCGCAGCCGCCCGTTTGGCCTGCGCCCGCTGCACGCGCAGCTGCTGCTGTGCGTAGCGGCCGTGGCGTGCTGCGTGGCCATGGCAATGCCGCACGGTGTTATGGAATGTGTCAACGGTATTTTTGAAATTTTTCCCAAGAAGAATTGCTCAAATACTTCAACCATGGGGTACTCTGGTGTTCTCAACGTCGAATGGATCGCGTTGCTCTAAGGATGTCCTGAATAACTCGGATTCGTGAGTGCTACAAGTCCGATGTTTTCAGATGAGGCGATGGATGCCGTTTTGGCAGCACTTGAGCCTTGTTTTGCGGCCCCATTTCGGGGCGCTTGCACCGCTTTCGCGGCCCCTTGCCTGTTTTCAGGCGCACTCATCCCTGCGCCCCCAGCAATTGGTGGCGCACCATCCACAGATTGGACAGCGCAAACAGCGTCTTGAGCTGCAGCGTGTTCTTCTTCAGCCCCCGGTAGCGCACCTTGGTGTATCTGGTGCACAGCCGGTGTCGCAATCCTTCTGCGCCCCCCAAAAACAAAACCGCCAGCGGCAAGAGCCTGTGGCGGTTTGTTTTGGTAGCGACCGAGAACGCTGTACTTACTTCCCAGCCTTGTCCGCCTTGCGCTTGGCAGCCTTGGGGTCCACCACCGCCTTGAACTTCGCACCCGCCACAAACTTCGGCACCGTGCTCGCAGGGATCTTGAGCGCAGCACCAGTCGATGGGTTCTTGCCCGTGCGTGCTGCACGCTTGGCGGACTTGAAGGTGCCAAAGCCCACCAGCTGAACGGCGTCGCCCTTCTTGACGGCGGTCTGGATGGTGTCGATCAGCGTTTCCAGCACCGCATTGGCTGCGGCCTTGGACAGATCATTCTTGGAAGCCAGGATTTCAACGAGTTCTGCGCGGTTCATGGATGCTCGCGTGTAGAGGTTGGAAAGGACCGATTTATACCGCCGCCCCTGACACGGCTCTTGCTACCACTCAATGCTGCAGTGCACTTCTTGGCAAAAACTCCACTCCGGTTCTCTTCACCAGCTCCTGGTAGCTGATCGGCCGCCCCACCGTCTCGCCCTCGCGATTCTCCTGCCAATGCGCCCAGGCCTTGTTGGTCGTGGCGTCATAGACCAGCTTGTACAGATAGGTCGGCACCTTCACCCCATTGGCCCCAATACGTGGCCCCGCATCCGTGAACACCGGCCCCGTGATCACAAACACATCTCCCTTGGCCCGCTTCACATAGTGCCGCGTGTCCTGCTCGATCTTGTTCCAGGCGCCCCCGTTGTGCTGAGCGTTTTGGGGAACCATGTTCGCCAAGCTGAAGCTTTGCGCCATGGCCGTTGGCGTTGGCATATCTCCTGCAGGGGCCATGTGCCCACGGCTATAGCCTGAGTTTTTGTAATCCTCCAGCTCCGCCCGCTCGCCACTCGGGAGTCGCGCATCTGCAAAGAACCGCTTGGCCCGCTTCTCATCGGCATCCTCGATGAGCCTGCGGTTCAACCGCTGGGCCACAAACACCGGTGTCTTTGTGGCGCCAGAGTGCAGGACCGCAAAGGCTTCATAGCAAAGCTCGCGCAGCTGCGGCCGGGGCGTGATGGCGGGTGGCGCGCCGTTCGCAAAGAACTGCGGACACTGCGCAAAGGAGCTGGGCTCGGGTGTGAGCAGGGCTGTGCTGTCGAACTGCGGAGACCGCGCCCAGGAAAGATTCGGGAGAGCAACGCTGACGAGAGACAGGGCCAGCACAGCTGCCAGGCGCACACGGCCTGGCCAAGAGAGGAAGCGATTCACAGAAGAGGCATTCGAGTCGAATTTGACGGAGCCCGATTGGAGCACCGTTCACCTCTCGCTTCTGGCCCGAATGCTCGGATCCCGCAGGGTTTTACAGCTGCTTGCAGAGATGGAGTCCACTAACAGAGAGGGCCCCCAAAGGGAGCCCGATCTGCCTGCCCGCCCCTGCGATTCAATTAATACTTCCCATGGCAGCAGCACCCGCACCGCGCGAAGTGCCACCGCCATGGAAGTCCCGCAACTGCTTTAATCCAACTCAAACAGTTGGTCTGCCAGATACGCAGGCATTCACAAGCCGCCTTGCGGGAACGCCTGCAGGTTCGTCAGTTTTGCTGAAGTCACGCTTGCCCTTGGTTTTGAAGGCTCGCCCACTCCGTAGGCGTTGGCTCGGAAAGCGGCAGCTATCGCGCTAACTGGGTGCCAACGGCCCTTTTTCATCAAGCTTTGCACCCGTTGCCGATATTTCTGTGGATTTGGCGCATTCTCCTCACGCCCTTTGTGTCGCCGAGTGTTGCACCACCAACATGCAGCAACGATGTTTTGTGCGGAATCGCGCCCTTGATCCTGGCGAGCAGTTAGATGCTCAGCCGTGCAACGAAGGTACTTTTGGAATTTAGGCTTGAGTTCTTTGGGCGTGAACTCAGGCAACGCAGGTTGGGGTCTCCTCGTTTTCAGTGCAATAAGTGACGGTACGCAAAGCTAGCACTGGCGCGGGGGTGGTCTGGGTAGACCGTTGATTTCATTGACTTTCCTGTTCGCTTTGTAAACGGGTATGGTGGCCTCCCACTTTTGAGGTTCACGATGCAGGGTTGGCACACAACGTTTTTGGGGATGCGTGGGCTCCCCCGCGATATCAGCGACTTCGAGATGAAGGCATTTTTCACCTTCGATGGTGCCGAGCGCGACGCAATCAATGCACGCCGAGGTGATTCCCACAAGCTTGGTCTGGCGCTCCATATTGGTTTCCTGCGCATGAGTGGGCGTTTGCTCGGTGCCTTTCGGGTAATTCCAGTAC